>CAZIFK010000019.1:0-34928 GCA_964538995.1 uncultured bacterium
GCGCGCTGGATAAATTGGACGCTTAATCGAGTGGTGCTGATTGAAAAATCAGTTCCGATCAGATAATGTGCATAATCCTTATCAAGAAGTTCAACCGGTAGCCCTGTGCTATTGTTTGCTGTAAACTGCTTTCCCGTATAATAAGCACCTTCCCCACGGAAAATGAACCCGCCCAGTTCAGAACTGAAACTGCCCCCCGCTAATGTCAATTGGTGATGTCTTGGTGTTAACAATAGTCCAGTTGGTATGGGATTACCCGCTTCCATTATAGGGCTAATGTGCATGGTTGGGTCATCGTCCCACATGGTCCCGACCATGAGTTCAAAATCTAAAAGGGATGACATGCCAGAATACTTAATGAATCCCTCACTGTTTTCCAGTCGTCCCGGAATCTCTTTTTGAGAAGCATCAATGGTTACTGGTAATGGAAAAATAGGTGTGCGAGACCAAATGGATGCTTCATTCGGTAAAATTGTGGGTGTAAAAGTTGGTATCCAAACCAATTCTATGGTGTTATCTCCCAGATAATAATCAGCCTTGAGTGATGTGATGCCGGTACGGATCTCGTCAAAATCCCTAAGAAGAAATTCGTCCAAATCCTTTGGTGAAACGATATCAGTGATAAAAACCCCATCTGCTTTTCCCCAGACGATCTGCTGTTTTCCTAATCGTAAATCCATGTTATCGAAATACACATCCAAGTACGCTTCCCGCAAACCTAATTCCAGTTCCTGATTCGGATATTGGTACACATAGGGATTGGCGAAAAAGGAGATATTATCTGCGGTGCGTTTAAACTTCAAATCAAACGTATTTTGATTAATGGCATAATCATTATTGTCGTTTGTGAGTACACCAAGATAGGTTCGGACATATCCGTTAATGTCCAAGCTTTGGGCTTGAATGGTTACCCCAATTACCAGTAAAAAAATGGATTTTATTATGAAGTGTTTCATCATAACCCCCGTTTCATCATCCGTTCAGTAAATTTGTTGTTCGGAATGCCCTTGTTTATTTCTACATCGGAAAATGCCATAATAGTGAATTGATTTTTTTGGACATTGGTCATTTTTACATTCGTCAAAATGATAACATCTTTAATGTGTTTCTGCTCGTTAACGGTCAGGATTTTCAACAGTTCTTCATCTTCGTCATAAAATTCCTTCTTCACTCCAATCCAAGAATCCTTCTCCACCCAAGTCACCGTTCGGGAATACATATAGTCTTCATCTTTGGGAATGCTTTCAACCACAATTGTTTGTTTTTCATCCACAATTTCATCACGCAAAATGCGATGGGTATCGTCCATGGGATGGCGGTCGCCCAAGTCATCATAAGTAAAATCTGAACCCATGAAGTAGTCGCCTTTGCTGTCGCTGGAAATCCGCTTCACCTTTTTGAGCGCCGGCAGATAAATCCACTGGTCGTCATTTTTGGATGCATCGTCATAACTCCAGGTCATAAACGATGTATTCTTGACATCGGCAGGTGAAATGAAAAACATGATTTTCTTTTCGCTGTCGCCAAAATCCTTAAGGTACTGTTTGATTTTTCTGACGCGCTGATTTCCGCGAGAATTTTCGATGGTCATGGTCAGATTCCCCGTCATATCATCTCCCGTGGAGCGGTTATAGACATTTTGAATCACGTCAAGTCCGGTTAAACCCTGGGCAAACATGGCCCCTGTCAAAAAACCGATTGTGATAATTGTTTGTATTGATTTCATGATAACCTCCATTATTTATGAGTTATTTTCTTTCGATTTACTGCGATTGTAAAAAAGTTTCTTATGCTCCAGGATTAAGACCATTACTGTAATTGTGCCCAAAAAACTGGTGAACATATTTAGAGAGACTAGAAAACCCAATTCACGGTTCGGCGGAAAAACAGAGAAAAGCATAACCATAAATCCTGCTATCACCACAGCTGCGTTGAACACAATAGCTCGACCACTATGGTGCATGGTGCGTTGAATTCCCAACTCCATATTTTCTGTGATACGGGAATTTTCTCTGTATCGGTCGATAAAATGCACCGCATAGTCAATCCCAATTCCAATAGAAATGCTAGACATAAGAGCCGTAGTCGTACTTAAAGGAATACCCATAAGCCCCATCACGCCAAAACTGATGGTTGCCGTAATGATAATGGGAACGGTGCCAGTTAACCCTGCAGTGATGCTCTTAAACATAAAACTCAGCAACACCGCCACTATAACTAGTGACATGAGCAGACTGGTAATTTGTCCCTTCAATATCAAATCAGTAAAGACTAGTGCTTTGTAGCCGGAACCGGCAAAATTCATATCCACATTTTGGTCAGAAAATTTCTGCCGATAGGTTTCAATGTGTTCCAACGCCTGATTGATACTTTTGGAATCATCACTTTTCAGCTGAAAGGTTACATTAAGTTTTTGATAATCGTAGTCAGTCACTTGCCAGAGATTGTCCGGGTCGCCCGACATTTCGTAAAGCAACAGATATTGTGCAATCAAATCCGACGATTCAGGGACGGTATTATACGCTTCATCGTCCGCATGCATCACCTTGTTCATACGCAGTACATAGTCAGTTAACCCAAATGAACTACCCACGATTTGAATGGATTCCACATCAGTTTGCATGGCATCCACCAACGTTAATAAATCCGGGTTTTTGAATGCATCCTTGTCCCTGGATTCCAACACCAGATTCAATGTGGACGTTCCACCGAAGTTTTTATTTATGAATTTGTCTGTTAAAACAATATCACTGTTTTTCTCGAACTTGTCTAGGAAGCTAGAATTAATCCAGACCTTGCTTGTTCCAAAAATTGAAATAGCGATGATTACTGCCGTCAAACCCAACGTCATCCATTTATATTTTAAGAGCCCTGATGCAAATCTGTGAGCAAAAATAACGGCCGGTTTATCGTCAGTGCTATGGACTTTGATATTCCGCACTTTCGGAAGGCCGAATAACATCATTCCTGCAGGAATAAGCAAAAGAGATAATACCATGGCACTCAAGACACCAAAAGCGGTGAAAAGCCCAAAATATTTAATGGGATAAACTTGTGACGTCAGCAAGGAAATAAAGCCCACCGCCGTTGTTACTGAAGTCATAACTACCGGTTTCCACATTTCTTTCAACATATTCTGCGTCGCTTCTAGTTTGGTTGCTTTTGGGTTGGAAGCGAGATAAATATCCACATGGCTGAACAGATGAATACCGTCCGCAACTCCAATAGCAATAAGCATCACTGGAATCGTCGTAAACACAGCATAAATAGGAATACCAATGACAGCCAACAAGCCAAAAGTCCAAATCGTGCTGAACAAAACCACCAACATGGTGAGAATCGTGTTTTTCACACTACGAAGCAGAATAAGTAGAATAAAAATAATAACACCAATCACCACCGGAACCATCCGTTTCATATCAGCCGGTCCGAGGACAGCCATGGTTCCTTCAACGATGGGTCGACCGGCCACATACACATTTTCCGGTCCTTCATAGGACTTACCCAATGCCAGAATTCGGTCATAGAATTCCTGGGAAAATACATCATCATTGATACGAGCAATAATGATGGATACCGTTTCATTTTCAGATACAAGTCGCCCATGAACCATTTCATTGGTATACACTTTTTCTTTTAGATCATCCAATTTTTCCTGCGTTTTCGGGACGCGTTTATAAAAGGCTTTCACATCCATACCGTCTTCGGTACCAACGATATTATCCGCCGTGTAAAGGGAGGTTACATCCCGCTTTTCAATCTCGTCCATCTTCTGCAGGTCTTTAGTGAGTTGCTTTATTTTGGTCAATGTCCCCGTATTGTAAATCCCATCAGTGTTTTCAATAGCAATGATGATACCGTCCTTTATATCAAACCATTCTTCTGCCTGATCACTGTAAATGAAGGCAGGATGGTCCTGGGGCATGTATTTATCCAAATCCGTTTCCATCCGCGTATTGTCCTTCAATTCCAATACGAAAAAAGCAGTCATTGCAATAAATACGACCATGACAAGGATGGGGTGTTTTAGTAATTTTTCTAAGTAGTTAAGCATCGTGTTTCCTTTATTAGTTAATATTCACTAACATTTATGTTTAAAAAATTTTAGGGGGTTAAGACCTTTTCTAGGGAATTCAGTAGTTCATCCACTTCAGCTTTTAGGTTGAAGTCAAAATCCATAAGATGCCATTTACTCACCAGAAAACGAAAACTGCCAATAACCATAAGAGAAATCTGGGTAGCGTTGATATCACCGCGAATGTCACCGTCGCCTTGGCCTTTTTCTATCATAGAAATCAATTTATTTTGATTCATTTTCATCATGGCACAAATGGGCGTGAAGAGAATGCTGCTGTTATTAAAAATTTCTTCAGAAAAAACAATGGCCGTGAGAGATGGGTTCTTAATAAATCGGTTTGTGTGACCTTGAATCATCTTTTTAATCAGGTCAATGGTATTATTATTTCCTGTTTCAGCATTTAATTCTTCTCCGGTTGTGTCTTTTAACACAGAAATAATGCCCAGAATAATATCATTTTTATTTTCGAAATGACGGTAAATGGCCGGCTCGGTTATACCAATAGCCTTTGAGATATTTTTAATGGTCAATCCCTGAATACCTTTTTGGGCGATCAGTTGGATTGACTCCTGAATAATTTGGTTTTGTCTGTCGGTATAATCTTTCAAAACAATCTTGTCCTATCAATGTTAGTTAATGTTCACTAACCAATATAAAGTAGTTTTTTACTATGAAGCAAATAGTTTTATTCAATTTTTTTTAAACATGGAAAATCGCTAAATAAAAAACCCCCTCAATTGAGGGGGTTTAAGTGTGTAGCCCGTAGGAGAATCGAACTCCTGTTGCCAGGATGAAAACCTGGAGTCCTAACCACTAGACGAACGAGCCAATATTTTTGAAATTTCAGGGGCGCAAATTTATATTTAATTAGTTGTCAGAACAAAAATATTATTCTGTATTTTCACTAGCAGAATCAAGTATATCCAAAAGTTCTCCTTTTTCGTGCAATTCCACTGTGATATCAGCGCCGCCAATAAGTTCACCGTTTACAAATAATTGAGGAATTGTTGGCCAATTAGAATATTCAGAGAGTTTCACTCTTATCTCCGGATCGGCCAACACGTCAGTTGAGTTGTATTCAACTCCATAGTGGTTCAATACTTGTACTACGGCGTTCGAAAAACCACACCTGGGCATTGCCGGCGTTCCCTTCATAAATAACATGATGCGATTGGTATTAATATCATTCACAATTTGTTCTTTTAAGTTCATGATTGCCTCATTTAAATAATTTTATTTTTACCATTTTCCGTTTGTCATTGTTTTCAACTGTAGAGCATGTATTTCTTTTGTCAGATAATCGCCCAGTGATTTGTAAACCATTTGATGCTGCTGTACCATGGATTTTCCTACAAATGAATTACTGATCACTATAACGCTGAAATGGTCCTTTGTTCCGGTTGTATCGATGACTTCCACATGGGCATCGGGGATACCGATTAATATAAGTTCTTTAACTTTCTCCGGTTCCATAATAAAATAGAAGAATTGCCTAACCAAACACGATTCAAAATTATGAATCATTTTGCATATAGTTGTTACATTGTTTTAATCTTGTCCTCTTATGAAATTGATTTCATGGAATATTAACGGCGTTCGAGCTGTATTTAAAAAGGGTTTCCTTGATTGGCTGGAAGAAGCCGATCCGGATATTTTATGTATTCAGGAAACAAAAGCCCATATCGAACAGCTCCCAAAAGAGCTGTTGGAAGATCATGGGTATCACACCTTTTGGCATTCAGGTGAACGACGAGGCTACAGTGGAGTGGCAACCTATTGTAAGGAAGAACCCCTATATGTTCAGGAAGGTCTTGGAATTGACCGCTATGACAAAGAAGGCCGTGTGCTACTTACCGAACATCCCAATTTTCTTTTATATAATATATATTTTCCCAACGGACAGCGTGATCAGGACCGTCTTCAGTATAAGCTGGATTTTTATGATGAACTGCTGCCAATTATAAATGATCAGGTTGAATCAGGACACAATGTGATTGTAACCGGTGATTGGAATACAGCCCATCATGAAATTGATCTGGCGCGACCAAAAGATAATGTCAAAAACAGCGGGTTCATGCCCATAGAACGAGAGCGACTGGATACTTATGTTGATAATGGGTGGGCGGATACGTTTCGGATGTATCATCCGGAGCCTGATCGATATTCATGGTGGACGTATCGGTTTGGGGCTAGGTCAAGAAACGTTGGGTGGCGCATTGATTATTTCTTTGTAAATGAAGGATTTACTGAACAAGTTCTGGATGCGGATATTCATGATGATGTCATGGGTTCTGATCATTGTCCAATATCATTAGAGGTAAAAGATTGAAATCAAAAGAAGATATTGTAAAAAACTGGATCAAACGTTATACAGGAACCCAGGTAGATGAGTTTGGTGAATGGATCCTCCTAACCAATTTTCAAAATTACGTTGATAAGTTTGCCGAACGATTCGATGTGTCCGTAAATGGCAGGGGCGGCCCCATGACATCAGCAACAAATAAAGATGGACTAAGCATTATCAATTTTGGTATCGGCAGCGCTAATGCAGCTACTATAATGGATCTTTTAACAGCGGTGAATCCAAAAGGGGTTTTGTTTCTTGGAAAGTGCGGTGGACTGAAGCATTCCACGGAAATTGGTCATTTTATTTTACCCAGTGCTGCCATCCGTGGAGAAGGAACCAGTAATGATTATTTCCCCAAGGAAGTTCCTGCTCTACCGTCATTTAAGATTCATAAGTATGTTTCTGAAAAATTATTTGAAAAAGATTTGGAGTATCGTACAGGAGTCATTTACACAACAAATCGCCGAGTGTGGGAATTCGATGAAGACTTCAAAGAATATTTGCAGAAAGTGCGTGTAATCGGAATTGATATGGAAACGGCCACCATGTTTATAGTTGGGTTTGCCAATGGGATTGAACGCGGAGCCTTGTTACTTGTATCTGATACTCCAATGACACCAGAAGGAGTTAAAACATCAGAATCCGATTCAAATGTCACTCAAAAATATGTGGATCTGCATCTAGACATTGGAATTGAAGCCATGAGTCACATCGGAAAAGAAGGCGAACAGATCAAGCATTTTACATACTGAACCTTCCGAAGGTTTTAACCCTTCGAAAGGTTTATATCATTAAATCAACAGCAATCGCATCAGCAAAAATAAATCCTTCTTCAGAAAGTTTTAGCCTTCCATTTTCAGTTTTAAGATATGATGCCCATTTTTCCGGGATGTTAATTGCATCATTTTTTTGAATACGATCTAGTTGAATTCCCCTGTTTGTTCTTAATCCAAATCCGATCAAGTCGTTTGTCATTTCTTTTTCTGAAACTGGATAATGGTTTTCTATCGGCAATTTACCTGATTCAAGGAATTGAAGGTATTGATCCAAATTGTGGACATTGTTATAACGATTCTTTCCATCGAATCCATGGGCGGATGGACCGAAAGCAAGATACGGATCAATTTGCCAGTAGTGGAGATTTTGTTGGCAATCGTTTCCGGGTTTAGACCAGTTGGATATTTCATATTGAGTATATCCGGCAGATGATAAATATTCTTGGGTCCTTGTATACAGTTCAGCACTATAATCATCATTTGGAATGGTGACTTTGTTTTGTTGAACCAATTGATTTAAAACTGTCCCCTGTTCAACGGTTAGTGAGTAAGCGGAAATATGTTCGGGTTCCAATTCTACAATACGTTTTAAATCCCGCTGCCAGATATCCATTGTTTGGCCGGGAATATTAAAGATCATATCACAGTTAATATTATCAAATCCTGCAGTACGCGCTTGTTTGAATGTTTTGAAAACCTGTTCAACAGTATGTATGCGCGTGAGGAATTTCAGTAAATCAGGTTCCAACGATTGAACTCCAATAGAAAGACGGTTGATGCCCAATTTCCTAAAAGCTTGTAATCGCTTAAAAGGTGCTTCACCTGGGTTAGCTTCCAACGATAATTCATCTATTTCAGAAAGATCAAATTTTCTATTTAGAGCATTTAGAATCATTTCAAGTTGAACCGGTTTCAAAAGGCTGGGAGTACCACCGCCAAAGAAAATGGTATCAAACATCCATTGAAATGTATCCAATTCACAGAGTTCTATTTCTTTTACCATCGCATGAACAAATCGAGACATTTCATTTTCCCTGTCTGCAACAGAATAAAAATCGCAATACATGCACTTCATCTTACAAAAAGGAAAATGAAGATATATACCGGCTCGAGTCATGAGTAAGTTTACAGGATTCTTGAATGGGAAACGGGAATTTTAAGTGTTCAAGTGTTTAAATGCTAAGGTGTTGTTTAATCTCAATCCTTATAATTTGTATTACTTTGGACCAATAATACCCGTGCAATCAACTTTGTCCGCCCCCTATTTTTAATATTTAATTTGTGACAGGGCGGCAATCATTCAACTACACATTCACTCTTCAATATGGGAATTCAATCCAAGATTGTAATAGTTTCCGGATTCAATAAAGTTCGTAAATTAATATTCTATGTTTCGTTTAATTATTTTACTGATTAGTAGCTGTCTTTTTGCCCAACCTGGTATTTTGAAAGTTGGGTTTGATATAGATGATACTGTTCTTTTTTCAGAACCCATGTTCCAGTATCATATTAAGGAAAAAGGACTCCCAATTGATTTTGCATGGATCAACGCCCATGACAAGGATTTTTCTATTCCCATTACACCAACTATTGAACTCATTCATTTTTTCATGGCAAATGGACATGAGGTTTATTTCATCACTGCCCGACCAGGTAAAAATGGTGAAAAATTAGCAAAATATTTAACAGAAGTTTTAGGGTATAAAGTTCAAAAAGATATGAATTTATTTTTTATGCCAAAGGACACACTTAATGGCATAAAATACACTTCTAAACATAGAAAAATGAATGAACTGGAACTGGATCTCTTTTACGGTGATTCGGATTCGGATATTATTGCCGCGTTGAAAGCCGGAGTTCATCCGGTTCGTGTGGTACGGAATCAGAAATCTATTGAGCAGTATGGCGCAAATTATTTCGGTAATACAAACAAGGGTAACACGGCAAAAACACCTTTTGATGCTAGAGACTTGAAGATATTCTATAATAAATCTGTAGGTGTGTTCGGTGAATCAGTTTATCCTATTTTCTGGGAAGGTCCGGGCGATGAATAAATATTGTTCAATCATTTCACTCCGTAAGACTGTTCAGATCATCCCGTATCAAAACCAGAATAGCTGACTGGGAAACAATCAGATAATAATCAGATTCGACCTTAATCTCAATAGCCGCTTTGTTAAGGAATAATGCATAATCTCCCAGTTCGGCTTGGGTCGGAATGTATTTTACTCCGCCATGTGTTTCAATTTTCCACGGTTCGTCACCAACATCCTCGGGATTCCCTACCGGAATACCCGGCCCAACTTCCACGATAATACCGCCGCGAATTTCTTGTTTTTCGACCACACTGGGTGGGAGGTAAAGCCCCGCAGCAGATTTCTTTTCACCTTTATCCGGTTGAATCAACACACGGTCTCCAACAACAATGATTTGTTTTTTCTTATGACGCATAATAATATTTTACGAAATTAGTGTTTAGGAAATATATGCTAATAGTAAAATATGTTGAAACAAAAGAAGAGTACAGCACAGCCCTTGCCATACGCAAAGAAGTATTTATCAAGGAACAACATGTGTCTCGGGAAGAAGAGATTGATGAATATGAAGATTCTGCGACCCATATTATTGCTATGAAAGATGGAGAAATCTTTGGAACTGCGCGTTGGAGTTTTACAGACAAAGGAGTGAAACTGGAACGTTTCGCGGTTTTGAAATCATTTAGAAAAGAAGGAATAGGGTCGGCATTGCTACAATTTGCACTTGATGAATTGCGTGAAGAATCCAAAATTTATTTAAATGCACAAAAACGAGTTATTTCCTTTTATGAAAAATTTAATTTTATGGGTGTTGGAACTATCTTTTACGAAGCAAATATTCCTCATCTTAAAATGGTATATCGTAAATTTGAATAGGTTGAGAAAAGCGAAATCCCGACAAATGTCGGGGATTAAGATTATACTTCAGATTTTACATAATTACGTTTTAAATAATTACGTATTACGATCCTTTAAATAATATTTAAAAGAATTGTAGATTCACGGTATAATGAACCACCAAGCAAACCATTCATGAAAGAGTCCCTGTATAAACGAATGTTCAAATTGGTTGTGCAACATTGGCCATATTTGTTGCTTTCCACCGTGGCGGCGCTTGTTTATGTGGCTTTAAATAGTGCATCCATCTGGCTGATGGCATCTTTGATCAACAATATTTTGATGGATTTCGATCAGCTAATTTCCGACCAGGCCACGCTGACTGGACAGGAAGTCCTTTCGTTGAATGAAAAATTAAAATTCTGGTCAAACGGATTTATTTTAAGAAACACGGCCCAAGATACTCTTAAAGTACTCTGCTTGACCATAATGGGTGTTTTCCTAATTAAAAACGTTTTTCTCTATTTGAAAAATATTTCCATGACAGTGATTCAATTTCATTTGATTACCGATTTACGGAATCGGCTGTATGAGCATATTAATTCACTTTCGCTTTCTTATTTTCATCAGAAGAAATCGGGAGAACTTACATCCATTATTATCAATGACGTGTCCAATCTCCGTCGTGCTTTCGGAACCAGTTTTCATCAATTGCTTGTGGCACCCATAAATTTAATGGCTTTTACTGTGCTTTTATTTATTATCAGTTGGAAATTAGCCCTTTTGGCACTTGTTATCATTCCTCTCTCCGGGATTACTATTCTAGCAATAGGAAAAAGTATCCGCCGTAAATCCACACGAACAGCAGCTAAAATCGCTGGGATAACCAATATCATTATTGAAACTTTATCCTCAATTCGGGTTGTCAAGGCATTTGGAATGGAACAATATGAAATTCAGCGTTTCTTCCATGAGACATATCGTTATTATAAGTTACTCCTTCGCCGAGCAAAACTTCGATTGCTAACCCCACCAATCACAGAAACACTTGGAGTGACGATAGGGGTTCTACTGCTTTGGTTCGGCGGTTTAGAAGTCTTAAGAGGTAATGGATTGACATCAGAAGATTTTCTTCGATTCATATTGCTAATGTTTGCCATGATGGATCCAATGAGGAAACTGGGTAATGTAAATGTAGAATTACAGATGGGAGCAGCATCTGCTAAACGGATATTTTCAGTTTTGGATACACTTCCAACTATTATAGATGAATTAAATGCAGAGCCTATTAATTCATTCGATAATGCAATTTCTTTTAAAAATGTGAGTTTTACATACGATGAAGGCGAAGGTCCCATTATCAAGGATATTTCATTCAAAATTGAGAAAGGATCTATAGTTGCGTTGGTTGGACCAAGCGGCGCAGGTAAATCCACCGTCGCTGATTTGATTCCACGCTTTTTTGAAATAAATGATGGTTCTATTAAAATAGATGGTAAGGACATTCGGGGTATAACAATAAACTCATTACGTCGATTAATGGGGATAGTAACACAAGAGACAATTCTATTTAATGACTCTATCAAAGCAAATATCGCTTATGGTCAGAAAAATATTGAAAACGATCAGGTTATCGCCGCCTCAAAAGCGGCTAATGCCCTAGAATTCATTGAAGAAATGTCTGATGGATTTGATACAATTATTGGTGAAAAAGGCGTCAAACTGTCAGGAGGACAGCGGCAGCGACTAGCAATCGCTCGTGCCGTCATGAAGAATCCACCCATATTAATTCTTGATGAAGCGACATCCGCTTTAGACACAGAATCGGAACGGCTTGTTCAGGAAGCTTTGGAAACACTTATGGCGGATCGTACTGTCTTGGTTATTGCCCACCGTCTGTCGACGGTTACAAATGCTGACAAAATAATTGTAATGGATAAAGGTGAAATAAAAGAAATGGGCACTCATGAAGAACTCATTCAGAAAAATGGACTTTACAACAAACTTTACAAAATTCAATTCAATTAATGTTTTCGAAATGAAATCCTAAATTTCAAATGGATATTGCGCACCAACTAAAAACTAACCTTTTTTCAAACACAGTAAGATTGTTAAAAAAGAACAATATCCCCTTTTGGTTGGATAATGTCACATTGCTAGCACTCATGGGGAAGAAGTTGGGATACGCCTTGCTTCAAGGCCGGAATGTTCGCTTAAGTATTCCGGGAGAATATTTTTCTAGATTATTGGCATTAGAAAAAGAATTAGGGTTGGTTTATCGTTTTCAATTAATTCCTGATCGATCCGGTCGCAAATGGATAACAAATGAATCTTGTTGCCTTGCTGTATTAAACCGCTGGAAGCAAAGGAAAAAAGCTTTCAAAATTTATATCACACCCAAATATAAAGTGAAGAACCAATATCGCTGGGTTGATAAACGTAGCTGCAAAGTAATCAATGGCAAGTATTACGATAAATTAGATACCATTCATTTTCAAGGGCATTTTTTCCCAGTTCCCCATCATACTGAAGAATATCTGTACGTTCGTTTTGGCAAGAATTGGGAAAATCCTGATTTAAAATGGATTGCGAGCATTGATGATAGTACGATTATTAATGATTCTGTATTAGATAATATTGCGTTTAAAAAAGTGATCGATCCTTATGCAATAGAAAAAATCCAGCTCCATAAAGGTAATTATCATCTGCGTATGAAAAAAATGCTATTGAGGACAATTGATATTTTAAATAAAAACAAGTTCAAATATTGGCTGGAAGCAGGGACACTTCTGGGGATTCTGCGTGATGGTGATTTAATCTCCTGGGATTACGATGCAGATCTTGGGATACCGGCGGAATCTGCTGATGAAATCATGAAACTACGTTTGGAATTTTTTCCTAAATACTTGATTAAAAGAAGAAAAACCCAATCTCCATGGATTCCCGGAGATATGCGTGTGATTAAAGTGAAAACTCCATGGGAAAAAATAAGACAGATTAATTTTCACGTAGATTTATTTTGCGTATATCCTGTAAAAAATAAATATCGCTGGGTGGATAGCAATGCTTTAAAGCATGTAGATAGAAAATATTATGATACGTTAAATACAATTGAGTGGGAAGGACGAACAATTAATATTCCGAATTATGCAGAAGAATATCTTTCTCTACGGTATGGGGATTGGCAAATTCCAGTGCAAAATTACGATGCTGGATTGCACGATGGATCCATTGCCGAAAAAGGATTTTAATTAACTAGACTAAAACAATTATGACAGAATATAATAAATCGAAAAAAGTATATATAGGCATGTCAGCTGATCTGATTCACCAAGGCCACTTGAATATTATTGCTGAAGGCCGCAAGCTAGGCAAAGTGATTATAGGTTTGCTGACAGATGAAGCCATTGCCAGCTATAAACGCCTACCACTAATTGCCTTTGATGAACGTAAACTGATTGTGGAAAATTTGAAAGGTGTAGAGCAGGTTATTCCCCAAACAACTTTAGACTATGTTCCAAATTTAAAAACAATTAAACCGGATTATGTTGTTCATGGTGATGATTGGAAAACAGGTGTGCAACGAGAAGTTCGTCAGCAAGTAGTTGACGCATTATCTGAATGGGGTGGGGAACTTGTGGAACCAAAGTATACTGAAGGAATTTCTTCAACGGATTTAATTAGCGCAGTTAAAGCGCGGGGTATCACACCTGGAAAACGGATGAAAACATTGCGACGGTTAATTAATGTAAAACCTATTGTTCGTATTTTGGAAGCCCATAATGGCTTAACCGGCTTGATTGTTGAAAAAACCAGCATTGAAAAAGATGGACATAAAATTGAATTTGATGGTATTTGGGAAAGCAGTCTCACTGATTCAACAGCAAAAGGAAAACCCGATACGGAACTTGTTGATTTTTCTTCCCGGTTTTCTACAATTGAAGAGATATTAGAAGTCACAACAAAGCCCATTATCGTTGATGGTGATACCGGTGGAAGGATTGAACATTTCAAATTCAGGGTTAAAACGCTGGAAAGGTTGGGTGTTTCGGCTATTATTATTGAAGATAAAATCGGCGATAAGAGAAATTCACTTTTTGGTACAACGGTTCCTCAAGAGCAGGATTCAATCGAACATTTTTCCCAAAAAATTTATGAGGGAAAACGGTCTCAGGTTACAACAGACTTTATGATCATTGCTCGAGTGGAAAGCCTGATTTTAAAAAATGGAATGGATGATGCCCTCAAAAGAGCAGAAGCGTATATCTCGGCAGGAGCAGATGGAATTATGATTCACAGCAAGGAAAAGGACGGAAAAGAAATCATCGAATTCTGCGAAAAATTTCAAAGGTTCGATAGGAAAGTACCTCTTGTTGTGGTGCCATCAACCTATGCCCACATGACTGAATCAGAATTAAAGGATTTAGGTATAAATGTCGTTATTTATGCCAACCATTTACTGCGTTCAGCATACCCGGCAATGATAGATGCAGCGAAATCCATTCTTGGAAATAGCCGAGCCAAAGAGGCATCGGATGAATACTGTATGTCTATTAAGGAAATCATTACCCTGATTCCTGAGATCGATTGATGGCAATTAAACCAAATGATTTTTTTAATGAATTAACAGGCCACGGTGTGGAATTTTTCGCAGGTGTCCCTGATTCACTGTTAAAAGAATTTTGCCTTTGTATCGACGACAGTGTTTCTGGGGACCAACATATCATTACAGCCAATGAAGGTAATGCTGTCGCCATGGCTACTGGACATTATCTATCTTTAAAATCCTTACCGTTGGTGTATATGCAAAATTCAGGTTTGGGTAATGCAGTAAATCCCCTTTTATCGCTTTGTGATCTAGATGTGTATTCTATCCCCATGTTGGTAATGATAGGCTGGCGTGGCGAACCCGGCGTTAAGGATGAGCCACAACATATAAAGCAGGGTAAAGTTCAGTTAGAACTGCTGGATGCATTGGATATTCCCTACGAAATAATTTCAAAAGATGATGATCAGTTTGCAACGAAAATATCAAATGCTGTTAAAACTGCAAAAAATGAAAGTAGGCCCACTGTTTTGTTAATTAAAAAGGGGACATTTAAAAAATACGATAACGCAATCCAAAAATCTGATAATCATCGTATGAATAGAGAAGAAGCGTTAGAGATCATTTTAGAGAATCTTAATGATAATACCATTATTGTTTCCACAACAGGAAAAACATCAAGGGAAATTTTTGAGATTCGTGAAAAAAGAGGCCAATCGCATGAGCAGGATTTTCTAACAGTGGGGTCCATGGGGCATTGTTCATCCATTGCCTTAGGTATTGCTTTATCCAAACCCAATCGGGAAGTGGTTTGCATAGATGGAGATGGAGCAATGTTGATGCATTTGGGCAGCCTGACAACCATTGCGAGTTTGAGACCGAAAAATTTCCGTCATATTTTGATGAATAATGAAGTACATGAGTCTGTTGGCGGACAAAATACTGCCGCAAAGAATGTAGATATGTCAGCGATTGTGAAGGCGGTGGGAGCCTGTAAAATGTTTAAAGCAGAAACACCAGCTGAATTAAAAACAAACATCACCGAATTTATGACGTCTGCAGGACCATCGTTTTTTGAAATAAAAATACGACCCGGTTCTAGAGCAGATTTGGGCAGACCAACCGTCAAGCCAATTGATAATAAAGAAAATTTCATGAAATTTTTAGATAAGTAATTTTTTATTTTCTTCCATGTCAAATTATTATAATCCTGTAAAAATTATTAAAACTGAAAATTGGCTGCATGAGTTAAACGCCCGTATTGAAACTCTAAAAATTACAGCACCGATCATTCTAACATCACCTGGGAATAGGAAACGGTTAGGTCTTGATTCTAAATTTGACCCGGAATCCATTTTTAGTAATATTAGCAGCAATCCAAATTTTGAGGATTGCATAAATGCTGTAGAATTTTGTCAAAAGAATATATTTGATGGTGTTATTGCCTTGGGTGGAGGCTCTGTCATGGATTTAGCAAAAGTTGTCATGGCGCATCTATGCTTGGAGGAATCGGATATTTATGAATTAATAGCATATAAAGGAAAGTATTCACAGACGATTCCATCCATATTTTTACCTACAACCCATGGCACCGCAAGTGAAGTTACTATGTGGGGAACGATATGGAATATGAAAGAAAAAAAGAAATACTCCATTTCTCACCCGGATTTATATCCAAGTATAACAATATTGGATGGGAATTTAACACTGTCTCTGCCAATGGATATTTCTATCACAACGGTGATGGATGCATTAAGCCATAGTTTTGAATCTATATGGAACAAGAATGCTAATGATACATCTACTGATTTTGCCATATCAGCAATTTGTTCAATTCTCGAGAATAGTAAAGCGTTGAAGGGAAACCCTTCTAATTTAGACATACGAAATAATCTTTTAAAAGCTTCTACAGTTGCCGGCTTGGCATTTTCAAATACCACAACAGCTGCAGCACATTCAATGAGTTATCCACTGACGATTCATTATGGAATTCCCCATGGAATTGCGTCTTCAATCAGTTTATTACCCTTATTGGAAATTAATGGTGAATTCATCAAGGAACCACTGGATAGAATTTGTAAGAATAATGAATTGACGTACGATGAATTAAAACAGACGATTAAATCCATACCTCATGATGTCATTCCATATACATTGGACAAATGGGGAATCCCCAAAGATCAACTGCCAAGATTAGCTGCAGAATCGTTTACAAAGGGACGGATGGATAATAATATAGTAGATTTAACGACTGATGATGTATTAGGGATATTGAATGAATTATATAATGGGAAATGAACGACGCTCATTTAAAGTATTTATTTTTTGTAACTAAGCCGTATTCGTTCTCAATCCTCGAACCGATTCAACGTATAATTACTGAATCGAATTGTGGAGTAGTAAAATGGTTTTCAGCTAGTTCTGCAAGAAATTACTCTTGTCCCGGTGATCAATTAAATTCAAATAAAGAAGTATTAAGTTATCACCCGGATGTTGTGCTCGTTCCTGGTAATATTGTTCCTCATTTTTGGTCTGGGTTGAAAGTTCAACTGTTTCATGGGTTGGATGAGGAAGTGAAAGGCTTCTATAATATAACCGGTTTCTTTGATTTATATTGTACAGCCGGTCCTGTGATGACTGAGAAATTTTCGAAAATCGCAATGAAGAAAAAACATTTTTTGGTTCGGGAGACGGGATGGCCCAAACTCGATCCTGTATATAAAAATGAATGGAGATTTGAAGATCAGAAAGAGCAATTGATAAATCAGTATAAATTAAATTCAAAATTACCTGTAATACTATATGCACCAACCTTTCCACCCAAATATACTTCTGCACCGGATTTACTGGATTCTATTGGAGACTTATCAACCGGTCAATATAATTGGATTATCAAGTTTCATTCATTGATGGATGAAACGATTAAGGAAAAATATAAACAATTAGAAAATGAGAATTTCAGTGTAATTGATGAATTAAATATTTTACCGATCATGGCAGGTTCTGATATTATGATTACTGACACATCGTCTGTTGCTTATGAATTCTTTGCATTTGATCGGCCTTTAATCACCTATCAAGCCATTGCACGTAAAGACAAAGGAATCAATATCCAAAATCCATCCGAACTTTCATCAGCAATTGAACGCAGCCTTCAACACCCAACGGAATTTGTAACCAATAGGGAGAGTTGTTTACAGGATATTCATCCATATTTCGATGGAAACTCCTCTAATCGAGTAGTGAAAGTGATAACAGACATTCTTACTAATGGCTTGCAGAACGAGTTAAAACAAAAGCCGCGAAACATTATTCGGAAATATCAGGTTCGCAAAATCATTTCGAGGACTCAAAAGTAAACAGCATGGGTAAGATTAAAGTATTGTTCAAAATGTTTTACCTGTATCATAAAGCGGCTTATGATCCGTTAATGAAACTATTTGAAAGTGATCCAAAATACGATGTTGCTCTTTCATTAACACATGAGATTGAACGGGCTTATGGATTATTTGATATAGACCAGACACAAAAATATTTACAAAAATTTGAAAAAGAAAGTCATCGTATTAGTGATGAAAATGAACAGTTTGATATTGTGTTCGTGCCAGATGTGGTGGATGAAAAAAAATATGGTGATGCTTTAATTTGCCTGATATACCATGGAATTACGTTTACTAAAACAGTTACTTATCGAGAATTAAAAAAACATGATAATTACCGATATATTATTTTTGCAGAAGGAGAACAATCTTTACTAGCATTAAATGTGTCTGGCAGTATTGGGAATTCTGAAGTTTTTAAAGTCGGCTATCCTAAAATGGATCCTTATTTTATTGACGGAACTTATAATAGAAATGATATATTAATTTCATTGGGACTCGACCCGGCTAAACCGGTAGTGCTTTTTGCTCCAACCTATAAACCAACGTGTCTGTATGATTTAAAAGATGAAATTTTTGAAGCAACGAAGGAATATAATTTAATTATTAAACTGCACCATTATGCTTGGATGGGGAAATATGCACCCCACAGACAACATACAATTTTTGAAGATCGAATTCATCAATATCCCCATGCAAAAATAATCCCTAAAGATGATTATAACATTTTGCCATTATTATTTGCAGCAGATATATTGGTTTCTGAAGCCTCCGGTGCAATCACTGAATTTTTAGCCACAGGAAAGACAGGTATTATATACAATCTTGACCAGAAAAGTTTAAAACATTCCGATGGCGAAGCACTTCTAGGCTTTGATAATCGTGAATATTTAAAGGATTCTTTTGTACACATTAATAATTCAATGGAATTGAAGGCTGGAATTGATCGGGCTTTATATCCAACAATCGAAATGAAAAACGCACAAAAGATTGATCGGGATAAAATATTCTATAAGTTGGATGGTAAAGCATCTAATCGAGTAAAACAAACTGTTGAAGTATTGTTATCAGAAAGATCTTCTGATTAATTATGTTTTAGACTTGCAATTTAGTTTATCTAATAAACACATTAATTACTTAATCAAATCACTAAAATTGGTAATATCTTTACAGGAAAAAACGAAATGAATTACACATTGCCATCATTATTTACATTAATCATCAAAGAGCAATTAAGAAACTTTCAAGATTATCGATTTGGATTGAAATCACAATTAAAAAGAATAAAACCGCACATGAAAAATCGTGAAATTCTTATTCTTGAAGAGTTACTACAAAACTTACAACCAAAGCATTGTTTGGAATGGGGTTCAGGGTATAGTACACTATATTTTCCAAAATTTCTTCCACCGGAATCAAATTGGCTTGCCATTGAGCATTATTCTGAATGGGCTGAAAAAATAAATGGTATAAATACTAATCCAAATGTAAAGACGATACTTGTTCCCCCAAATAATAATCCATGGACTGACAAATATATGGATGGCTCATATAGTGATTTAAAAGATTATGTTGACTACCCTCAAAATAAGGCACCTTTCGATTTCATTCTCGTTGACGGACGGTCAAGAATCGCATGTTTAAATCGTACAATCGAATGGGTATCTGATAATGGAATAGTCGTTCTGCATGACTCTAACCGGGAGTATTATCACTCACCACTCGTCAATTTTTCTAATCAGATATTTTTTCATTATGAAGGACGAGCAGATAAGGGTCTATGGCTCGGTAGCAAAGGAATAAAAATCAATTCATATTTAAATATTGCTAAACATAAAAAACTTTGGAGTGCCCATAATAGCTTAAGGCGTAGACGAATGAGAAAAATCAATTGAAAACATTGAATGATTTTTTTCTCGAATAAAAATAGTTATAAACAATGAAGTTCAAGATAGGTTTCCCCTATTTTTTTCACGCCTACCACGCCTACCATAGTGCCCCTATCGGATTCGAATTATCAAGATTAGATCCAGAGTTAGAAATAAAATTCATTACAACTACCAAAGAAAGTTACGATCTTTTAAAAAAAATCAGTTCCCAGTATAAAGGTCAACAATGTTCCATCCAGTTATTACCTTCTAGATTTTATGATTATTATCGTCGTTTCAAACATAGTCGAATTCCTTCTCCTGGGCGAATGATTAAGAGGCATGCGAATCAATTCAAATCGATGGATGTAATTGTCGATACAAACTTTCTAAGTTTGAGATTAAAACAGTACAATCTAAATAATATCACAAAATACATATTAGCTTATCACGGAGCAGGAGACCGTAACCGCGAATTCTCTAAGCATCTTAAACGAATTGATTTCTTTTTATTATGTGGACCGAAAAGATTTAGAAGGTTGAATGATATGGGATTCTTGGATAGAGAAAATTGGGCTTATTTTGGGTATCCCAAATTTGATGTTACACAAAAAGAAACTATAACAAGGTCAGACTTATTCAATAATCAAAAACCAATTGTATTATATAATCCTCACTTTGAACCTCACTTGACATCATGGTTCGATTGGGGTGAGAACATTCTTGATTACTTTGCATTATCGGAACAATATAATCTGATTTTTGCGCCACATGTTGAATTGAAGGGTCGTTCAGACCCAAGATTATCACTGAATAAATATGCAAAAATCCCAAACATCCATATTGACTTCGGAAGTTATTCATCAATGGATATGACCTATACAAAAATAGCCAATTTATATATTGGCGATGTTAGCAGTCAAATCGTTGAGTATTTACTTCACCCGCGTCCGTGTGTTTTTCTAAATAATCATAAAATTTCCTGGAAAGATAATCCACATTATATTCATTGGAAATTGGGTCCCGTTATAGATCAAATATCGCAATTAGATAATATAATTCAGGATGCGTTTAGGTCTCATAAACAATTTCATTCAACACAGATAGAATATTTCAATGATTCAATTCAAGTAACAGATACCCCTTCTGGAATACGTGGAGCTCAGTTAATTATCGATTTTTTAAATAGAACATTTCATGATCATTAATCGATATTTTTCGATCCCTAATTAAAGAGGGTAATACATCCCATTCAGATAAAATTCTCAAAAAGCTGATCGAGTAAAACAAACAGTTAAACACTTAATTTTGAAAGGATCCAAAGGATAATATGGCAAATATTTCTCCATTTAAAGGATGGCGCTACAGTAGTAACCGGATTGAGAAACTATCATCAGTGTATGTTCCGCCTTACGATGTAATTACTCCGGAAGAACAAAACCATTATTATAATACATCACTTTACAATGCTGTACGATTGAATCTGAATCGTGAAGAGGGCGATGATCGCTATATTAACGCTGCAAAAAATTTGGAGGAGTGGAAGTCTGGCGGAATCTTAGTTCAAGATGAAACAGAATCAATTTACATTATTTCCCAAGAGTTTAAATATAAAGATAAAAATATTCAGCGAATTGGTTGCATATGTGCGTTAAAATTAACTGAATTGGGTAAAATTGTATTACCCCATGAACAAACGATTGAGAAATATATCAATGACCGATACAAACTCATGGAAACGACTTTGGCAAATACCGGGCAAATATTTATGTGCTATAAAGATGAAACCTTGGGGTTAGAAGCGATTTTTGGTGAATTAGAGGAAAACCCAATCATTGATGTCGTTATGGATGAGGTGCATTACAAAGTTTGGCAAGTATCAGATCGTGAACAAATCAATAGATTTAAAAATGTAATAAGTGGTAAAAATGTAGTAATCAAAGATGGGCATCATCGTTATAAAACTGCTCTCAGGTTTATGCACGCCCATCCTGAAATTATTGGAACAGATAAAGTGATGGTTACCTTGGTTAATAGCAATGACCCGGGAATGATCGTATTACCTACCCATCGTTTACTAAAAGGAATTAATCTGAATATCGACGGCATTATTTCCGGTCTTAAGGAAAACTTTAAAATAGAAAAACTAGCTGGGCCGGATGGAGTAGTATCAGCCATGGAAAATGGGTTATCAAAAAAAGGAACTTTTGGTGTTTATCATAAGGAAAGTGACACCGGTTTGTTGTTAAATTTCAAACATTGGGAAGAGCTAAATATCATGTTTTCAAACGTTAGCAAAGCTTCGAGAGAACTTGATACAAATATATTACATACGTTCGTACTAAATCATGTATTTAAAATCGATACATCCAATCAGGAAGATCTAAAACATGTGTCATATATCCGTGGTAATAAATCAACATTAGAGTTATTACAAATGGAACCAAACTATGATATAGCATGTTTTGTCAAACCACCAACATTAGAAGAAATATTTTCCATCGCTGAAGCTGGTGAGATCATGCCCCAGAAGTCCACATTTTTTTTCCCAAAGATTTATTCAGGGATGGTCACACGATGTTTTGGAGAATAAATAATTAAAGGGGATTTATTATGTCATCATTAAAACTGAAACTTGAAGAAAAAATACCACAATGGAAAAAAGAAGCTACTGAACTGATAAAAAACAGTGGTGATACTAAAATCAGCGATGTGACATTAGCACAAGCTTATGGTGGAATGAGAGGTATTAGAGCATTTGTATGTGATACTTCCTCCGTTTCAGCTGATACGGGGCTAATCATTCGAGATCACCCTCTGTTGGAGATCACACATCTGTTACCGGAAGAAGTGTTTATTCTTTTATTGACGGGAGATTTACCCACAGAAACAGATGTAGCGGATTTACAAGAAGAGTATAAAAACCATGCCCATGTTCCTGAATATGTATGGGATGTTTTAAAAAGTATGCCGAAAGATTCGCATCCTATGGCGATGTTTAATACTGGGATTCTTTCCATGCAGCGGGAAAGTATTTTCCGCAAGAAATATGCTGAAGGAATGCCAAAAGAAGATTACTGGAAATACTGCCTTGATGATGGAATAAATTTATTAGCTAAGTTGCCCGGATTGGCAGCTGGTGTTTACCGAATCCACTTCAACAAAGGTGAACCGATTGAATATGATTCTGAATTAGACTGGGCAGAAAATTTTGTCCATATGATTGGCATTGAAGACTCGACGGGAAATTTTAAAAAACTCATGCAGTTATACTTCATGCTCCATTGTGATCATGAAGGTGGTAATGTGAGTGCGTTTGCTGCTTATACAGTTGCTTCCGCATTGTCAGATCCATACTACGCAGTTTCTGCAGGATTGAATGGCTTAGCGGGACCTTTGCATGGACTGGCAAATCAAGCATGTTTGCAATTTGTTTTGGATGTTCTTGACCATTTCAAAGCTGTCCCCAGTAAGGAAGAACTCACTCAATTCAGCAACGACCGTTTGAATAGTGGACAAGTCATTCCAGGGTATGGCCATGCTGTATTGCGTTGTCCTGACCCTCGTTTTACAGCATTTATGGAATTTGGAAAAAACCATATTCACGATGATGATGTCTTTGATATTGTGAAATTACTATTTGATGTTGTTCCTCCAGTTTTACAAGAACAAGGGAAAGCAAAAAATCCTTGGCCAAATGTGGATGCTGCCTCAGGCTCACTCTTGTATTATTACGGGTTAAAGGAATTTGAATTCTACACAGTGTTGTTCAGTGTGTCCCGGGCTATGGGGATGGTGGCTCAAATGGTCATTAATCGAGCTTTGGGTATTCCTATTACCAGGCCTAAGTCAGTGACTTATGCCTGGCTCAAATCCAATACCTGATACGTTGTTCATTCGGTTTTTTTCTTTAACAGCATTATTGCTAATGCTGGTTAGCCAAGTACATCCTTTTGATATATATCAAACACTCAGAGTATATGGGACGGACAAATCAACTCTCGATATATTACACAATGTTGGAATTCCTTTAGATCATGTTCGTATTAAGAAAGGTGTTTTTATCGATGTTATTGCAAGCAGTGAACAACTGGAGCTACTGGAACAAACCGGACTTACCTTTGATGTATTAATTGATGATATGACCCGTTATTTCCTAGAACGGAATATCCCGGATGTGAAACGGGATTTCGAATTGGGCTCTATGTTAGGTAATTATACCTATAGTGAGATTGAGGAGAAAATGGTTGCCTTAGCGTCCTCTTATCCCGCAATTGTTTCTGTAAAGGACTCCATAGGAACATCCATCGAAGGCAGAACGATTTGGGCCTTCAAAGTATCTGATAATCCGGACCAGAATGAATCAGAACCGGAAATATTATACACCGGTCTTACCCATGCCCGTGAACCCTTGGGAATGATGAACCAATTTTATTTTGTTCAATGGCTTTGTGAAAATTACAACGTTGATTCAGTAGCTCAATACTTGGTAGATGAACGAGAATTGTGGTTTATCCCCGTAATCAACCCCGATGGCTACGTGTATAATGAGTCCATTGCACCCAATGGAGGTGGGATGCATCGTAAAAATCGTTTGGATACAGGTTGTGGTACAAATACTCAACGTGGTGTGGATTTAAATCGAAACTATGGATATGATTGGGGAGCAGATAATTCTGGTTCATCACCGAATCCGTGTTCTGCAACATTCAGGGGTGATTCTGCTTTCTCAGAACCGGAAACACAAGCAGTAAAAGATTTTATCCTGGCTCATGAATTTTCTAATGTACTTCATTATCATTCCTATTCTAATGTACTGATTCATTCATGGGGAGATGGGTCTCTTCCGGATGAGCCGGATTTAACAACTCTTCGTGAAATTGGCTGGGAAATGACAAAGTTTAATGGTTATGGAGTTGGTACGGGTAATGAAACCATTGGCTATGGAGTAAATGGTGATGCTGTGGATTGGACTTATGGCAGTGCCGGATTGATTTCCTACACTCCTGAAGTTGGGTCATTCCAAGATGGATTTTGGCCATCGGAAAACAGGGTGATTCCTTTATGTCAGGATCAGTTATACGCAAACCAGGTTTTCGGTTTGGTGGGTGGCGCTGATTATATTTTATATGAAGCGGATGCGTCAAATGTACAAGGTGATACAATCCATTTAGCAATAACAATTCAAAATCGTGGATTGATGGATTCGGATGGAAATGTTATCATTGATTTACAACCCTATGGTAATCTCGGTTCGTTTATACAGTTTGATAATGATATAGGTGGATTACCCGCTCGGAGTTCCAAGGAAATAGAGAGAACTCTTATTCTTCCTGATACAGTCCCCGATGGGACAGAAGTTGGGTTCATAATTTCAATATCAGATAACAGCAGCTTTGTTAGGGTCGACACATTTACTGTAATTACCGGATCTCCATCTTTACTTTTCATTGAAGATGCGGAAACTGATCTTTCGAACTGGACAACGACAGGAACCTGGGGTATTGTATTATCGAATCCTAATACAGGAAACCATTCGATTACGGATAGTCCAGCAGGAAATTATACCTCAAATATTTCTAGTTCAATTATGCTTAATGCACCATTCAGTTTTACGGCTGTTGACTATCCATTTGCACGATTTACTGCAAAATGGGATATCGAAAACAATTGGGATTTTGTCCGATTTCAATTATCTACAGATGGAAGTCAATGGACATCTTTAGAAGGGTTGTACACGGAAAGCGGAGCTGGTCAAGGAACTCAAAATCCTGGTGAACAAGGGTATGACTGGCAATCCGATTGGGTAGAGGAATTTGTTGATTTGTCCGCTTACACAGAAGAATCGCAAATATATTTTCGATTTATATTAACATCAGACGGATATTTAAATGAGGATGGGTTTTATTTCGATGATTTTCGAATTCTTGGATATCCGAATTTTTTACCGGGAGATATGGATGGAGATGAACAGCAAACCATTTTTGATGTATTAGCAATTGTTGATTTGATTTTTAGTGAGGATGAATTAAATACCTATCAGATAATGATGGGTGATGTAAACTTCGATGGACAAGTAACAATTATTGATGCCTTGGTACTGGTGAATATTATACTCCAAGATTGAAGAATAAACATACTTAAGTAGCACATTATTGAAAATCGCCTAATACGATAAAGATATTGGTCTATCACAAATAAACATCCGAAAATGTAATAGAGATTTTGAAATGGATAATGTCAATTATTATCACCACCCCACAAACCCCCTCCTCGTATGAGGAGGGGGTTTAGGGGAGGTGGTAAAACACTGTAAAAAACAATGAATTAATGGTAATATATAGTAGTTTATTGAATAATGGAGCAAAACTTGAGTAAACGCATATTTATTATACTCATAATTATGGGATTGTCATTGGACGTATTGTCAGCTGGTAAGGTTTGGGTATTTTTTACAGATAAGAATTCTTCAAAAAAAGCAGAGATAATTCTGCATGAAAAAACAATTCTTCGAAGAACGAAAGTAGGTACTACACATACTTGGTACGATATTTCGGTTTCTCCTGAATATATTACTGCTGTAAAAATGATTGGAGCTGTAATCCATCGTAAAAGTAAATGGCTGAATGCCATATCTGTTTCTGGCACTGAAGAACAAATGAATAAGATCAGAGAACTTTCGTTTGTGAAAATAATCCAACCGGTTGCTATTTATAAAAGAAAGAAAGAAAATTTATTTACACCTTCCTATGCGCCCAAGAGCTTTTCAGCTGACTCATCATTTTATGGCTTTGCCTGGGAACAGATTGAACAAATCAATTGCCAAACAGCTCATGGAGCGGGCTATTATGGTCAGGGCGTAAGAATTTTGATTTTAGATACAGGTTTTAATACAGAATTAGCGGTGTTTGATTCCGTGAATATTATTGATGAATGGGATTTCATCAACAATGATGGCAATACAGCTAACGAAACCGATATTGAGATTGCATGGGGACAACACGACCATGGAACGATGGTCTTATCAGCAATAGCCGGTTATGATCCTGGATATTTGGTGGGTCCGGCATACGGTTCAGAATTTTTATTAGCGAAAACGGAAGATGTTACATCAGAGTCTATAGTAGAAGAGGATAACTATATTGCAGCATTGGAATGGGGTGAACAGAATGGCGCTGATGTGGCTTCTTCATCCCTGGGTTACCTGGATTGGTATTCGTATTGTGACATGGATGGCAATACTGCAATGATCACCAACGCTGTGGATATTGCTGTCAATTTGGGTATGGTTTGTGTTACTGCAGCCGGAAATGAGGGGATTGGCGAACCACCACCAAATCCTTGTGATACAACTCTGTATTATTACATTATTGCTCCGGCAGATGCGGATTCAGTCATAGCAGTTGGTGCTGTAAATAGTGATGATATTATCGCCAATTTTAGCTCCCATGGCCCTACATATGACGGTAGGATTAAACCGGAAGTCTGCGCTCGAGGCGTCAGTACTTGGTGTACCAATCCAAATTCAAACTCATATCGTCCTGCGAATGGAACCTCACTTGCGACTCCACTAGTAAGTGGAGCTGCAGCTGTAATTTTAAGCGCCAATCCGGATTGGACACCCATGGAAGTACGTGAAGCCTTGATGATGACAGCTGATCAATCTGATAATCCTGATAATGATTATGGATACGGTATTATTGATGTTATGGCTGCGATTGATTATGAAACAAATTCCATAACTGATGAACTCGTCCCATATGATTTTTCCATACTAAATATATATCCAAATCCGTTTAACCCTACAACGACCATCCGATTTAGCGTAGAGACGTCACATGTCTCCCAACTACATATATACGATATAAACGGACGGCTTGTGGAAACGCTGTTTGATGGTGTTGTAAATCCCGGTGAATATAAAATTGATTGGAATGCGTCCAATGTTGCAAGTGGTGTCTATTTTCTTCAATTAAAAACGATAAATAACGTATATAATAAAAAGATTACATACCTTAAATAAATCATAAACTTGAAGATTATACTTGCCTGTGGAAATATAATCTCAGAAATTAGGTATCGCTGACTAATTCCTCATGAGTAAAAACTTCATATTTATTTTGGCTTTGGGCATTTTGTCCCCACTTCTGTTGGTTTCTGCAGCAGAAGAGGAATCTGTTTCCATTAATCTGGAAGCATATGGCGGGGCTGAATCCATCCTGTTAATATGGGATCTCCCCCCAGAGAATGATATTTCTTCCATCCAATTATTTCGTAGTAATGATTTAACGTCTTTTTTTGAAATAATTGATCTTGACGAAATGATTACAGATCGGTATTTAGATAAAAATGTTCAAGCCGGAGAACTTCTATTTTACAGAATAGAGGTTCAAATGTTTGATGGTACAGTCTATTCAAGCCCTTTTCAAACACCCGCTTTAGCCAGACTATTTGACTCTCCTGAAAAAGAGAGAATTATTGAATCAATCGCAAATGAATATCCTGAAACAATTTTTTCCATAGATGAAATTGTTGATATTTATTCTTTTAATAGTGCGTTGATTCATGATTTTTTCGTTAAACAGTTTCCGATAGAAATTGAAAATATTCAAGTTTTGCAAATGTACTTACTAACGGAAGAAGTAGAATTCTCATCTTTTATTGACTTATTCACATTGGAAGATCTGAAGGTATTAAAATTCTTGTTTGATGATTTTGATATAGAGGTCGTTGAAAAATATATGGATGATTCTTTTCAAAAACTGGAACCTATATATAGGCAAAATTTGCTGTTATCGCCGGCAGAGTGGAACATGGAAAAACTCAATTTATTAAAAGTAATAACTGCAAAGTTGGATTCTGGTAAGGATATTTATTATGAAGACCAAGTTTTTCTGGAATCATTACCGGAAATAAGAATCGATGGATTAATCAAAAACGAAGATACTTTGAAAGTGCATATAATTCAATTTGTTGAAACTACTTCTTCAATTCTATTGAAAAATGGAGAAGAAACAGTTGAGGTGAATTTGTTCGAAAATTCCAAAACAGCCATCATTCCTAAAACCTGGGATAATGTTGAGTTGTGGCTGGATAATAGATTGATACAATCCGTTCCAGTAATTTATGAAAAAGGAACTATGACCATTTCACTCGATAATCAATTTATTTTTGATGATGAATCCTATACTGTTCAAACATTAAGATCAATTCCGAATCATGAATATGAAATAAATGAAATTGGCTTTAAATCCTCCGATAACAAATTAAGTGTTGAAATTGCAGGTCAATCAGAAGGATTTAAGGAATTAGGTGTTTTTATTGATGATTCGTTATTATTTGAATTGAAAACGGCTCCGGTATTTAATGTTTCTTATTTTGATTCGAGTTTAATCCTACCTGAAAATGTATATTCCGGTTGGCTGCATTTATGCCAATTTGAAAATGATAAATGGGAAATCATAGAAAGTCGTCCATTAAAACTTGATAGTTCATACCATGAAGGAAAAGTACCTGACCGGGGCAGTTGGAGCGAACTTTCTTTCATGTCATTTGGCGAAGCGAATGATATAACAAAAAGTACCCAAGTCACACAAATGATCCCTGATATTTTCGCATTATATCAGAATTATCCAAATCCGTTTAATGCAAGTACAAAGATTACATTTGATTTATTGGAAGCATCGGTCGTCAGTTTATTTGTGACGGATGCCAGAGGAAGAAAATTAGATGTATTTTTAGATGAAGTGTTTTTAACAAATGGTGCGTATTCATTCAACTGGTCAGGCGAATTTCATTCCAGTGGTGTGTATTTTTTTACAGTAGAAGCTCAATCTGCCGAATATTTACCTGTTGTAATGAGCCGAAAAATGATATATTTGAAATAATTTAAAGGAAGTAAGTTTATGCAGGAAGATCAATTTGATGATGAATTAGCCCGTATGGACGAGTTGGAGCAATCGGAATCACACGAAATTAATGAGGGTGTAACTTTAGACACCCCTTTGTCTAGCCTGAAACTACCTCGACCTATTGTTGTTTCCAGTGGGACATCCATCAAAGAAGCAATTATGAATTTACAGGATAAATCACTTGGCTGTCTTCTAGTTGAAGATAATAACAAGCTAATTGGTATAATGACTGAAAGAGATATTCTGCTCAAGATCACCGGTAAAGGTCTGGATTTTAATAAAGAAGTTGTAGGCACTTTTATGAGTATTAATCCTGAATATTTAAAGATGGAAGATGCTGTCGCATATGCGTTGAATTTAATGGTTTTCAGTGGTTTTAGGCATGTTCCCATAGTCGATGATAATAAAAAATCAGTTGGAGTGGTTTCGTTGGTTGATATTGTTCAACAAGTTGCTTATACATTGAGTGATGAAGTTCTGAATTTACCTCCGTTACCCCAACGTGAAGGTTTCGATAGGCCTGAAGGAGGTTAATGACTAACAAGTTATTGATCATTCTCATAGCCATATTTCTTGGTGGTTGTGCGACACACCCAACCGTGAGCACAACACGAATGGAAACGGGTGAAAAAAAATATGGGTGGAGCTGGTCTGCAGAAAATGTATTTCCTTATCTGTGGTATCGATATGGCTTATCCAATGAGAGTGATATAGGCTTACGCGTTGGCTTACCAATTTATGGAACTGGAATTGATTATAGTAGAATTTTATATTCAAAAAAGAATAAATGGGATGTATTGAATTTAGCTTGGAGCTTGAATCCAAATTATAATTCCGATTTTACCTATTATAAATTCAAGCAGCGACCCAGCAAGGAAAACAAACCGGGAGCTATTTCTTGGTGGGGGTTGCGGATGATGTATATTCCCAAAGGGATAACGGATGGCACTAGTACAAGAATAGGAATTTTATTAGGTGGCCAGCCTAATGAAAAATGGGGATATGAAATCGGATATAATCATGATTTTAATTCGATGCCGATCACAAACCTGTTTGATTTTAATTGGAATGATACAGTAAAGAAGGACTCTAATTTGAATAGGCGATATGGAGATACACCCCATGTAGACCCAGGATCGGGTCTCCCAACCGAATATTCCCGCTTAACAGGAATCTCATTTCGTATATTCGTAAACCTTGGTTTAAGATCTCCTGAAAAGACAGATTAGTCTTTAGTCATATTTCAGCATATTATTAACTGCATTAACTTCATCCTCTGAAAATTATGAAAATCGGACCATATGAATTATATAGTATTGAAACCAGCGAATTTGCTCTGGATGGCGGAGCCATGTTTGGCATTATTCCAAAACCATTATGGGAGAAACAGGCTCCTGCCGATAATAATAATCGCATTTCCATGGTTACAAGATCGTTGCTCCTGGTTAGCGACGAGCATAAGATAATTATTGATACGGGAAATGGAACAAAGTGGCAGGAAAAATTCAAAGATATTTATCGTATTGAATTGGAAAATCTCAATTTAGAAAAATCATTAACTAGATACGGATACACGCCGGATGATATAACGGATGTATTTTGTACTCATCTTCATTTTGATCATGTTGGTGGAAATACGAAGGTAGTTAATGGAAAAACTGAACCTGTTTTCTCAAATGCCACCTATTGGATACAGAAGGAAAATTGGGAACTTGCAAATTCTCCAAGTGAAAAAGATGCCGGCAGTTTTATGGCCGATGATTGGTCTGTTTTAGCTGAAAATGGTATGATTCAGTTTGTGGATGGAAAAGAATCCTTTCTCCCGAGTATCGAGCAATATTTGACATACGGGCACACAACTGGAATGATGCATCCTATCCTTGGTGATTCTTCGCAAAAATTGATTTATATGGCTGACCTGATTCCCATGGCTGCTCATATTCCTCTTCCTTGGGTCATGGCTTATGACATTCATCCAGTACAAACTGTTCAGGAAAAACGTAAAATTCTACCTGACATTGTTGAAGAAGAATGGATCATATTTTTTGAACACGACCCTGCCTTTCAAGCAGCTAAAGTACAATATAACGGTAAACATTATAGATTAAAAGAATCAGTGATCATCAGTGAATAATCAGGAAAAAAATGGAAGGTTTATCCAAGAGTTGACCCAACTTTCGGTGAGTTTTTTTCACTTACAAAATGAAAATTTGATTGGGGTTTAATTCCAGGATTGATTCGATTATGCATGTAGGATTATTCATTAAAGATTTTGAATTAGGAACAAAAGTCTCCGCTAAACTAACAGAACTGGATTCTACATTTGAATTTTATGAAAAAAGCGCTGATGTTCCTGAAAAAACGAGCTTATTAATCATTGATTTGGATCATGAAGAAACTGGGAATGAGTTTTTCGTACATCAATTAGCTTCAGATAATGTAGATATTCAATTGATCGGGTACATGAAGCATATCTTAAAAGAAAAGCATAACAAATTCAGAATAGCAGGCTGCAATGTCATTTTACCAAAATCATCCCTGGTTAAAAACTTGTCCACATTTATTACGAATTAATGAAAGAAAACAAAGCCAATAAGGCTGTACGAGCTGCAGAAATTGTAGCGCAGTTAAAAAAATCTTACCCAAATTCAAAATGTTCACTAAAATATTTCAATCCACATGAAATACTGGTGTCCACTATTCTATCCGCTCAATGCACCGATCATCGTGTAAATCAAGTTACACCGGAATTATTCAAAAAATATAAAACACCTGCAGAATTCGCCTTTGCGGATGTTAATGAATTAGCTGTTGATATTCATTCCTGTGGATACCACAATCAAAAAGCCAAAAGCATTCAAGGCGCCAACTTAATGATTGTTGAGGAATATCATGGAACTGTTCCTGACAATATGGAGGATTTATTAAAGCTCCCGGGAGTGGGTAGAAAAACAGCAAATTGTGTATTAGGTGAAGTTTTTCAAATACCATCAATGGTTATTGATACGCACATGGTAAGGATTATGAATCTGCTTGGACTAACTGTATCAAAAGATCCAAAAAAAATAGAATTTGAACTAATGGATATATTTGAAGAAAAAGACTGGGTGAAATTAACTCACTTGATTATTGATCACGGTAGAGCGGTTTGCATTGCACGAAGACCTCAATGTAATATTTGTAGTCTGTTAGATTTATGCCCTTCCAGCATAGTGTAATTAATATATTTTTCGTTATGGAAACATTTTGCTGACTTTATGATCATGATTAAATTATATACTTAATAATAATTGTAACCTACAAATAAATAATATGCAGTTTTTAACAAAATCATTCCATTTTTGTGCCGCTCACCAATATGGGCATGAAAACTGGTCTGAAGAAAAAAATGATCAGGTTTTTGGCGCTGATGCCAAAGTCCATGGCCACAATTACACTTTAGAAATAACTGTTAAAGGTGAAGTGACCCCTGAAACAGGATTTATTGTTGATTTGGGTCAATTAAAAAAAATAGTAAAGGAAAACGTAATAAACGTAATGGATCATTCCCAAATTGAAAAGGATATACCCTGGTTCGCAGATAAACAACCATCATCTGAAAATATGGTTTTATTTATATGGGGAATAATTGAACCTAAACTTAAAGATGCAAAACTGCATCGTATACGATTAATTGAAACGCCGACTATAAAAACAGACTATTACGGCCAGGACTGTTGTTAATGGAATTTAAAAACCGATTATATTTGATACTAGCTGGTATTTTTATAGCTTCGCTAATAAGCGCCAACCTCCTTTTCCAGAAATTTTTTACATGGTCCCCATTTGGATGGTATACTTTCGAATTATCTGTTGGGATTCTTCCTTATCCTGTAACCTTTTTATGCACAGATTTGATCTCTGAACTGTACGGCAAGAAAAAAGCTGATCAAGTAGTTATTAGTGGTTTAGTCGCGAGTGTATTTGTTTTAGGCGTAGTATTGCTGGCCGATGCCATGCCCCAAACAGATTGGTCTCCCGTAAGTGGTGACACCTTTCATGAAGTGTTTGGTTTATTTGGCCCGGCTGTTTTTGCTTCCATGATTGCTTACTTGATTGCTCAGTTCATTGATATTAGAGTTTTTCATTTCTGGAAGCGATTGACGAAAGGCAAACACCTCTGGCTTAGAAACAACGGTTCCACAGTCGTATCTCAATTGGTGGATACATCAGCTGTTCTTTTGTTACTATGTGCTACGGGTGCAATAGAGTGGTCTAGATTTAGCACATTGCTAATGAATGGGTTTCTGTTCAAGGTTTTATTTGCACTGGCTGACACACCATTGTTTTATTTAGGTGTATGGGCATTAAAAGGAAAAGTGCATGACGATCCGGATGAAGAAATTTGGGGCCATCGCCCCTTTGCTGAGGAGGCAATTTAATGATCGAAAATATTAAGAAATTAACGAGACAATTAATCGAAGAAATTGGTGAAGAACCCACACGTGAAGGATTAATTAAAACGCCTGATCGTGTCGCAAGGGCGTGGGAATTTTTCTCTCAGGGGTACAGCGCCAATATAGACGAGATTGTCAATGAAGCTATCTTCGAAGAAGACTGCAGCGAGCTGGTTGTGGTTCGGGATATCGAATTTTTCAGCATGTGTGAACATCATATGATTCCTTTTTTTGGACGTTGTCATGTCGGGTATTTACCAAATAAAAAGATTATTGGACTCTCAAAAATTCCTCGGATTGTGGATGTTTTTTCCCGCCGACTCCAAATTCAGGAACGTTTGACCGGCCAGATAGCAAAAACAATTGAAGAATTATTAGACCCAGTAGGTGTTGGCGTAGTAATGGAAGGAAGACACCTATGTATGCAGATGAGAGGAGTCGAAAAACAAAACAGTTTTGCAACAACGTCTGCAATGCTGGGTCAGTTCCGCAAATCAGCTGAAACACGCTCGGAGTTTTTGAGCATTATTAGCAAGGAAAGATTTTAATGCCGAATTACGATATTGCTATACTTGGAGGTGGTCCAGGCGGATATGTTGCAGCTATTCGAGCGGCGCAACTTGGTCAAAAAGTGGCTATCATCGATAAAGATAAGTTAGGTGGAATTTGTTTGAACTGGGGTTGTATTCCTACCAAAGCATTACTCAAAAATG
>CAZIFK010000020.1:0-31208 GCA_964538995.1 uncultured bacterium
TAAAGGATCATTTTTTCTGCGTTTAAAACGCCTCTTTTGCTCTGATTTGGAAACAGAAAAATAGAGTTTGATCAATGTTGTTTTACCGTCATCTAAAAAATTTTCTTCGTATGAATTAACATTTTTTAAGAATTTTTTATATTGTTTAGAAGTACAAAATCCTAACACAGGTTCAACCATCGCTCTGTTATACCAACTTCGATCGAATAAGACTATTTCGCCGGCGTGTGGAAAATGCTCAACATATCGTTTTATATGAAGTTCTGTTTTTTGAACCTCACTGGGTCTTCCAAGAGCAATTACGCGATAGTGTTTTTTATTCATATAATGAGTGATCCGCCGAATCGTACCCCCTTTGCCGGAGGCGTCACGCCCGTCAAATAAAATAATAATTTTCTTGCCGTATCTTTCCAAATGTTTCTGAAGTTTTATCAGTTCCGCCTGGTACGGTTTCAACTCTTCTGATCTCTTAATATTTCTTAAGGCTCTTTTTACTATATCATCCATGTCAAATTTTCCATCATTTGAATATATTTTTCAGGTAGGATCACCATATTGAAAAAGTAATTTTCAGGTTATACATCACGGTTTGTTGTTGGGAATTCAGATTTGTTATAACCCTAAAATTAGTTTCAGTAAGAAACTGAAAATTATTCTCATTATTTTTCAAATTAGTAATTACCTCAGTTTTAACCTTCGATTTACAATCGATTTTACATCGGTGTAGTTAAAAGTATAATAAATTATTCTTGTAGATCAAATTAAAACATTATTTTTCGAGCAATCCGTAATATGTACTGTTTTTACGCCGCAATTCATCAATTGGATAATAATTTTGATTAATATATTTTAGAAGATTAGTTGACTAAAATTGTCTGAAGGGAATGGAAAAAATTATCATCCAGCATCTTTTTCCAATACTGGATAAACAGGTAGTAATTCTTATTTCGGATATCTATTAAATCTCTTAGTAGACGAATCATTCCACAGCAGTCATGATGAGCAACTGAAGTGTAAAATGATGTAATCATGTCTACTTGGATCGATTCATCCTTAATGGCACGTTCGATTAATTGGAATTGATCAGAAGTTTCAAATTCTGATCGGATTCGCTTTCGAAGAACCTGGATTTGAACATCTTCATCATGAATTTCTCCAAGATAATCCTGGACAAGTTTTATATTATCAAGATGTTGACTATACTTATCACTAAAGAATTCAGCCGGTATCTCTATTGTATAGCGCAGGTTTTTAAGTGCAATTCGCATTTTATGGATGGTTTTACAATCTATAGTCTCTAAAAACTGTTCATTAATAATCCGTAGTTTCCGAATGCGATCAGAGACAGCATTATGTATTACTCCTAAACTTTGGACAGGAAGTATGAGATCAGATGAAGTTTTATCCACGGGAATATTGTTATAGGAAAAATCTGAGGCTATGCGATCAGATATTATTGTGTGGAAATCATCAAGTGCAGATGAATTTTTAAACGATTCAAATTGATTAATAACATCAGTTTGCAATTGCTCCCGTAAATCAAGTCTTTCCTTTAGAAACAGTGATACTCCTTGCCGGTCTTGCGTAGGTACTGTAAGGATATATTTTTCTAAGAAAAGAACTTGAACATCCAAGTCTCTAGCTTTACCGGCTAAAGTGATGATATTCTTGATTTCGGATATGATTTTTTCAATCTCCCCATGGGGGAAGAGAGCACTAAAAACGTTCAGTGCAGCCCTGATTCGGCGGGATGCAACGCGAAATTGATGAATGGGTTCAATTCCTACGTTTTCAATTATGCCATCAATATAAGAACACATAGTAGAAAAACGTTTAAAAATTATTGACCTTGCCAATTCTACTAAATTAGAATCTGGCTTATCCACGTCTAAAACTACTTCGTTGTCCATTTTCCGTTACTTATAAATTACCCCATTTATTCATTCTGTTTATCTGAGTGAAATTTAGGACAATCATAATAGACCAGCTGGCCTGTTCCTCCTGTAATCTGTCTCCATTGATCTACATCAAATCTTATCCGCGCTATGGCGCAAGTGGGAAATTTTACTATGGATTCTTCAGTCAGGAAAGTGACCAAATGATGGAATACTGGATTGTGTCCTACCAGTGCTATATCGTGTAATGAATCATCTAATTGTTTGATATATTCATGAACTCCCCCGGAATGAAAATCATATAGTTCATCTTCGAACTTTATATTATCTAAAGGAAACCCGATTTTCTCGCAAATTAATTTGACAGTATCCTGAGCTCTTTTTGCACTGCTGCTAAAAACGGCATCAAATAAAATCGATTGTTTTTGCAAAACAACGCCCATAAAAGGAGCATTTTTCAATCCACGGTTATTCAAAGGTCGATCAAAATCAGTTAATTCCGGAAACGCCCAGCTCGATTTTGCATGTCTTATTAATGTTAAATATTTAATCCTAATATCCTTTCAAACTCCCAATTAATTTTTCCTATCTTAATGAATATCTATAGGTAAATCAATAATCTTTGAAATTTTTTAAATTGTGTGTTTCTCTCAAAAACTACATGCAGCGAAAAAAATTCCTATTTAATCTGTCACTACTTTTTATACTGTTAAAATTTTAGTAATATCACAAATATAATGTTTACCTGTCGATCATCGGGCGATGTTTTTTTTCCGAAAAAACCTTCTACTAATAAGCATGAATTTGTGTATCTTTGCGCCTTAAATTATCAACAAAAAATTCTTTAAAGGATAATACAATCTTATTTTCATGAATACATTTTTGTTGTAATTTAAAATACAGTATTTCTAAATATTTAATAATAATCAATATCAATAAACGGAGAAAACAATGATAAACAAAAAAAACCTGATCATATTCTTGTCAATGATAGGGCTAATAATTATGTCCTGTGACGACACGAAAGATGATGCAGATCCAATCGTCGATCTAAACGTTGCATCAGTATCCAGCGCGCCAAATGTAGATGGTAGCGGAAGCGATGCAGTGTGGGCTGAAGCAGATGCACTTGAACTTACTTTGGGTCAAACAGCTGATTATGCCAATGGATTCGGAGAGGTCGATTTAACCTTGAAAGCAGTAACGGTTTCATCAACTCTCTATATATTAGCAGAATGGATGGATCCTAATGGGACAGAAAGTGTCGCTAAGAATCAATGGACTTACTCTGCAGCAGATGGTTGGACTAAATCCGGTAATGAAGATAGGCTTTTCTTTATGTTCGATGCCGGTGACAATGGCAGTGAAGGTGCAAATTGCGCGACTATGTGTCATGTTGCTGATGGTGCCATGTCGACAACCGGTGGCGGCCATGTAGACGTCTGGCACAGCAAAGCAGCTAGAACATGGCCAGTTGGTACTACAGATGATAAATGGTGGGACGGTACCGGAAGAAATAGTGACGCAAAAACAGTAAGCGCTTATAGTGATAATAAACAAACACTTGCCGATGGATCTACAGTTCCATTATATAGTGGACCCATTACCGATGATAATTTCATCATCGTACCGGTTGGGTCAACTGCAGATGCTTATTGCACACCTTTTGATACAACTGCTACATCTGGCGTTATTCCGGGATACATTCTTAATGCCAACCGTGACGGAAGCCGTTTCGCAGATATCGAAACTCAAGCAACATACTCTGGCGGCAAATGGACAGTTGAACTTGCAAGAGCTTTGGATACAGGCAACGATGATGATGTTGCATTCAGCGCTGGAAGCAGTGTCCAAATGACAGTTGCGGTCACTGACAATTCAGGTGGTGATCATAGCGGATCAGCTCCTTTCCTTATTAAATTCTAAATGTCAAAATATTGATCAGGGATGGTAATTTCATCCCTGATCAATAATCTTTTTTAATAAATTCATCCATTAAATAAAGCGTTAAGGAGAACTCTATGAAAAATATATCGTTCATAATCATCAGTGTTTTGTTTACCATGCTTTTTGGTGAAAATGATGCGGATAAAACAAATATTTATGCTGGTGTTCAGCGGTGTAAAATCTGTCATGAAACTGATGACATGGGTAATCAATATACTGTTTGGGAGCACTCCAAGCATGCCAAAGCGTATGAAACTTTATTAACGGATGAATCTGCAGAAATCGCACAGTCGTGGGGACTTAGTTTGCCGGCAAATGAAGCGCCGGAATGTTTAAAATGCCATGTAACCGGTTACAATAATGCAAAAGCCGAGTTTGGCAAAAAATTTAGTAAAGAAGAAGGTATTCAATGTGAAAGTTGTCATGGTCCGGGAGAAGTTTACCGAAAAGAAAATATCATGTGTGACCGTGAATTATCCATCGTAAATGGACTTATATTGCCAAAGCCGGAAGATTGCCTTACCTGCCACAATGAAGAAAGTCCTAAGTACAAAACGTTTTCGTATGAATCTTATTATGAAAAAATGAAGCATAAAAAAAATCCGGATTATACTTGTTCTTCTGATGAAGACGAGGATGAAGATTGGTAGTATTTGAAATGAAACATTTTACTTTTTTAAGTAAAAATCTGTTTACATTTTTCTTTTTGAGTTTATTGGTCAGTGGATGCAGCAATCAGGAAAAAATAGAGCAGCCTGTAGCCTATAATCATGAGATACATGTAAGTGAAGCAGGATTAGATTGTATTGATTGTCACACGGGTGTCGAGAAAAAGATGCATGCATCTCTTCCATCAATTAAATTGTGTAAATCGTGTCACACACAAATGCAAGGAGAAAGCTCTGCAGAAGCCTTAGTCGTGGAAGCGGTTAACAACAATGTAGAAATCCATTGGAAGCCAATATATAAGCTTGAGGATCATGTTTTTTTCTCTCACCGCCGACACGTAAAGTCTGGAAAAATAGCGTGTGCTACATGTCATGGCGAAGTAGAAAAATTATTAAAACCACCTACACATCAGTTGGTTCCGATTTCGATGGAAAACTGCATGAAATGCCACGATAATAAATCAATTTCAAACGATTGTCTCACTTGTCATGTCTGAAAAAAAAGTAATCAGTAGAAGAAATTTTTTAAAAATATCTGGTTTAGTCTCAGGAAGTGCTGCCATTGGTACAGCACTTTTTTCTCAATCGCTGGGATTGTCTGAAAAGGCAATTGACATACTCCGAACAGGACCCGGGAAAGAATCGTGGCGTGCAACAGCCTGTAGGATATGTCCCGGTGGCTGCAGCCTATTAGTAAAAAGAATTGATGGTATTCCTATCAATTTAAAAGGGAACCCATTATCCCCAATCAATAGAGGTGGTACGTGTCCGGCAGCCTATGCCAATTTAGAAATACTTTATCATCCAGATCGATTTACTGAGCCACTTGCCCGCCCGGCGGGACTTTTGCGAAAAGAGTTGTCTGCTGCGAGCTGGGATGAGGTTTTACCCTCTGTTTCGAACTCCATCAATGAATTAGTTGAGAGAAATCAAGCTTATAAAATCGCCATTATTAATGGGGATGATTCTTCTTTAATGCAAGAAGCATGGCGCAATTTTGCCAATTCGATTGGGACTCCAAATTATTTCCAGGAAAAACATGCTGGATATAATTCCAATTCCTCCTACATCACGCAAGGAATGTTTAATGATCCGAAATACGATTTACTGAATTCTGATTGTATCATTAGTCTGGGATCAAATTTTCTGGAGGAAGGTGCGCCGGTTCACTTTAATCAGGTGTTAAGTCAATTTAAAGATTTAGAAAATATTACTCGTAATAAGTTGATTTATGTAGGACCAAGGGCAAATACAACAGCAACAAGCGCCCATAAATGGTTACCGATTACTCCAGATACTTGGGGAACACTCGCTTTAGGAATTGCTCACGTGCTCATTGATGAACATTTCATTGATTTGAATTATTTTAGGAATAATACGCCGGATTTCTCTGATTGGGTAGATGAAAATGGTAAGGAACATACTGGCTTTGAAAATTTAATTCGATCTGAATTTCACCCAAAACGAGTAGAAGAAATAACGGGTGTTTCGGAATCAAATATTGTCGAGTTAGCAGAATTAATTCACCTCCGGAAAGCACCTGTCATCATGTGCGGACAGGAAGCGTTACAATCTCCAAGAGGGGAGTTGCATGAGTGGGCTATTCATTGTCTTAATTTTCTAATTGGTAGTGTCCAACGCCCCGGTGGATTGTATTTCACTGATAAAGAAATTATTGAAAAATTATATACCCAAGAATATACCGGTCAGAATGTTCAAAACCTTTTCTTCACAGACAAAAATCATCCATTAGAGAAACCTTCTTTGGATATTTTTGCAAAAAGAGTGGAGGGATATTCGCCTTATGATATTGAATTATTAATAATTAATAAAGCCAATCCAGTCTATTATGGTGAAAACACACGTAAATGGAAAACATTATTAAAACATATTCCTCGCGTCATTTTCATTGGGGACCTACCCAATGAAACCAGTCAAATGGCTGATGTGATTCTTCCTGCGCACTCAGATTTTGAAAATTGGGATTTGGTGGAAGATATTCCTGGTGTAATCGCAAAAACAGCAGTACTTCAACGGCCTGTGATAGATCACATGTATAACACAAAAAGCAGTTATTCAATCCTAAAATCATTTTCAGATGGGATTGAAAAAATAGATAATTCGTATTTAAATGGAGATGATTCAAAATCATTTGTGAAAAAAAGACTGCATAAAATCTATCAATCAAAACAAGGGCAATTATATTCATCTCAATCGAAGAAGGAATGGAAAGATTTATACAGCAATCATTCAATCTTGAAGATCACTGATTCTGAAAAGAAGTTCATGAAAGGGTTGCTAAAAGCCGGTGGATGGTGGGACCCATCATATGGTGTCCAAAATAGTCTAAAGGAAGTTATTAGAAATCCTCACGGAAAATTCACTTTCTTAAAAATGATAGTTAATTCTTTTCAGATTCAGAAATCTAATGAATCTCAATTCCTTAAAGACCTTTTGGCCATGAAATTGTATCCAAAAAGTCATGCAGTGTATAACACGTCTGAAATACCGGGATTTCCACTAACGTTGATTTCAGGTTATCCAATTACAAATCCTTATGGACGGACGATTTACTCGCCAACATTAATTGAGACGATGGGTAGTCTTCGGGAGATATTCTGGGAAAATTGGGTAGAAATCAATCCTGAAACAGCTCATAAATATCATGTTGAAGATGGAATGATTATTCAAATAGACTCTCCTGTGGGTATGATACAGGTTCGAGCCAGAGTTCGCCCAATTATTCATCCCGGCGCTGTATATGTTCCCCTAGGATTAGGTCGGGAAAATGTGGGTCGATTTACTTCAAATAAAGGATCGAACCCACGGGAATTAATGGTATCCCAACCAGAAATTTCCACCGGGAATACAATATTATCCGGAACACCTGTTAAAATCACGTTGCTATAGGGAGCGAATAATGGCTAAATGGGGAATGGTTATTGACTTGAATAAATGCACAGGATGCGGATCTTGTGTAAATTCCTGTCGGACGGAAAATAATATTCCCAATGTAGGCGATAAAGCGGCGCAAGCGGGTCGTGCCATGGATTGGATGCAGATTATAACTGAATATGAAGGGGAATATCCTAATATCAATATAACACATATCCCCAGGCCTTGTTTCCAATGTGATAATCCACCTTGCACAAAAGTATGTCCTGTAAATGCCACTTTTTTAAACGAGGATGGCTTAGTGGGTCAGGTTTATCACCGATGTATTGGGTGTCGTTTTTGTATGACGGCATGTCCATACTCTGCAAAAACGTTTAACTATAGCAAACCGAACTTCCCTGAAGCATATGAGCACACCATTAACCCCAATGTCACGCGGAGAATGAACGGTGTGGTTGAAAAATGCAGTTTCTGTCATCATCGATTAGCTTATGCAAAAGATACTGCTCGATTCGAGGAAAGAGATCTTCGGGAAGAAGATTATCAACCTGCCTGTTCCGAATCATGTCCGACAGACGCCATCACCTTTGGTGATCTTGAAAATCCGGACCATCACGTTACTCATCTCATGCACTCTAATCGAGCTTTTCGACTGGAGGAAGAGTTAGGAACTGAACCCAAGGTCTACTATCTTAAGAAGGAAGATAAATAATGGAAAACCTGCGTAACGATCCGGATTACACACTCTACCGTCCCATTCTCGAGAGTGACCGCAGATTTTACTGGATGATCGGATTTTTTAGTGTGGTCATTTTATGGGCTGTAGTTATGTATGTCCGGCAGCTCGTGTATGGCCTGGAAGTAACCGGTCTGAATAATACGGTTACATGGGGTTTTTATATTATCAATTTTGTCTTTTTCATTGGGATCAGCCACGCTGGCACACTTATTTCGGCAATATTACGTCTTTCCCAAGCTGAATGGCGTCGTCCCATTACGCGTATGGCAGAGGTTATCACAGCGATTGTTTTGATGATTGGTGGTATACATCCTATCCTTGATTTGGGGCGCCCGGATCGTGTTTTGAATGTGTTTTTATATGGTAGGCTGCAATCTCCTTTATTATGGGATGTGACAGCAATCGGTCTCTACTTCACAGCCAGTACTGTTTATCTTTATGTCCCCATGATTCCTGATATTGCTCTACTCCGGGATAGAACGAATACAAAATTAAAATGGCTTTACTCATTCTTAAGCTGGGGATATCAAGGAACCGAACGGCAAAAACACGTTTTGGAAAGAGCAATTACGATTTTAATGGTAGCTGTTATACCCATCGCTGTCAGTGTTCATACTGTTATTTCCTACATATTTTCAATGACGCTCCAATCTGGATGGCACAGTACGATATTTGGACCTTATTTTGTTACCGGTGCTATTTTTTCCGGAACTGCAACATTGCTGGTGGTTATGATTGCATTTCGAAAATTATTTCATTTGGAAAATTATTTAAAGGAAATTCATTTCCAATATATGGGAATTCTTCTGTTAGTTTTTTCCCTGTTTTGGACCTATTTCACGTTCAGTGAATTTCTAACCGGCATCTATGGGAATGAACCCAAGGAAATGAATGTTATTTATTACAAACTTACGGGACCTTATGCACCCTATTTTTGGACAATGGTCGTGTGTAACTTTTTAATCCCTGTTGTGATTTTATCATTTAAAAAATTAAAGACCATACCCGGTATTCTTTTTGCTTCTATTGCTGTAATCATCGGAATGTGGCTTGAACGGCTAACAATTATTGTACCTTCACTATCCAGCCCTCGTTTGCCAATCATCAGTGAACCCTATATTCCCTCTATGACCGAATGGTCGCTTTTTGCAGGTGGAATAGCTGTGTTCTGTTTACTTTTCTTGATATTTGCAAAAGTATTCCCCATCATTTCTATCTGGGAAATAAAAGAAGGTCGCGAGGAAGGATTGGATGAAGCAAAAAAGAGGTTAGATTCCTACTTACCCGACATGAGTACTTCTGAAGAGGAGGTGACATAATGGAAACAAAGAAAAAAGTAACACCATTCTATATTTTATTTCTTCAAGTTCTTAGTATTTCCATCATATGGCTACTATTTGTCGGTGTTAATTTTTGGATTATTAATCTCATTTCCTTATCCAGATATTTACATGATGCCCAAAATGCTACCTTAGCCATATCGCTTATTATACTACCTTTATTTGGAATGTTGGCTGGTATATTGACGTACGTATTTGTTGGGTTGAGGAAAGCAAGAATAAGTGATTAAACAGTTCAATTTTAAATCACTTTTATTTTTATTCCTGCTCACCAACCTTGCCTTTGGAAGCAAGTTTCAGGGTTATTTTTCAACAAACACATATACATTTTCTCGCCAAAACCAAGAAGATAGTACTCTAATCCACACTCGGTTATATCAATCTGTTTGGCTACAGGGAAGGGACCTATTAAAGAAAAATAGCCGGTTTAATGTGTCCGGTGTTTTTTATACAGACCCTGTAAATTCCTTCGATAATGAATCTGTATTCCAGATTTACAATTTTAACTATTCAACTTCATGGTTTAAGCAAAAGCTAAAAGTGAATATTGGCCGTCAATTTCAATATTCCGTTTCGGATGCAGGACGATTGGATGGGCTTTCAACCAATTATTCATATCGTCAGTTTCAGTTTAAAGGGTTTGTCGGATCCTATGTCCCTGCGACAGGAATGACGGATGATCCAATTGAAAACCATTTTTATGGTGGGGAAATTTTATGGAAAAAATCAAAGACATTTGATTTGCGATTTGGTTATTCTGATAAAGCACATTCACGACCTGTCTATACTTCAGGCAATAAAGATATAGAAGTGCCTCCTTCAATCAAACAAAGGATTGGATTTCAAAGTCGGTTGAACAGAGGAAATATTACATATTACATACGAAGCAGACATCAGGTTCGCAGTTTTGGATTGGAGGATCTCACGCTTCAAACAAGCTATTTAGGTAAAAGAAACCAGCGGTTACAAAACCTTGTTTTTGAATATAATTTGCGTGAACCCCGAATACCGGATAATTCAATATTTTCTGTTTTCGATACATTTTCCTCGCAAGAAGTATCGTTTAGAGGTCGGTTATCATTGATGAAACAAATATCGGGATGGTTCCATATACGGCAAGTCCTTTTTAATGACGATCAATCTTCCATGATATCATTTGGAGCTGGATTTCAAGCATACCAGTTAGAACTTGCACATCAGGATGGCTATGGAGGGAGTTCAAACCGTGCGGTAATCGGCGCACGTAGATCCATTGGGAAACTTAATCTTTCAGGCCGTATTTCTCTTGGGAAATATCGTTTGATCGAAGGGGATTGGAGTGATTTATCTACATTTACTATTTCATCCTCTTATCCGCTATGGAATAAATTTGAAATCAATTCTGAGATTCATGTGTTAAAAAATAGATATTATACCAATGGCACCCGTTTTCAATTAGGGATGAAATACCGGCTGTGAAAATTTTCAATTATTGTATTTATAGTTTGTTGATTCTGTCTGGGACTTCAATAGGTGTAGCCACAGAAACGCCAGTTGTTATTGAATTCAGCCATGATTTACATGTTGCTGATTTAGAAATAAATTGTACGAAATGTCACAACCCGAAGCTACTTAAATCAAGTATGAGCTCGGATGATATTATCTTACCGACTGAAAAAAGATGTTTAAAATGTCATGAAGTTTGGAAAGAAGATGGAGAATGTGAAAATTGTCATTTAGGATCAAAACCGTATGAAACTTTTCCGACTGTTGTCCGGAATTTCAAATTTCCACATAAAACTCACTGGGTAGATCAAAAGATTGAATGTAATGAATGTCATGGAGATATGGCTGGTGTTGATAATTTTCCTCCCATCCCGGTGATGGATGATTGTATGTCATGTCATGTAGAGAAACACGCGCCAGAATACTGCTCATCATGCCATGAAAATGTTGCAAATTTACGTCCTAAAGATCATTCGGAAGCTTGGCTCACAGATCATGACTTAGCTGCCTTATCCAATGTTTCTGATTGTCAAATATGCCATTCCCAGAATGCTTGTGATAATTGCCATAGCGGAGCAACGCTTGGGTTTGATGAATTACCTAAAATGAATCCGGTACCAGGTTATCGTCCCGGGGCAATCGTTAATAAGATGTTATTAAACAGCAATCATGCCTTAGACTATGTTTACTCCCATGGGCTGGATGCAAGTACAAAAGCAAAAGATTGCAGTGTGTGTCATGAAGCGCCGGAATTTTGTACTGCTTGTCATCAAAATGAAGAAGATAGGATTTTAAATAAACCCAATTTCCACGGTGGATTGGATTGGGGAGCTGTAATTTATGGCAATGTGGATTTTGCCAATGATATTACCGGTGGCGTTCATGCAGAAATGGCTCGGAAAGATATTGAGCTTTGTCAGTCATGCCATGATGTGGAAGGCGCTGATCCAACTTGCGTGAAATGTCACATTGATTCTGATGGTATTCAGAATACAGATCCGAAAACCCATGCAACTGGATTTATGAAAAATATTCAGGGCGATTGGTGCACTGAACCGATTTCTATGTGTTTTGTTTGTCATACACCTGAGAGCAAAGGAAGTGGTTTTTGCGGGTATTGCCATAACTAATATGAAGATAACATACTCATCAATTTATTTCATAATTTCAGTCATGTTTTTTGGTTGTTCTGAGATAGATAAATCTTTTCAAGAGCCATTACCGGAAAAAGTGACGTATGACGCACACATTAAAACAATACTAGACCAAAGTTGCGTTCGTTGTCATGGAGGATCAGAAACAATATTGGATTTAAATTTATCGTCTTATGACGAAATTGAGCAGCGAACTGGTAATGATGTTTCATCTGATATAATTGTCACGGGGAACTCTTCTTCAAAATTATTAAGAAAAACAAGATCCGATGGAAGTATGTACATGTACTTAAATGATTTTAAGGATTATGAAGTACTGGAACAGTGGATTGTAATTGATGGTGTAGCAAAAAACTAAAGCATATTAATCGATAGGGAAAAATATGAATAAGATAACCAAAGGACCAGAAACAAGCCGCCGAAAATTCATTGATATAATGTTGGGGACGGGTCTTTTCATGTGGATAAGCAGTATGTTATATCCGATCGCAAAATTTCTGGTTCCGCCTAAAGCTGCCGTTCTATATGTTAATAGTGTCGAAGCGGGAACAATCAGTGAATTTCCACCAAGTTCTTCTAAAATTATTCGTTTCGGACGAAAACCAGTCATCATAGCGCGTCAGCGAAATGGTAAGTTTAGCGCCTTGGGCGCCACGTGCACTCATCTAGATTGTACTGTTCAATATAAAGCGGATACGGAACAAATTTGGTGCGCCTGCCACAACGGTCTGTTTGATTTGACCGGTAAGAATATTTCCGGGCCACCTCCAACGCCATTGACTAAATATATTGTCGTGGTAAAGGACGATAAAGTTATAGTAACAGTGGAGGCGTTAACCTGATGGGTATATTTAATTGGATTAATGAACGGGTTGATATTAAAGGTGTCACTGAATTTGCTTTCAAGAAAAAAGTACCGGTATTTTACGGAACTATCTGGTATTACTTAGGCGGTGTTTCTCTATTCCTCTTTGGTGTCCAGTTAGTGACGGGGATATTATTATTGCTATATTATCAACCGGGCGCAGCAACAGCTTTTGAGAGTGTTAAATTCATCGTAAGTAAGGTATCCTTTGGGTGGTTAATTAGAGAAGTACATGCATGGTCGGCAAATTTGTTTATCTTTTTTGCTTTTATACATATGTTCACAGTCTTTTTTGCCAAAGCATATCGTAAACCAAGAGAAATGACATGGTTTTCCGGGATGATACTGTTAATCCTGGGAATGGCTTTTGGTTTTTCAGGTTATTTATTGCCCTGGAACGAATTAGCATTTTTTGCTACAAAAATTGGATCTGATATTGCCGGGGTAGTCCCGTTTATTGGTGATTTTTTATTAAGGTTATTGCGTGCTGGAGATGAAGTGACCGGAGCGACATTAACGCGTTTCTATGGTTTTCATATCGCGCTGTTTCCTGCACTTTTTACTATTACATTGGGAATTCATCTTGTCCTTGTCCAAGTACAGGGCATGAGCATTCCCCCTGAACTGGAGAGAGTTCCGGAAAAGCATCGCCGTTACATGCCTTTTTTCCCCAATTTTGCCATGCGGGATGCTCTCTTATGGCTTATGGTTCTCAATTTGATCGCATTGCTTGCGGTTTTTTTCCCTTGGGAGTTGGGTAATAAAGCAGATCCATTGGCTTCAGCGCCCGCCGGTATCCGTCCGGAATGGTATTTCATGTTCATGTTTCAAACCTTGAAACTGATTCCTGGTCATATTTTCTTCATTGAAGGGGAGCTGTTTGGTTTGCTAATGTTTAGTTTCGGAGCAATTTTCTGGTTCCTAGTGCCTCTGCTTGATCGAAAAGCACGTAGAGGTCAGCGCTCTCGTTTCTGGAACATTACTGGCGTTATTCTGATTATCTACATGATAATGATGACACTCTGGGGGTACTTAGTATGAAACATTTAAGTGTAAGTATACTTTTTCTTATCTTTGCTACTGTCGCTTATAACGATACACCTCATACCCAGGATGCCTGTATCGACTGCCATAAGCTATTGGATGAAGAACTAGTTGATGAAGAGCAAATTTTAAAAAATGTTTTTCAGGATGTTCATTTACTAAGAGGATTAAGTTGTGCCGATTGTCATGGCGGAAACCCAGAAGCTTACGACGATGAAGATGAGGCCATGTGGGACAATCCTACTTTTAAAGGTGAGATTGCTCGTGGGGATCAACCCGAAATGTGTGGGTCCTGCCATTCAGATCCACAATATATTCGTCAATATTCAGCAACAGTAAAAACGGATCAAGTAGACCAATATTGGACCAGCCAGCATGGAAAAGATCTACGCAACGGAAATCAAAAGGTAGCCACATGCACTGATTGCCACGGTGTACATGGAATATATCCGGTGAAAGACCCTCGTTCTTCCGTATATCCTTTAAATGTTCCTTCCACGTGCGCTCAGTGTCATAATGACGTTGAATATATGTCTGAGTTTGACCTTCCCACCGACCAATATTACCAGTATCGCACGTCCGTACATGGAAAAGCGCTATTGGACAAGCAGAGTATCAGTGCTCCTGCATGCAATGATTGTCACGGGAATCACGGCGCTTTACCTCCGGATGTAGTGCATATAGCTGATATTTGCGGCACGTGCCACGTGAATAATAGTAGGCTTTTTCAACAAAGTCATCTTAATAGTATTTTCTTGAAAAAAGGATTTGGACAATGTGAAGCCTGTCATGGCAACCACGGCGTTAAAAAACCATCAGATGAATATTTGAATTGGGAACATGGCGCTGTATGTGTACAATGCCATAAGAGTGCCGGAAATCCTAAAGAATTAGCCGATTTGTTTTACCATACAATTGATAGCTTAAAACATCAGATTAGTTTAGCAGATGATTTGATGAACCAAGCAGAACAAAAAGGCATGGAAATCTCGGACCTCTATTTTTCACTGGAAGAATCTGAAAAAGTACTCATTCAAACCCGTACTAGCATCCATGCCTTTAATAAGGAACTATTGCTGGAAACAGTTGAAGATGGGTTCAAGGCCTCCAATGAGGCAATCCAAGGTGCTTCAATGGCTTTAGCTGAATTTGATCAACGTCGCAAATGGTTGTTTGTTCTATCTCTCATAATTACTTACTTGGCCGTAATGGTTTATTTTAAAATAAAAGATTTTGATCGGAGACACAGACGAAGAGATCGACAAAAGGGGAATGAGAATGGTTAAATACATAACAGGTTTTTTAATCCTCGTAAGCGTTGTATGGACCCAGCAATCAGAATACGTAGGAACGAATAAATGTAAGGCTTGCCACTCAAGTGAAAAGAAAGGTGCTCAATACAAATTGTGGAAAGAGACGAAACATGCCAAGGCATTTGATCTGCTTCTCACCGATGAAGCAAAACAGGTTGCAACAGAGATGGGTTTATCAAATTCACCCGATAAAACTCCGGAATGTTTAGAGTGTCATACCGTCGGATTTGGCGCTGGTGGATATGAAGTAATGGATGCAGAATTCTGGTCTCCAGCCGAAGATGATCGAGATGGGAAGAAAGCCGTAAAACGAATGGAAAACCTAAAAAATGTTGGGTGTGAAATTTGTCACGGACCCGGAAGTGAATATAAGAAAAAGAAGACGATGACGGCAATTTTCACTGGAGAAATTTCAGGGACAGAATTAGGTTTATTAGAAGTGACCGAAAAAACATGCCTAAAATGTCATAACGAACGGAGTCCCTCCCATAAACCATTTGACTACGCAACTCGGCTAAAAGAAATAGCCCATCCTTACCCGGATGATATGAAAAAATAAAACTATTTTATTTTTTAATGATAGCAGAAATTGTTTGAAGGCAGCAATATTTCTGCTGTTTTCTTTATATTGTAGATGGCTTCGGAAATTATGAATTTTTCAAATTATCTGATATTTTCCATATTAAAATAATTGCCACCTCACATCTAAATAAAACTCCATGGGACTCCATGGAAAAAACGTCGGGCGAAATTATTTACTATTGTCTATTCAAATAATGAACTGATATCCATTATAAGAGGGGATAAACCTCTTTCACCCGGTTTGGCGTTGCGGCTGGATGAAAATAATAGTGAATTTCCATCTGGTGATAATACAGGGAAACCATCAAAAGCATCATTATACGTAAGACGCGTTTGTTCACTGGTTTCAAGATTCATCAAATAAATTTCAAAATTGTGGGGAGGAAGCACTTTGACGAACACAAAATGTATTCCGTCAGGACCAGGGTGCGGTGCCCAGTTCGTTTTATCATCTTCAAATGTGATTTGTTTTAATCCGGTTCCATCATGGTCGATTGTAAATATCGTCATCGGTTTTCCCCGAGCATCATCATATTCTTTCTTCCAAGCACGATAAAGGATGGTCTTATTATCAGGCATATAAAATGAACCACCTTCTTGCCAGTCATCGGTAAATGTAATCTGGTGCTCACTAGTCCCATCAGATTTCATTTTCCACAGATCCAGATTACCATCAATTTGACGTGTAAACAGAATCCATTTTCCATCAGGAGAAACAGACACTTCCGCGTCATAATATTCATTATGTGTTAAGCGAACAACATTATTGCCAAGCAGATCACTAGTGTACAATTCAGCTCCCTGAGGATAAATAGTCGGGATTGACCAATCACCCACCGGCAATTCCGGATAATCCCTTGTAGATGTCCAAATGAGTTTATCTCCGGACGGGAAATAAAATGAACATGCATCTTCACCTTGAGAATTTATTCTACGAATATCTGTTCCATCTATATTGGCTGTATATACATGATGAACCGTATCATCCTTTGTAACTTTTGCATTACAAATAATACTTTTCCCATCAGGAGAATAATAAGCCTCTGCTGCTTTTGAAAGATTGGGTATTGGCCGAACCGGTAGTTCTTTTAACTCGTTTTCCATTACTTGTTCCGGGGTGACTTTTTCGTGAGTCTGGGCAAAAATGTTACATCCTAGAAATAAAAATATTCCGATTGCAAAAAACATTATCATTTTACGCATTGCTGTATTTTCCTTTCTGTTCAAATATTAATTTATCGCCAGCTCAATTGAAATTTGATTTGTATTTCCAAAGGGTCCGAAGGGTCGAACGCTGTAATTGATAAACGTTTTACCAAGAATTCCTAAATCCAATTTTACACCGGCGCCCAACGTCCAATTTTCTTCATCATAGTTAAATCGATACCCGCCCCTAAGGAAGAAAAGTTCATTGTAAGAATATTCACCACCCAAATTCAAATGTTCTCGGCTGTCATTGGGATGCTCTGCATCAAGGCTCAATGTTAACCGGTTTCTTGTGCTTGACATATATGCATCATTCTTGCCTACTAAATCCATAGCAATTCCAATACGAAATAATAGTGGTAATGGCCAAGGTTCTGTGGTCAGAGTGACATCCGACGAGATATTCCCATCAATGTTGTCATCAATATCAGCACTTTCGATGAGATCTCGTCCTTCATATTTTGGTTCACCGCCAAAATTCGAAAGACACATTCCAATTTTAAGCCCATGAAAATCTGTTCGAAGAAGCATGCCAATATCGGTCGCTATTGTATTTGCAGTTTCATTAAAAGCAACAAGGCGAATAAATTTTATAGTCTGGCCATAACTAAAGCGGTCACTAATTTGATGGGCATAGCTGATTCCGATTGCCATATCCAATACAGAATACGTTAGACCATTCCCGTCAGGTTCAGCGACTGTTGTTACATCCTGCTCATCCATGGATAACGCAGTCAGTGAAAATCCCAAAACGCCGGATCGTCCTGTTGGAAATGAAACACTGATAAAATCATGGGAAATATCCAATGCCCAATTATTATGGATAAATGCTGTATTAATTTTCTTTTGGTTCATCATTCCTGCAGGGTTCCAATACATAGCTGAACCATCATCTGATAAAGCAACAAAACTACCTCCCATGCCCATAGCTCGTGCTCCCACGCCTAATTTGAGGAATGGGGCTATTGTAGTCCCTACTTTATCAAAACCACTAGCTCCAAAAACTATGGAGGTGAATAAAATGGCAAGGGTAAAATATTTTCTCACTTTATCACCAAAAATCTGCCGATTTTTTCATCGCCATTTGGCGTTTCTGCGTGGTATAAGTAAACACCCGGAGCAATAAATTGATCATTTTTCGTACGCATATCCCAGAACTCATAATTTGTGGGAGTATCATGTTTTACTGTGGAAATGAGATCACCCACCAAAGTGTAAATTCTGATAGTGCATTGATCCGGCAGATTATTGAACTTAAGTTTTTTTCCGAATTCACTTGTCTCCCAAATATTCGTTACGATATACGGATCAGGAACTACACGCATATTTTTTAAAGGATTGGAATCTGTAAGCGATTTCTCCAACATGGCTGTAGTACCAAATGTATAATATATTTCTTCCCTAAAAGGTTTATAGGTTCGAATAGTGAACTCATCCCCATCAGAGGGCGGCATTGCTTCAATAACCTCTAATTCATTGTCTATATTAAAAGATGAATCCGGTTTGTTATTAGTGAATAAAAGCAAATAGTTGGTTTCTATTGATTCTAAAATAAGAATATCCACATGTTTTTCGTACCAGCCAATACTTGCCGGATTGTGTCCTTTACCTCCGGGCACGAGATCCCAACCCAATGGGCTATAGTAGTCTTTTCGGTAATCCTCTGGAGCCAGAATTGCAAATTCACCTAACCAGGAAGAGCTGGTGACATCCCTTGGATTCTCTGGATCATTGATAATTTCAATTCTGAGTGGTATATATTGTTTTTCGTCCTGTTCGTTACCGGTAAAAACATCTAACCATCTAACTGAATCTCCTCCAGCAAAATCAACCGTAATTCTCCAATCATCATAGGAAGAGATATCCTCTTGGATTAGTTGGCCACCTGCTCCGGGATTAATACTCTGATACCGCCAGTCAAACGTGCATGTATCGTTTTGTACTTTCGTCCATCCAAAATCTTTGATTCCTAAAGGAGTATTTTGTACTGTAATCCGAAAGCCATCCACAACGGGAAGATTATCACCGGTTTGATCAGAGAAAATATAATTATCATAAAGCGTATCCATTTCGGTTGTGTCTATAAGAGTGAAACCCATACCGAATGTAGTATCATCTCCTTCAATGTATAGAGCGCTGTCGGAAAATGTTACTTTATAACCGTGACCTGTTATTTGTGTTTGATCTGCCATTTCAATTTTAACGATACCGTTACAAACTCCTCCATTTGGTTCCAACTGACCCACTGGAACGATGGCATCTGTAAAATTAACAGGTGTGCCACCGGGGATTACTGATACAGTGTGCGGTTCAAAGATAGATGAACCAAGAGGGTATAAAAAGGATTGTTCTAAACTATCCGGGATTTGACTACCACGGTCATAGGATGTAATACAATACCAGTATTCCAACCCATTAATAAGGTTTTCATCCGTAAATGTGTGAACAAGGCCAGAGTTTGTTCCTAAAAATTGTGGGAACAAAGGATCCAGTCCGGATACATCAACACCATACCTTGACATATCTTCATCAAAAGAAAAATCAAAGGTTGCAATGGGAACCCAGCCAACCTGAATACCATAGGCATCCGTTACCGGATCTCCCCACGTTATACCGTAATCAGTACTGCGAAAAATTTTATATCCTTCGAAATCCATAACCTCTTTTAAAACATCTACCGAGCTTTCTGAAGGTTCGGAATTCCAAAAAAGGGACGCTTTTTTATCTCCGGGTACTGCTGTTACGACTGGTGGATTCGGTGGTCCTGAACCTTGAAAATACAGATTATACATTTTATTTGCTGTCCGCAGATTATTCATCAAATCGGTGGTGTCGGGTGAATCGGGTACTTCGCCCGCATCTCCCATGATGAGTCCAAGTGAAAGGGTAACAGACGAATCTGCGCTTATATGGTGTGGTCCGCTGGAGATGATAAAATTGATACCGTCTCCTGCTAATTCAACACCGCTTTCGTCATCTAACCAAGAAGGGTAAAACGTTTCAAGAGAATCCACACCTGTGTAATCTATCCGCCGATCATTTCCATGGAAATACCAGGATAAAGAATCCAAAACATTCGCATTTTTTGTACTTGTTGTTATCGCCCACATTTCTTCGTCCGTTATGGGAGAAACTCCCCGGGCAAAGTGATGAAAGTCTGTTACTCCAAGATTATAGGGTGTGTCAAATATTCGCAATCCCACAATACCAAGAGGGTCGTCTTCGTCCGCCCAGGTTTTGTTTCGTTCATTGTTCAGATCATAGACATATACGAAGTCTAGTCTTCCATCGTCATCACTATCCATAATATTGATATAGTCATGATTGTCATAATCGGGGCGGAATTTTGAATATAAACCGATATAAATACTGTCCAGATCCTCGCTGCTTTTGTTATGAATTATTAGGTTCCAAAAAATGAAATCCTCTGCATAGGGACGTCCATAACTATAAGATGATTGTTCTACTTCAATACCTACGGCTCCCTGTGCGTTATCATCGTCATTGTAAATACAAAAAATATCTCTATCAGAAGTGAATTCATTTTCTCTGTCTGGCAATAAACGGAAATCAGGGTGTTGGTCAAGAATATCATCATCCACATTTCCTACATCCACTCGAAAATACCCAGGCCAGTAACGGTCATCAGTTGATGTCCATGATCCGATTTCATCATAATAACCATAAGGCCAGGTTTCCCTAAAATCACTTGAAGCCTGGAATGGAGTTTCATCCGATTCAGCCCGAATATCTCCGGAATAATGACGACCGGCAGCATCATCCGGGGGTAGCCAGTCAGTGATCTTGGACATTCCCTGGGTCACTGTTTCAATTACATTAGTATCGTTGATAGCAACTACTAATCCCAGTCCAAAAATATATTGTCGATCAAAATCAGCTGTTCGGGGCCAGTGACCGGCGTTGGTAAACCATAAATGAAAACTGGATAAGTCGCCAATATTACTGGTGTTATTCTGGAGCTGACCTTTGTCCATCACCCCAACGGCTTTTTCGCTAAAACCTGATGTTTTAAAAGAAATTCTTCGCGGTGGTGTGTCATGGCATTTCATACAATCCACGCCGAGTAAAGCGGTCGGAAGAATGCAAATCGTGAAAATAACCAAAATTAGATTGAATGAGTTATTTTTCATCATAATTATAATGAAATGTTAATTCCAACTTTAAATGTTCTTCCCTGTCCGATATGGAGCGGATTATGATTGGCATCCACAGAAGTGCCAACTCCGGAAAAACCGGGGTCAAACGGCTTTCCGGTGCGCGAATAAACATAGAAAACGTTCTCATAATTCGTAAGGTTGATTACTTCCAGAAAGAGTGTTAATGCAGTGGAATTGTACTGAAACTGTTTTTTCATCCGTAAGTCAGTGGAAAAGGTCCATGGCTTCCTTGCTGAATTAATATCCACTCTAATCGTGGGATCAACATAAGGTGTATAAGGCAGTCCACTCCCAGCATTAATGAGTAAATTTGTATTTAATTTTGAAAAAGGATGAAATTCAAATAGTGAAGGACCAGACTTTGAAGGCGTTTTTAAAAACAAAGAAATGGAGAGATCATGGCGTTGGTCAAAATCCAGGAAAAATTCTTGATGGGGTACTTCTTCTTGAGTATAAGCCGAAAAATATCCTCCTGTTGGGTTTGAGTTATTTCCTTTGGCGATTGAAAGACTATAGGCAATTGAACCTCCGAAAATTCCTGTAAACTGCTTATCCAAAGAAAAATCAATACCTTTAACACTCGCATAATCTGAGTTGGTGTATGCAATGTACATATTCGATAGGTAGCGGATTTGTAATGTGGAAAGAAGATCGCGAATGTCTTTTGACCATAGATTGACTTCCAAGCTGGTATGATTGGAAAGAACCTGTTTCAATCCTGCTTCAAATGACACTGTTTTCTGTGCCTTTAATCGGGGATTTCCTACGAGCGGTAGGGAGGCGGATACATCTTTTTCTGCATTATAAATAAAGGCATCAAATGCCGGAGTTTGGAAAAAATGTCCATATGAAAAATGGAAAACAGTATTATCAGTTATGGGAAAAGCAATTCCAATTCGTGGACTCCAATCGGATTGTGTAGGAGCTGCAAAATGTTCCGCAGGCACCCATACATTCTCAGTGGAATCCCACTCCACAAACCGGTTGATATTTTTCCACATGGTTGCGTTTGGATCTACATAATCCCAACGTAAACCAAGATTGAGTATGATGTAATCGAGTTCAATTTTATCCTGGATAAAAAACGAACCTTCTTTTGGAGTGAATGTCGTATCATCCTTGAAATTTGTTCCACCGACCCATGGTTCTTCTTCAGTGTAAATATCCAATGTTTGTGGCGTATACGTAAAGCCAGCTTTCAGTAGATGAACATGATTCATTTGGTAAGTCATATCCATTTTTATGGAATAAGTAGTGCTTTGATTATCTAAATATGTCCCTTGATTCCCTGTATCATAGAAATAGACCGTTTCATCTGTGAGCGGTCGTTCATATTCTCCTGGTGATAAATCCATGACAGTGGTTCGTGTTGCCACATTTTGTTTGGTTAAGTACAAATTATAATATAAAGGTTCACTGATAAATTGGGTTAGCGTAAACGCAATTCTATCATTGGATTTAAACGTGTGGGCTTGGTGTAATGGTCTGTATTTCCATCGATGAGAGTAACGCTGGTATAAACGGTTTGAACTGTGGAGGTGAGTTGTGAGTTTTATTTTTTGAGAAAATCGGGTTGTGAGTTTTAATTGTATATCCTGGTTAATATCAATACCATGTGGCAAAAAATCATCAATAGAACTATAAAATGCAGAAGCGAAAAAATGTGAATTTCCTAAAGGTATTTTACCACCCATACTCAGGCTGGCAGAGCCCTTAACAGGTAAATTAAGCAACGGAAGAAGGGGATCTGCGGAAGAATTATTCAGGTTTGTTTCTAGGTAATTGAAAAGTGGTTCTTTTAAATCTGTCCAGATATAATTTTCATCTGATACGGCTGAAAAAGATCCGGTTGAATGATATGGCGAATTACTTATTTGAGGAAAAATGAATTCTAGTTTTCCTTGAAATTCATCGTCACCTTCTTTAGTAACTATGTTCACTACACTGGACATTGCCTGGCCGTATTCGGCATTGAAGGTTCCACTGATGATGGTCATTTCCTGGATGGCGTTCTGGTTAACAGAACCTGAAAAATCACCTTGCAGAGGGTCTTTTACAACCATACCATCAATCATATAAAGGATTTCTTTTGTTCGACCACCTCTAACATGGATACCGCCGGATGCATCTTTCGTAAAACCAGCTTGGGTGGTTAGGATATCTTTGAAGTCAACCACCGGCATATCCACAATATTTTCAGCGTCAATTACTTTAATAGATGAGGTAGCGTCTTTCTGGATCAGGGGTCTGGACGCAGTCACTGTCACTTCTTCTCCGCCGATGACGGTCTGTTCCATAACAACCGATAATTTGGTTGTTAAATCTGACATGATAATCACATCTTTCTGGAGAATGGTTTTGTACCCAATCATCATGAATTTGATATCATAATGACCGGGAGAAATATTCAGAATAAAATAATACCCTTGATCATTAGAGATGGTTCCGATATCTGTATTTTCAATAATGATATTTACACCAATAAGGGGATTACCATTATTGTCTGTGATTTCTCCTGCAAGTTTTCCGCTAACACCGGCAAAGCCAATTGACACAGTAGACAAAAGTAGGGCAGTTATAAAAGAGTGTTTGAAATTCATAGGGTTTGAAAAGCGGGTACAATAGGAAATAAATGTACCCGCTTAATCAATTGAGTTATTTGAGGAAAATCATTTTTTTGGAAACTCTTTGCGAGCCATTGGATATTGTGTACAGGTACAGTCCTGCAGGTACAATCCGGCCGCGATTATTTTTTCCATCCCAAATGATAGAATAATGACTCGGTCCATAGTTACCACTGATGAGATTTCTTACAAATTGACCATTCATGTTGAAAATATCTAACGATACATTTTCACTTTGGGTTAAATCAAAGGAAATGGTTGTCGTTGGATTAAACGGATTCGGGTAGTTCTGGTTTAGTGAAAAAGATTTTGGTATCTCAGAATTATCCTGTGGTCCAATGGCAAGTTCTTCACCAGACGTAACAACGATATTATCGAAATACCCGGCAATTCCGTCATCATCCATTTGGAAGGCATAAACACCATACTGTCCACTGGCGACTCTATCAGTACCATCATCAACATAGGAGCCGAGGTTTTGACCGTCATAATAGCAAGTGTATTCAGTCGTGCCGTCGTCTAATGTTTCAACTTTTACGGCCATGTGATGCCAACCTTCAGAGGTATCGACGTTTGAAGCGTCGATACTATGGTGGAACGAGTATTGGAACGTAGTCATGTTCAGTTTGTTATTATATAGACGGAAGCGATTGTCACTATCAAAGTCTGCAGCCAGTTTTATATAAATTCCTTGGGCGGAATCGGCATATACAACTAAACCTGTGTAAGCAGAACCTCCGGAGTGACTTCGATAGACATAAACATCACCATCGATTGTATAGTTTTGGTCTGTGGTTTCTCCCACAAGGGCTATGGCAGCTCCTGAATAAGACGCATCACTATCCTGCAAGTACCCTACTTTGTTTCCACCATTGAAAAGAGATGCAGGTGCAGTTGACATATCCACAGCCAAAAGTGCATCTTCACCTGCTCGGTAAAGTTCCCACTCACTCACATCACCATCTTCAAAATCTTCACTATAAATCGTAATTGGATTTGGCGTAACAACGATATTATCGAAATACCCGGCAATTCCGTCATCATCCATTTGGAAGGCATAAACACCATACTGTCCACTGGCGACTCTATCAGTACCATCATCAACATAGGAGCCGAGGTTTTGACCGTCATAATAGCAAGTGTATTCAGTCGTGCCGTCGTCTAATGTTTCAACTTTTACGGCCATGTGATGCCAACCTTCAGAGGTATCGACGTTTGAAGCGTCGATACTATGGTGGAACGAGTATTGGAACGTAGTCATGTTCAGTTTGTTATTATATAGACGGAAGCGATTGTCACTATCAAAGTCTGCAGCCAGTTTTATATAAATTCCTTGGGCGGAATCGGCATATACAACTAAACCTGTGTAAGCTGAACCTCCGGAGTGGTTTCGATAAACATAAACATCACCATCGATTGTATAGTTTTGGTCAGTGGTCTCTCCCACAAGAGCAATGGCAGCTCCTGAATAAGACGCATCGCTATCCTGCAAATACCCCACTTTGGTTCCACCGTTAAACAGAGAACTAGGTGCAGTTGACATACCGACAGCCAAAAGTGCATCTTCACCTGCTCGGTAAAGTTCCCATTCACTCACATCACCATCTTCAAAATCTTCTGAAAAAGGCAATGATTGTGAAGATACAAAACTCGCTCCTAATCCGATAATAAAGAGAATTTTTAACATATTTTTCACGGTATACTCCTTTTTTCTATTGTTGCTTTTAACTAACTAAAAATTAATTCTTTTATTAATGGTATGGTTGTCTCTTTGAATTGGAAAGTTATGTGCCCAATTCAGATAATATTATGTATTATCATACCAGATAAAATAATCAACAATCATTGATAGGTCAAGTTATTAGGCAGGATAAGTGTCAATTCTGATGGAAAAAATGGGTATCAATAAAAGAGCTTGGGTTAAAACCTATACCTCTGGAAATGATTTGGAAATCAGTCCTGCGTTCAAATCAATAGTTTGTCAGAGCTGCTGACAGATGGAAATCAAAATATTTTTCAAATACACGAGAATAATAAAATACAAGCAATTAAATGTATAAATGGTTAAAATCACTTTTTGTAATCTGGGTATTTCTGATCGCACACATGTTTCCACAAGAACATTCGAAGCATGGACAAGGAAACACTGATCCAAGGCATTCTATATATGGACCTGTAAGACCCACTGTCTGGGAATTTCAAATAGGTTTTTGGTCTTTTGACAATGAAATGGTATCTGCGTTCGATTTTTACAGTAAGAATCAACGTAATAAAACCTTCTTTATGCGCTACAAGAATAATGGGTTAGATAATCGGAGTTTGTTTAAGGTAAATCAATTAACCGGCGGAGTGGTGTTATTTCCATATAAAGATGATGACCGTTTTCGAGTAGAATTTGGTGGCACTTATGATACAATAATAGATACATCTTTAACAAATAAAGCTGTGTTTTCCAGGATCACTTTCCGACCGCATAACCTACTATGGTTTCGCGTTGGATATGAATCTATGGCTGGATATATTAATGGATATTCAACACACTATAAGAAAACGAATGAAAATGCATCATATTTTGTGGGAAAATATGAAAATACGCGCTTTGCACTTATCGCATTAACCGGAACAGGAGAAATTGATAACAACTCAAGAATTAGATATGGAAGTGCGGGAGTTATTAAAGGTCCCTTAAACACCTTTTTTCTTGGTGGATACATTAAAAGCGATAATACTTTAGAAAATGTTAGAACTTTGGCAATTGGCAGATGGGCGCCATTTCGCCCGGATGGACTTCCAAGTGGCTTTGCAATATGGAAACATAAAGATAATTACGATTTTCAATTAGGAGCTCTATTCTGGGGGAAAATGAATTTGTTCGTTCGCCCAGCAGCTCTTGGAATGACGCAGGGAATTTTTATTAGCAGTATGGCGCTACGGGATAATAGTCAATTGCGTCAGGGGCAATTAATGACAATTACAGATGATTACCGGAATGCAGATAATTCGCTTTTTTATATTAATCTAAATCAAAGTATAGAAATAATCCCCGGTAATGTGAATAACGTGGGTTTAAAAGCCATCCAATATTATAAGATTTTTACTAAAATTAAATTTGTCAATATATTGAATCCAGTTGTAGGAATATTTTATAATGAGGAGACAACGCCAGAATTTGTTCCAATCACTTTATCCTTTAAGGATAAAACAACTTCATATTTTGCGTTTCAAACAGGAGCAACAATTTTTGACAGGTATATTTTAAATGTTATTAGCTATCCGTCCAAATCAAAATGGAATATTGCCTTTTCCTATATTTATCAATAAAATAGTAGTTAAAAAGGGTTAATTAAATTAGGCTCCATATTTAGTAAAATTTTAAAGCTGTTTTTTCAACGGCGATTCTGTGACTTCCCATTGTCCTTTTCCTACATTTTTTGTTCCGTTAAAAACTAAATAAGAATATTTTCCATAATGAGGAATTAGTTGACCTATTCGCGGAAGAGATTCAAAATCATTAGAGAATATAATGAGCACATCCTTGAAACCTTCCCAGTTCTGCCCGGTTAGGATAAAAGTATGTCCGGCTTTAGGATATTTTTTTCCTGCGATAGAAATATGATCATCGGTTATTTCAATGCGATCGGAAATATAGCTGATTGATTCATTTGTATTCAAAATGACCGGTAGTCCGCTTCTTTCAAATGAATTAATTTCTTGAAGCGGTTGCACTACCACATCTTTTCCGGTGACGTTCTCTCCAAGTTGTTTGAATAATTCTGCACCTTCATCTGTAAAAAAATGTTTATTCGTATTTCCTAATGATGCGGAAAGGATCGGTTCAATTTCTTCAGGAAAAAGTCTGCGGAATAGGTGAAGTTCAGGATCAACTGATATGGCTGTAGCCCCACTGGGCAGTTTCATTGCATACGATGTGGATGGTGATTTTAAAACGACGGTTGTATCGAATCCATCGTCAAAATGAATTGGAACTTCCAGTCGGTAATTTTGACCACTCATTTCCATGAGAGTAAAATGAATGGTATCCTCATTTACACTTTCAATTTGCAATTCTAATATTGGTGCGCCATCTTGGTCGATCCATTGGGGGAGAATATGGCTTAAATTCTTCCTGGAAGTTTCTTCGAACATGGCGATCCATTCTTCCCAGGAAATTTTTTGACCCTGATATTTAGTATTTATCATTTTCCATGCATCAAAGAAAGGTTTCGTCCCAATCTCTTCTTCAATCATGTGGTAGATCATCATAGCCTTATTGTAGCCGATAGTTCGCGTTGCCGGGCTGGTTCGATTGATGAATTTTCGAACCGGGAAATCGTTTTCTTCCGTTACATAATTCACATATTGCTTTAATATGTCTTTCCGATAGGTTTTTGCCGATTCCGGACTTCGCTGCAGTTTGTAGCGATAGTCCGCACCATAGACCGTAGCCGATTCACACCAATTTCCCCTATCATAATCTACGTATACACTATTGCCCCACCAGTTATGTAAAACTTCGTGCCCCAGTGAAGTATAGACTATAAAGGGGAGGCGGATTACCTGTTGCCCGAGCAAAGTCCATGCCGGCATACCGTAGCCGGTGGGAAAGAAATTTTCCACAACTGTGAACCGTTTATATGGATACGGGCCGATCAATTCAGAATATTGGCGGATATATCCTGCTGTTGCTGGGAGATACTGGTCGAAAAGTCCTGTGTCTGCTTCGAAGAAATAACAGGCCACTTCAATATCGTCAATCCATGTGGATTTTGTCACAAAGGGTGCTGCCATGAACATATTACCGTCGTTTTTAAAAGGATTGCTCCAGGATTGGATTTTTCGCCCATCTATGGTTTTGTTGGATAACCGATTTCCATCACTAATGGATTCCCAGTTTTCCGGGATGTTGGCAGTGAGTTTGAAACTGGCCATTGATTCGTTTCCGGTGGGATAATAGGTAGCCGCAGGACTAAAATATGCACCTTGTTCTGAAATGGTGGCAGCTACTTCACGTCCAACATTCTCATTGGAAAAACGGATGTCGTCTACTTTCTCGTAAAATTCTCCGGAATAGGAAATTGAATATTGCACAATTCCCGGTTCTGTAGATTTAAATGCGATGATTTGAACTGCATCATGATGTTCGTTAGATGGGAGTTTATTTCTGAAATGGACGGGAATATTTGTGGTATCACCGGATTGAAATAATTGAAAGTCTACTGATTTACCATCGATTTCAAACGATTCAATACTAACAGTACCATTTAGGAATAATAGATTCCAGCCTTTCTCCACATTCATAGATCCACTATCAGAGATATCCGCTTGATGATCCGAGACACGGATGTTCAACTGAATATCATGGGATTCAAATTCTACAATGGATACATCTGTGTCTCTGCATGAGATTAAAAAGAAAAATGAAATAATAATAATGTGTTTCATAAGTTTTCTTGGTAGGTTATTTTGGAGTGAATTGACTATGTCAATTCTACGCTGAAGTAAGAAGCGTATGAAAAAGCTAAAAGTAAGAAACCTTAAAACTGAAATCAGGAAAAATATATTCTTCTTTCGTGATAATAATCTCATTTCTTTTTGAATCTCCTTCGTTGATTCAAGCATCGGCACAGACGATGTATTCAAAACGTTAAAAATCATCTTTTATCTCTAATTTATCAAATGGATATTTTTCAAATATTTTTATCATTTCATCATTATCATCTTTAAATCGAAAATAATAGCTGCCAAATTTCCATTTTTCAGGTGAATCTACATATCCATGTTTTACGGGATTATACCAGATATAATTTAATCGACAAAAATATGACTTTTCATATGTGATACACGTATCCCAATAATTGTGAAAATATTTTTCACCAACTTTTTTAATTTGTTTTCTTGATAACCAATTAGCGGTAAATCGATGAAAATTTGTCATAACATCCGATAACGTTTCTGCATTTTCAGGAGAATTAACCATCAGGTGGATGTGATTATCCAAAATAACCCAGTCTTCAAGTTCCCAGTCGAAATGGTTTAAAGATTTTTTCAGATAATCGAAAGCAGTCCATTTGGCATCTTCGGTTTTTAGATATGAATATTTGTCCAAAGTGGATGCTGTGATAAAATATGTTGTTTCCGACTTAAATAAATGCGGCGGATTATGTTCGTATTTTTTATACTGATTCATATCTTTTTTTAGTGAATTGACTGTGTCAATTCTACGCTGACGAATGAAGCGTAAGTTTGTGTAATTATCCTTTTGAATCTCCTTCGTCGATTCAAGCATCGGCACAGACGATGCATTCCAAAAGTAGTCCATATATTATCTGACAATAATTGAAATAGGATTCGTTCTATCCATATATTTTTTCGCAACTTGCTTTACATCTTTTAATGTTACCGATTTCAACCCATCCAGAAATTGTGCATCCGCATTCATGTCCCCGTCAAAATATTGAGAATGTCCCAAATAGTAAGCTTGATTAATGCTGGAGAGTCGCCGGAACATCATTCGTCCCAAGTACATGTTGACAGACTTTTCCAGTGTTGCTTCATCCACATCAGCGAGCATGTCCATAGTAAAAAATGCCGGAAACTGCGGCGTAAGTACATCCACATTTTCTGGTCGTGTACCAAAATTAATAGAAAATAATGCTTTATCTTCTTTAATGGAAATCCCGGCACGCATTCTATAAGCCATTCCTTGTTTTTCCCGAATATCAAATACAATTTTATTTGATAGAATTAAAGAAAGAGCTGTTAATGCAGGTTTATCTGCAGGATCAACTTCCTTCATGAATCCCCAGAAAAGATACGATTGTGCACCTCCGCCATTTTCTTCCATAGAAATGGATTCAGAATTCAATCGATATATATCAACTGATGCCGGCTCTGAATCCGTATTTCGAGAATGACCAAAATTGGCAAAACTTGTTTGAACTGATTCATGGTTTTCAGGTGAGACAATGGATAGGATAAGATTCTCCGGCATCCAGTATAATTTTGCAAAAGCGAGTAACGATTCATAAGTAAGTTCCGGTTGCACACTATCGCTTTCAACCTTTTCGTAAATTTGTTCATCTAACAGTTTATTGAATTTTTCCTTGGCTTCATTTTTTCGCATCATTCCACCGAAACCACCATGGGAAGAAGATATGGCTTTAGTGAACTCATCTCTCGTCGGAATAAAATCCATAAACGATGTGTTAAGAAAATCAATAACACCATCAAAATCATCCGCCAAACCTTCCACGCGGATGTAGCCAAAATCATC
>CAZIFK010000021.1:0-28945 GCA_964538995.1 uncultured bacterium
TCACCGATGGGAATCCATGTAATGATAAATCCATATTTAACCTAAAGGAATTGCCAAAAGACTTATTCGCCAAGCCGGGCAAAATGGCTCCAAACCGTGTGGGTTTTTCAAAGTATGCCAGTTATATTAATACGGTATCGGAAAATAAATATGGACGTCCACTGGTTATTGCCATGAGCGCCGATTTAGCTGATTCAACCAATATTTCCGGTTTTGCCAAAGAATGGAAAGGCGAGGGCAACCACGGCTTATTTGATAAAAATTCAAATACTGACAGTCCTTTAATGCCTCAGGGAATTACCGAATTTACAAACGCCGGGATGATGGCTGGACTGGCGACTGTGAACTTTAATCGCAATGTTTATACTGACTTTAATGGATTTTATGGCGCCATGAGCACCTACGGATCGTTCAGTTACCTCAAATATGGTCCTCTGCGTTTATTTAGCCAGATTGCCCAGGATTCAGATTTTAAGGTGGGTAAAATTTTATGGGTGGTGGGTCATTCAGGCCCGGAAACAGCCGAAGACAGCCGCACCCATTTTGGCATTTTCTCTCCCGGCGTTACACATCTTTTCCCTGATGGACAGATTGTTAATATCCATCCATGGGAGCATAATGAAGTCGCGCCGGCAATGGCGGCGGCGTTTAACACGGATATTCCAATTATTGCACTTCATTTGACTCGTCCGCCCGTTGAAATTCCGGATAGAGAAACACTAGGAATGGCTTCGTATATGGATGCGGCCAAAGGGGCGTATCTTATAAAAGATTATAATCCGGATAAGGAAAAAGAAGGTGTGATTATTGTCCGTGGAACAAGTTCTACAAATTCAATCGTGCAATTACTGCCCAGAATCAAAGAAGAAGGTCCAAATGTAAAAATTGTGGCTGCTATTTCCTGGGAATTGTTTCAAAGACAAAGTGAAGAATACCGCAACAGCATGATTGCTCCGAAGGAATGGCATGATGCCATGATCATTACCAATGGAGCGCGACGATTAATGCATAAATGGATGGCAAATAAAACAGTGGAAGAATATTCGCTTTCTTCTGATTGGGATAATCGCTGGCGTACCGGCGGGTCTGTAGACGAAATCGTAGACGAAGCTCATTTATCGCCACGATGGATATGGGATGGAATTGTGAAGTTTGCTAAGGAGCGTAACCTTCGTTTGGATAGGATTCGTGAAGGATTATTTTCATAATAACGGCCAAAATTTGACGACCCCTGCCACATTTTAGTATCTTCCGGGGCTAAAATTTGACTAAATACAATCATTTCGTTTAATTAATGACTGAAATACATATAACCGACCCGACACCGCTTGAAGAAGATATTATTGTAGAGAAATCTCTTCGTCCTGAAAAATTCGATGACTTTATTGGTCAGCGCGAGTTGGTAGACAATCTGACACTTTATATTGAAGCTGCCAATAAGCGCAATGAATCATTGGATCACGTGTTGCTTTTTGGTCCGCCCGGCTTGGGAAAAACAACACTGGCAAACATCATATCCAAGGAATTGGGATCAAGCTTACAACAATCTTCCGGACCTGTAATCGAACGAGCCGGTGATTTAGCGGGAATACTGACGAATCTTCAAGGTCGTGATGTGTTTTTCATCGACGAAATCCACCGGTTGAATTCTGTCGTGGAAGAATATCTCTACTCCGCCATGGAAGATTATAGAATAGAAATTATGATTGATAAAGGCCCCAGCGCCCGGAGCGTTCAATTAAATGTTGAGCCTTTTACATTGATTGGCGCCACAACACGTTTAGGAAACCTGACGTCTCCCATGCGTGATCGTTTTGGTGTCGTGCTCCGAGTAGATTATTATAACTCGGAAGACTTATTTCACATTATTCAGCGTTCAGCACAAATATTAGAGGTTGATATCGATAAAGGTGGAGCGAAAGAATTGGCAAGCCGCAGCAGAGGAACACCCCGGATCGCCAATCGTATTCTGCGGCGTGCCCGGGACTATGCACAAGTAAAAGCCAATGGACTGATTAACGAAACTGTGGCGAAAGAAGCTCTCGATGGTATGGGGATAGACTCATATGGATTGGACGATATGGATCGACGAATATTAGCAATACTGATCGATCAATTCAAAGGCGGCCCAGTGGGTGTCAGCTCTTTGTCCGTAGCAGTTAGTGAAGACGCAACCACCATCGAAGATGTTTATGAACCGTATTTAATTAAAGAAGGATTTATTCAGCGTACATCCCGGGGACGCATTGCCCAGGAAAAGGCTTATAAATTGTTAAATAAAACATATGACACAAAAACACAACAAGGGTTATTTACATGATTAATAAAAAGAAAAAGTACAAATTATCTGATTTTGATTATCCGTTACCGGAAAAATATATAGCGCAATATCCGGCAAAACGGAGAGATTTATCAAAGATGATGGTCATTGATAAGGAAGATAATAGTATTGAGCATAAAACATTTACCAATATTGTGGATTATTTCAGGAAAAACGATCTGATAATTCTGAATAACACAAAGGTATTTCCCGCCAGGCTTTATGCCAGCAAGGATAAAACAGAAGCCCAAGTAGAAGTGTTTTTACTGCGGGAATTGGAAAACGAGCTTTGGGAAGTCATGGTTCGTCCAGCACGCAAAGTCCGTATCGGAAACAAGCTTATGTTTGCTAAAAATGTTTTTTGCGATGTGATTGATAACACCATCTCCGGCGGTCGAGTAGTCCGCTTTGAATATGAAGGAGATGATTTTTATAGTATCATAGATCGTATTGGTACTTCACCCCTTCCACCATACATCAAACGTCCGGCTGATGCGAAAGATAAAATTCGCTATCAAACGGTTTTTGCAGATGAAAGGGGAGCAGTAGCTGCCCCGACTGCCGGCCTGCATTTTACGGAAGGACTCTTGAAGAGATTGACTGATAAGGGAGTAAATATCGCTTATGTGACATTGCATATTGGCCTTGGAACATTTCGTCCGGTACAGGTGGAAGATTTGAATAGACACCAGATGGATTCTGAATATTTTGAAGTCAGCCCAAAAACAGCATTGGCTATCAATGAAACGAAACGCAGGCGCCGTAAAATATATGCCGTGGGAACATCAACCGTTCGCGCTTTGGAAACAGTGGCTGTTTCAGGATTTCAAGTTTCCCCAAAGCGTGGATGGACAGATAAATTTATCTATCCGCCTTATAACTTCAAAATGGTTGACGGCATCATTACCAATTTTCACCAACCCAAAAGCACGCTGCTAATGATGATTTCCGCATTTTCCGATCGGGATTTAATGATGAAAGGTTATCGTGAAGCAAAGAAGAACGACTACCGCTTTTTGAGTTATGGTGACGCCATGTTTATAAAATAATGAACAACATTGTGAAAGCCGGCGCTGTCATTGCTGCCGCCGGTTCCGGGGTGCGATTTGGAGAAAAAAAACAGTTTAAACGGCTTAAGAAGCGCGCTCTATTATTTCACACATTGAATCCTTTTTTGGAATGCAGTGATATTTCTGAAATTGTGGTCGTTGTTCCGGAGGAAAATCTTGAATTGGTTTCCAGGGAATTAAAATCCTTTACGTCTGCAAAACCCGTTAGGGCGATTATCGGTGGAGTCCGTAGGCAGGATTCCGTATTGAATGGCTGTCTAGCTTTATCGGATGATGTAGAAATCATTGTTGTCCACGACGCTGCCCGGCCGTTTGTGACATCAAAACTCATATCAGCAACCATAGCAGGATGCAGAAATACGGATGGCTGTATTGCAGCCTTGCCCTCTAAAGATACAGTGAAAAAAGTAAAGGATAAACAAATTCAATCTACTCTTGATCGCAATACCATTTGGCTGGCGCAAACACCACAAACATTTCATAAGGACATTTTGATTAATGCATTGAGACAAAACATGGAAGCAACGGATGAAGCGTCCATGGTGGAGGCATTGGGCGGCAATGTGGTTGTTACGGAAGGAAATATTGGGAATTATAAAATTACCACAAGCGAGGACTGGAAACTGGCAGAGGCGTTGAATATAGCTTGATTAATTTATTCGTTCTTACTGCAATAGCGGTAAATTTCTTAAAATTTCACCAATAAGTCACTTCGTAAGACAAATAAACAACAGTATTTACCGCTATAGAAGCAATTTATTGCTTTATTCATTTCATTCTTTTAAATTTCATTTATAATGATGCCATAATTATCGCAATAGCGGTATATAATAGCTTCCAAGGAGCAAATAATGAATAAGATTTTCCAAATTGGTGAAATGATAAAATATCATCGCAATCAGAGCGGATTGTCCCGGAAATCCTTGGCAGAATTGGCTGGTGTGGGTAAAACGGCCATATACGACATTGAGCATGGTAGGGTCACTTTTCGTATCAATACGCTTTTCAGTATTCTCAATGTCTTGAATATCAAGGTAAAGTTTGAAAGCCCTCTTATTGAAGAGGGTGAAGGATTAGAAAATGCGTAGGGCTCGTGTTCTTGTTAATGGGACTTTCGCTGGTTATTTGACTGAAATTGAAAAAGGCGGTCCCTACGAATTCAATTATGAACCGGGTTATATAGGCCGGCCTATTTCCCTCACTATGCCAATTCGACAATCAACATATCGTTTTGAGCGATTCCCGCCATTCTTTGATGGACTGCTACCGGAAGGCATCATGTTGGAAGGTTTATTAAGGCAGCAAAAAATTGACCAATTTGATTATTACAGTCAATTAGTTACGGTTGGGAATGATCTTGTGGGTGCGGTAACTGTGGTGAAAGAATCATGAATCGCTGTCCCATAACTTACGAAAACTGCGGACAAGAGAAATATTCTCGAAAAGGCCTCAATTTACTTTCCGGACAGCTATCCAATCTTGAAGATATTCCTTACTCTGCGCAGGAGCAAATTGAACAATCAGTAGCAAGAGCAGGAAAAATGTCGATACAGGGAGTTCAACCAAAATTGAGCGCGAGATTGAGTGTAAAAAACAACCGTTTTGAGATTGTGGATATAAACGGCAGATTCATACTCAAACCACAAAATCAATTGTATAAAAATGTCCCGGAGAATGAAGACCTTACCATGAAATTAGCCAAAGCCGTTGGGTTAGAAACGCCTGTCCATGGTTTGGTTTTTAGCAAAGATGGGTCATTGACCTACTTTATAAAACGTTTTGATCGTATGGGTCATAAGGATAAGCTCGCGGTTGAAGATTTTGCCCAATTATCCGATGCTACAAGAGATACAAAATATGAATCATCCATGGAGAAAGCGGCAATATTGCTCGATTATTGTACGTTTCCCGTTATTGAAAAAATGAAGTTTTTTAAACAAACTCTTTTCGCTTTTTTGATCGGAAACGAAGATATGCATTTGAAGAATTTTTCATTAATAACAAGAAATTCTAAAGTGGAGCTCTCACCTCTTTATGATCAAATAAATACAACTATTTTACTTCAGAATCCTTCTGAAGAAATGGCGCTTCCACTTAATGGGAAAAAGCGGAATTTGACAAAAAATGATTTTATAACCTATTTTGCTAAAGACAGACTAAAACTAACTGATACTGCTATTCAAAACGCACTAGGGATTTTTCGGGATAAATTGAGCCATTGGAAACATTGGATTGAAATTAGTTTTTTACTAGAGAAGCAAAAAAACGATTATTGGGAATTAGTGAAAAATAGAGTATCAAGAATTGACTCATAGTTATTCTACATACATGTCTGAACTAAAACTACATTGTAAGTAGTTAATTCATTTTTTCTGTTAATGGTTGTATACCTTGTCCTTAATTTTACTATCGTATGGAACTTATTACATGATTAAAACAGGTATAGGTTATGATGTCCATCCCCTGGCGGAAGGGGAAACTCTCATCATTGGAGGAGTGAAAATTGACAGTTCATTTGGCTCTGTGGGTCATTCTGATGGAGATGTGCTTCTCCACGCTATTGTGGATGCTTTGTTAGGAGCCGCTAATTTGGGTGATATTGGCCAACACTTCCCCGACTCTGATGAGCGCTGGAAAGGAAAGGATAGCATTCATTTTCTGAAACACGCAGCCAAGTTGGTTCATGATGAAAGATTTGAGATAGATTATATTGACAGCACAATTATTCTGGAAGAGCCAAAACTGGTGGATATTATTCCGGAAATGAAAACAAAAATTGCCGATGTTCTTCATATGGAAGAATCGTCTGTTTCAGTCAAAGCGACGTCTACAGATAAAATGGGTTTTATCGGCCGAGGAGAGGGTGTGGGGGCAGTGGCTGTGGCAACTATATCTAAATAACTTTTATGAATCCTCAATCCCGTACCAAATGATAATTTAAATGAGGTATTAGAAATCATCTCTTAAAAATGATAAGAATTAAATGAATAACTCCACTTTATTTAAAACCCCCAGCCGGCACTTTCGTTACGGCAGGCAAGCCTTGTGTTCCCCCTATTACAGGGGGAAATTAAAAGGTGAACACAAAGCTTTCTCCCCTGTCATAGGGGAGAAGTAAAGAGGGGTATATAGTTGGATTCAATAATTTTGAAATCCTATGCCAAGGTCAACATTGGTCTACAGGTATTAAATCAACGGCCCGATGGTTATCACAATCTCCATACCATTTTCCAGGAATTGGATTTCCACGACACAGTCACTTTGACTAAGATAGAAAACGGTTGTGAGTTGAAATCAAACAATAAGAGTTTTCCTCTCGATACATCCAATACTTGTCATAAAGCCTATACCATATTACAGCAGGAATTTCCCGGATTAGGTGGAGTACAGATTCATGTAGACAAAAAAATTCCCCAAGGAGCCGGACTCGGCGGCGGTTCGTCAAATGGAGCTGCAGTATTAAAAGGACTGAATCAGTTATATGAAATGGACTTATCGGATAATTACCTTGAACAGCTTGCTGTAGAGATAGGAGCTGATGTTCCCTTTTTTATCCGCGGAAAGTGCCAGTTAGGTGAAGGAATCGGTGAGAAACTGACCGCAATCGAAAAGCAGTTGAGCTATACAATTTTATTGGTCATCCCATCTGTGTCCATTTCTACGAGCTGGGCTTATGAAAGCCTGAAAAATGGTTTGGACACCAATGGTAAAAAAGCTAACTTTGCCGACCTTTTCAGAAGGAACATTATCCCTTTTGAGCTTTTTAAGAATGATTTTGAACGGATTGTAATTCCAGCACATCCAGAGATTGGTAAGATAAAGGATGCTCTGATTGAAAGCGGAGCTCGATATGCCAGTCTGTCGGGCAGTGGTTCGACTGTGTTCGGAATGTTTGACGAAGACACTGCCGCAAGTGCAGCTGAGTCTGTTTTACCGTCCAGCACCCGAACCATCTTAACCCACCCGACACATTTCTGATTATTACATCCAATAGAACCCTTTGGGGCGTCGTCTAAGGGTAGGACACCTGGTTTTGGTCCAGGCAGTTGGGGTTCGAATCCCTGCGCCCCAGCAGAATAAATAAAAGAAGATTGACAGGTTTTTTAATAGAATTCCTGCATGCCCGCCGAAGCTTTAGCGTAGGAGGGCGTCAAAGCTATTATGAACAAAAATACAATAAAAATCTTTACAGGCAGAAGCAATCCCGATCTTGGAATGAAAATTGCCGAGCATTTGAATGTTGAGCTTGGTAAACTGACTGTCCGGGATTTTGCCGATGGTGAAATTCGGATCAAATTCGAGGAAAATATTCGAAGTAAGGATGTTTTTATCATCCAGTCTACCAATAGCCCTTCCAGAAATATATTGGAACTTGTATTGATTTTAGATGCAGCGGTTCGAGCATCAGCAAAAAGCGTAACGGCGGTTATTCCATATTTCGGTTATGCTCGTCAAGATCGAAAAGACACTCCTAGAGTACCTATTTCTGCACGTGTGATGGTAGATATGTTTACAGGAACCGGCGCCGAAAGAATAGTCACAATGGATCTTCATTCCACACAAATTCAGGGTTTTGCAACCATTCCTTTTGATCATTTGTACAGCCGGATGGTATTGTTGGATGAAATTAAAGATTTAGGATTAGATCCAGAAAACTGTACGGTCCTTTCCCCTGATATGGGTTCTGCCCGCATGAGTCAAGCATACGCAAAACGGCTCGGTATGCATTTCGCCTTAATCGATAAACGGCGTTATGCTCCCAATAAAGCAGAAGTAATGCACCTTATCGGGACATTGGATGGAAAAGATGTTCTTATTATTGACGATATGATTGATACAGCCGGTACATTGGTCAATGCTGCAGAAGCAGCAATGAAAAATGGAGCAAAGTCAGTAATAGCTGTCGCAACCCATCCGCTTTTATCCGGTCCGGCAGTTGAGCGATTAGAACAATCACCAATAAGTAAATTGATTGTCACTGATACCGTGACAATACCAGAAGAAAAAAAATTGAAAAATATGAAAATTGTAACTGTAGCTGAAATTTTTGCAGAAGCGATTAATCGCATTCATAAAGGCGAATCTGTCAGCTCACTATTCGAATTTTAATTGGGAGAATAAAATGGCAGAGTATTATCAGATAGTTGTAGAAAACAGGGAAAACATTGGAACAAGTGAAGCAAAGTCCCTGCGTAGAAAAGGAAAAATCCCCGCAAACTATTATTATAAAGAAACAAGCAACGTGAACCTGTCCATCGATGAAAAAGAATTGAATCAGGCACTTCATTCTGGGCAGCGTATTTTTGAAGTTAATTTAGGGGGAGAAACCCAATACGTCATGTTTAAAGCTATCCAATACCATCCGGTAACAGATGATGTAATTCATGTGGACTTGATGCGTGTCCGTCGAGACCAAAAAATGACTATTTCAGTGCCGATTCACCTAGAAGGCGACGCTGAGGGCGTTAAACAAGGCGGCGTGTTGTCGCAAGTGATGAACGCGATTGAAATTGAATGTTTACCAACGGACGTGCCTGAATTCATATCATTGGATGTTTCTGAACTGGAGGTAAACAGCAGCATGTCAGTTGCCAGCCTCATCGTGGATAGCAAAGTGACTATTTTGGCAGAGAAAGACCAAGTGATTACAACATGTCAGCCTCCGAGAGAAGAAGAGGAAGTAGAAGTAGAAGTCGAAGTTGAAGAAGGCGAAGAGGTCGAAGGTGAGGCCGCTGCTGAAGAAGGTGAAGAAAAGGCCGAAGGCGATGCTGATTCGGAGGAAAGCGCTGAATAATTATGAAAGTCTTTGTGGGGTTAGGCAACCCCGGATCGGAATACGCCAATACCAAGCACAATGCCGGATTTTGGGTAATAGACGAACTAGCGAGACGATGGTCAATTCGTTTTCAGCCCGGCAAAGGAGCATTTGTGTACGCTGAATCAAATGAAGTTCTGTTGGCAAAGCCCACGACAGGGATGAATATTAGCGGTGTTGCTGTAAAAGAAATAATTCGGCAATATGGCATTGATTTGGCTGATCTTCACATCATTTTAGACGATGTTGATCTGCCTCTCGGAAAATTACGATTACGTCCAAAGGGCGGCGATGGATGTCATCGTGGAATGGAATCAGTGATTTATCATTTAGGTAACACCCATTTCCCAAGGCTACGTTTTGGCGTTGCCGCTAATGATCATAAAAGACCAGCGGAAGTGTATGTATTAAAACCATTTAGAAAAAATGATCAACCGGAAGCAGATACTATGATCCAAACAGCAGCAGATGCAATGGAGTATTTACTGAAAGAAAGAATAGATCGAACGATGAACCAGTACAACTCATGAGGTATTAATTAATGGAAAACAATTTTTTACTTGTTATAGGCGCAGCAGTATTAGCGATGGTCTATGCCTTTTGGAAAACGCGCTGGATCAATAGTCAAGATGAAGGAACCGAAAAAATGAAAGCTATAGGTGCCAATATCGCTGTTGGAGCCATGGCATTTTTGAAAGCTGAATATAAAGTTTTAGCCGTCTTTGTTATCGCGATTGCGGCATTGTTGGGGTTTGCAAATGCAGGACGGGAAGACACGAGTTCGCTAATTGCAGTTTCCTTTTTTGTGGGCGCCCTGGCATCCGGATTGGCTGGTTTTTTAGGAATGAAAGTTGCCACAAAGGCCAATAACAGAACAACACATGCTGCAAGATCGAGCTTGGCATCTGCATTAAACGTAGCATTTACCGGCGGTTCAGTTATGGGTTTAAGCGTTGTTGGATTAGGCGTTTTGGGTTTGGGCGGCTTGTTCATGGTTTATTCCAATACATATGGAACCGATGCTGTTAATATCAAAACGGTCTTGAATGTTATTTCCGGTTTTTCTTTAGGCGCTTCGTCCATAGCATTATTCGCCCGTGTTGGCGGCGGAATTTATACGAAAGCAGCTGATGTGGGCGCTGATCTTGTTGGAAAAGTCGAAGCCGGAATTCCCGAGGACCATCCACTCAACCCCGCAACGATTGCAGATAATGTAGGAGACAATGTGGGTGATGTGGCCGGTATGGGTGCCGATCTTTTTGAATCTTATGTTGGCTCGATTGTTGGTTCGATGGTTCTGGGCGCAAGTGTTTTAGTGGTGGGAAATTTTGATTTAAATTTTGTTGTACTTCCCCTGTACATAGCCGCTTCAGGAATCTTGGTTTCTATTTTGGGAACATTCATGGTTTCGGTAAAAGAAGGAGGGGATCCCCAAAAAGCATTAAACCGCGGTGAATTTGGAAGCTCCGCTATTATGGTTGCAGTAATTTATTTTCTCATTCAACATTTCCTTCCCAATCAATTTATGATGAGTGGAGAAGTGTATACAAGTATGGGGGTTTTTTGGGCAACTGTTATCGGGCTTGTTGCAGGCTTGGGAATTGGGTTGGTTACAGAACATTATACCGGCACGGGTACATCTCCTGTATTATTAATTGCCAAACAATCAAAAACCGGTCCCGCAACGAACCTCATCGCCGGATTGGGAGTAGGAATGCAGTCTACAGCTATTCCAATTTTGATTTTGTCTTCTAGTATTATGATGGCTTATTATTTTTCAGGACTTTATGGAATTGCCATGGCCGCCCTTGGGATGCTGGCCAACACCGGAATCCAATTAGCCGTCGATGCGTATGGTCCGATTTCTGATAATGCAGGAGGGATAGCAGAAATGGCTGGATTGCCGGCAGAAGTTCGTGAACGGACCGATAAATTGGATGCCGTCGGTAACACCACAGCAGCCATTGGAAAAGGATTTGCAATCGGTTCGGCAGCATTAACAGCCCTTGCTTTGTTTGCTGCATTTATGGTTCAGAGCGGAATTGATAATATTGATATATCTAATCCAACCATTATGGCCGGGTTGTTTGTGGGCGGAATGTTACCCTTTTTGTTCTCTTCCCTGGCCATGGGGGCTGTCGGAAGAGCAGCCATGTCAATGATTGAAGAAGTTCGCAGGCAATTCAGAGAAATTCCTGAACTAAAATCAGCTCTAAAAGTACTGAAGAAAGGCGATGAGTCTACTTGGTCTGAAGAAGATAAAAAGGTATATGAACTTGGTCTTACAAAGGTAGAGTACGGCCGCTGTGTTGAAATTTCAACGCAATCTGCAATTAAAGAAATGGTGCTGCCAGGGCTTCTTGCGATTACCTCGCCTGTGTTTGTTGGTTTTGTTTTTGGACCGGAAATGTTGGGTGGTCTATTAGCAGGTGTGACTGTTTCCGGGGTATTGATGGCTATTTTCCAATCCAATGCCGGAGGCGCATGGGACAACGCCAAAAAAATGATAGAAGTTGGTGTTGAAATTGATGGTGAAAAGCTAGTGAAAGGTTCTGACGCTCATAAAGCAGCGGTTGTTGGCGATACGGTTGGCGACCCGTTTAAAGATACATCAGGGCCATCTTTAAATATTTTAATCAAATTAATGTCAGTGGTGTCTTTGGTTATTGCTCCATTGTTAAAGCTATAAATTTAAGGAGTCTATATGCGTTACTATGAAACATTGTATATCCTGAACCCCAATTTTGAACAGGAAAAAAACGATAACATTGTTAAAGAAGTTGGGGAACAGATTAATAAATCTAGTCAGGTGATTAATCATCGCCTTTGGGGTAAAAAGCGTCTGGCTTATCCAATTGAAAAGCATAAATATGGAACATATATGTTGCTTCAATTTGAAACAGAAGAGATGAAAGGTTTAGATGATTTCGACAGTTTTATGAAGTTGAATAAATCGGTCCTTCGTTTTCAAACTGTACGAGTGAGTGAAAAACCGGAAGTGTTTGTTGAAGAAATTGTCGACAAGCCTGATGCCAAGGAAGAAGAAACACCTATGGTTGATGAATCAACAAAAGAAAGCAGTTCGATTACTACGGAAAAACAGCCTGACGAAGAAAAATCTTCTGATAATGAAACTGATAAAGATAAATCAAAAGAAGAATCTGACGAAGAATCTATCGTAGAAGAAACTTCATAATTATAAAAAAACGAGGAAATTATGGCATTTGTAAGTCGAAAGAAATATTGCTATTTCAAGGAAAATGGAATTACTGAAATTGATTATAAAGATGTAAAACTATTACGTCGTTTTGTGACCGAGCAAGGAAAAATCATGCCGCGCCGCGTTACAGGGAGTAGTGCAAAAATGCACAGGAAGTTGATAAAAGCGATAAAACGAGCACGAAATATCGCTTTAATGCCCTACACAAATTTGGGTGATAATTAATTTTGTAAATATTATAAGGAATGATACCATGGAAATAATTTTACTACACGATGTGGAATTGTTAGGAACTGCCGGTGATATCGTCACCGTAAAGCCCGGTTACGCAAGAAACTTTCTATTTCCACGTCGCTTGGCGTTGCGGGCATCCAAAAGGAATTTAGCTATCGCTGATGAACGTAAACGGAATGCTGAAAAACGTCACGCACATGATGATAAAATCAATCAAGAACTTGCAAATCAATTAAAAGATTTTGAAATAACGTTTGAAGTCCAAGTCGGCGAAGAAGAAAAAATGTTTGGAGCCATTACTACAAATGATATTCACAAGCAGCTGGTAGATAAAGGCATTAATATTGAGCGTCATCGAATCGAGCTTATTGAATCCATTAAAGCTCTGGGTATTTATCATGTGCCGGTGAAAGTTTCATCAGATTTACAGCCGGAGCTTAAGGTTTACGTTATTAAATCATAATTGAAGTATAACGTTCCGCCCATTGATAGCCCTCGATTGATGAACCGGGGGCTATTTTTTTATAAAGAATTCTTGATACACATAAATACCGCTTCTATTTTCAATGATCATGTTTGTTGAAGTCGCCTTTCCCATATCAAGCTATAAGCAATTTACATATCAAGTCCCGAATGAATTAAAGGACAAAATCCAAATTGGCATTCGCGTGAAAGCGCCGCTTGGAAAAAGAACAATAATCGGGATAGTTGTTTCTAAATTTTCTAAATCTGATTTTTCCGGAAAAATAAAATATATAAAAGAACTCGTTGATGATTTACCCATTATGGATAAACATTTGTGGGATTTAGCCCTGTGGATGAGTAAATATTATTTTTCCCCGTTGGGCAAAGTGGCTAACGTAATCCTACCAAAAAACCTCTCTACGAAATACATACCACCCATTACAAATCTGGTATCATTCAACTCTTTTGGTAAACATCATGAAGCACTTAAAAAACGAGCACCGGCACAGGAAAAAGTATTAGAATTTCTTTCAAAACAAGCTGGCGCTGTGCCAGTAGCCAGTTTAAACGCTTTGGTTAGTAATCCAAGCGCGATTTGTAAAGCATTGTTTGAAAAAGATTTAGTAGAATTAGACACAATCACAAATCTTCCGGATGTTACCGGTTTTACTTTTTCACCGATTCACAAAGAGATCAAATTCACAGCAGAGCAACAAAAGACGAACATATCCTTGAATAAAAAATTATCTGCAAATGAATTTAGTTCTATCTTACTTCATGGCGTGACCGGCAGCGGAAAAACTGAAATATATATTGAATTGGCAAGAAAAGCATTGGATATAGATAAATCAGCAATTTTATTATTACCGGAAATTGCTCTTACGCCACAAATTGCCGGCCGGTTCAGAGCTGTTTTTGGGGATAAAGTGGCTTTGTGGCATTCTAAATTGTCGACATCGGCTCGAGCGTGGACGTGGAAACAAATTTGTGCCGGGGAATTCAAAGTGGTCATTGGTGCGCGAAGCGCTGTATTTGCACCATTAAAAAATTTGGGGGTAATTATTATAGACGAAGAACAGGAGCATTCCTATAAACAGGAGTCTCCGGCTCCCCGTTATCATACACGAGATGTCGCATTAATGCGCGGAAAACTGCATAAAGCAGTTGTAGTAATGTCGAGCGCAACACCCAGTTTAGAAAGTTATTATAATCATATACAGGGCAAACATATTTATTTACGGTTAAATGAACGATTTGGTGGCGCACCCTATCCACATGTTCATATTGTTGATATGGTAAATGAACAAGAAGAAACAGGTAAATATCCAGATGTAATATCAGGGATATTGCAACGTAAAATGGAAGAACGGTTCGCAAAAGGCGAACAAGTCATCCTTCTTCAAAACAGGCGGGGATTTGCTCCAATATTACGCTGTGGAGATTGTGGAGCCATAGAAAAGTGTAAACAGTGTGAGGTAGCCATGACATACCACAGCCAGGGTCGATTTCTGAAATGTCATTTTTGCGGATATGAAACACACCATATTTCGACAGTATGTAATAAATGCAAAAGTATTAACTTGAAACTTTTGGGAATCGGTACACAAAAGGTTGAGGAATTAATTCAAAAAACATTTCCGAATGTTTCCATTGCGAGGCTTGATGTGGATACGACAAAAAGCGGAAAATCATTAACAAGAACACTGGAAAAATTTTCTTTGGGTGAAATACAGGTACTTATCGGGACTCAAATGATTGCAAAAGGATTGGATTTTGATAAAGTTACATTGGTAGGGATCATCAATGGGGATACGGGTCTGTTTTTGCCTGATTTTCGCTCGGGAGAAAAAGCGTTCCAGCTTATATACCAGGCAGCGGGAAGGTCGGGAAGACGAAAAGCCGGCGAAGTTGTCATTCAAACATTTAACGCAGAAAACCCAGTAATTAAATACGCTTCAAGACTTGATCTAAAAACATATTACAATATCGCATTAAGCGAGCGGCAAGAATTAAATTATCCACCATTTTCCTGGATGATCCGCATCGAGATTGAAGGGAAAAACAAAGAAGTGGTTGCATCAACATCAACTAAAATTAAACGATCGTTATTCAAACCATTCAAGGGATTAGAAATTTTAGGACCTGCAAATTGTTATCGGGAACGGTTAAGGGGTAGGTATCGTATGCATATTATTATGAAATCTGACAAAGCATATGATCATAATGGATTAAAGATGCACAATTATCTGAATAAAAACATCACTTCAGGTCACTGGAATAAAATTCCATCTGAAATTCGTGTACACATTGATGTAAATCCGGTATCTGTATTATGAGGGGCTTGACAATTATTTTAGCAACTAGTATTTTGTTTGGAGGAACGACGTACCCCGGATTGCAAAACTGGTATCATCCTCACCGCATGGCTTTAGCTGGATCTGGTGGTGTATTCTCCAGTGTGACGTCGGACGTTGTTAATCCGGCAGCTCTTTGGACGTTGAAGAAACAATTCGATGTTAGCTTCATATCATATCCAGCCGGTATTAAAGCCCAATCGTTTCATTTAGCATTGCCCGGGGAAGCTTCAGTGACCGCCTATGGATTACGCCATTTGAATTATGGATTATTCGAAGGTCGAGATCAAAACAATCAAGAAACAGATCTTTACAGCGCCTCTGATACGTGGTTAGACTGGGCAGCTGCGGGGCATTCAAGGCAATGGCCGATTTCTTGGGGTGTAAGCACCGGATTATTTTTCAGTACAATTGAAAAAAAACAATCGACCGTGGTAACGTTTTCTGCCGGATTACTATTCAATTTATCGAAGATTAATTCAAGATTTGGCGTCAGTTTGTTGAACATGGGTTCGGTGATAAAAACATATTCTGGAAATGAAGAATCATTACCAACCTCCGTTGTTGTATCGTTCTCCAGAAAACTTGCCTATTTACCTCTCGAACTCGGTGTAGATGTGGTAAAACAATTTGATTTAAATGATTATAGTCTTCATTTAGGCGGAATCTTTATGTTGCCCTATGATTTACAATTAAAACTTGGGACCACATCAAACAGATTTGATCAGGCAATCGAAAAGAATTTATCCAAGAATTTTTTGACAGATCTAGGGATAGGATTGGTGTGGATTTATGATATGTATCATTTTGAATCGAGCGTATACTCTTATGGCCCCGGCGGTTTGATAACGGGATTCGCAGTCGGTGTTCAGTTTTGAATCGTGGTTAATCATCTTCGAAATCAGATATTTTTCATTATAACTGTATCCTCATTATGTCTGGCGAATAGCGGATTAGATATCTATTATGATTTAGATATTTATTTTCATCCAAATTCTGAAAGCGGCAATGGATATATGGAGGGTGTAAATCATATTCGCGTATTAAATAATACGGATGATGATTTGGATCATTTGTTAATTCACGTTGCGAGCAACGGGTACAATCGGCCTAACGATCCGAATTCCCCCTATTCGGAAATAGGAAAAATCAGGTCGTCCCACTTAGGAAGAATTTCCGATCAAGACAGTGTTGTCATTAAAATTGAATTATCTCCTCCCGTTTCTAAAGGAGAATCAGTCCTGGTAGATATTCCATTTAAAACATTTTTTAGCTCGTGGCGTAGCACAGCATTTCCAACATTTGGCTCAAAAAAAGATACTGTTGTTTATAACGCAGTCCACTTCTACCCAGTTTTAGAATATTATACGGGTAACGACTGGATTCAAAACGGAAGACAAAAAGAGCAAAAAACTTTTTCCAATTTTGCATCATATAATATAACACTTACTTTACCGGATGAATATGATATTGGATCTTCCGCAAAAATATCGAAGCAAATGGAATTATCTACCGGTCATATTCAATATACAATCGAAGATAAATACACTCCCAGCTTCTGTGCGGTGATCTTTAAAGAACTAGAAAAAACATCTCTGGAGATCCATGGAATAAAAGTAGAAATTATTACACCCTATGGCCAAGCAGATCTAGTAGAAAAAACAAAAAAACGAATAGAAAAATTACTTCCCTTTTACGAAAATTACTTTGGACGGCCTCTGTTAGACAAACTGGTTATAACTGTTGGCTATTCACTTAATGCCCCAGCTACATCATTAAATAACTACCTAATGTTTCAGGATAGAATTGATCCCGGCCGGGCGTTGGATCATGAACTGGTCCATCAATGGTTTGGAAATACGATTCAAATAGACGAGGGTAAAGAAAAATGGTTGAATGAATCATTTGCGGAATTTGCAGGTTGGTTGTTTACAGAATCCCAAAAAACTAAAAAAACAGCTTTTAAAATATCAGACCCGATTCCAAAGTTTAATATTTGGGATGAATTAAAAGAAATGACCATAGAAGATTGGACCAAATTGCTGCGCGATGTGATGGGGAATAATTCTTTACCGCCAATCTATGAGCCCGGGAAACAACTTCGCTGGGAAGACGCAGCAAATATCTATAACAAATACATTGTTGGAAACCATACTTTACAAACATTGTATGCCGCCATTGGTGACTCGCTGATGAGATCGATCATGCAGGATTATTATACAACGTTTAGCGGGAGACTTTCGGACACGGAAAGTTTTATTACAATCATCAAAAAGCACACAAGCAGCAATATTGCTGATAACTTCCGGTTGGCGCTTACCACGAACCTTAGGCCAGATTTAATCATTGAAAGCGTAGAGAGTACGTATAATAAAAATCGCACTTGGCAGAACAGTATCAAGGTAACATTTCAGGGAGAATGGATTTTACCGGTGGATGTATTAATTGTGACAAATGAGGGTGATTCCACTATATTAGAAAAAGTATTGGTGGAAAAGGAAAGCGTTATAGAATTAACAACAAAATCACCCATTGCTATTGTAGATCTGGATCCGTATAAGCATGTATTCGACAGCAATCGTTTTAACAATCGCTGGCCACGGCAAATTACATTACAGCCGGAATATGGTTTACCGACTTGGGAAACATATGAGGTGTATTATCGTCCTAAACTGAAGAAAGATTGGCGTGGAAACTGGCGAACAGGAATATACTTTTCAGGTGGATTGGGTATAAATCTTATGCCGATTATGCCCGCGTTTTATCAAAACTTATTTGATTTTGAGATTACCTTTTCAACCGGAATACCAAATCATAATTGGGGCGGACGCCTGAATTATCGAACACCGTTGAAATCAACAAAAAATCTTTATTGGTCTTTAGAGATCGGGCATGAATATCCAAAAAACTGGTCTAAAATTTCATTGGTCAGCTATATAGGGGAAACATCCTACTTGGCCATTCACGGGAAATCTTCATTTTCCCGATTGACGTCGACTCTGTCTTCTACAGAATATACAGCTGCAGAGTCAGAGGATTGGTGGTCTGTTGGTAAAAATATAAAACTGAAAGAAGAATGGACGTTATTTTCATATTCACCGGTTCAAAGATATCTCATTGAATTACATGCGCTAGGAGGATTTCAAGATAAATATGAGTTTTATGATATTGGTTTCTCTTCGGACTATGAAACACATAAACTCGAACGATTGGTCTTTCATTTACATGGTGAAGCAGGCTTTATTTGGGATGATAGAGAAAGTAACGAATTGGCTTATAGATTATTATTTGTTCCTAAAGTTTGGCAACAAAGAGAAGGGAAAATCCCGCTTTTCCGTGGGGTAGCCAATGATGAAAATAATTGGAATAAAAATGTTTTTAGTGCAGGATTCAGCCTGGGGTTAGAAACAAATACAATAGCTTGGCCAATGATTTATGTGGATGGTGCCGTCACAAATAGCGAAAACGGTTCTTTACCTGAACGTATTGACCGGTTGAACAAAAGTAAGGATGTATTTATGGCGGCGGGGGTTGGTTTTGAATCGCAAACCATGATGGAAATTGGATTATATTTCCCGCTTTGGGTTTCCCACCCAGTTCGGGGAGAAGATAATTTTGCCTTACGGATGATGATGCAATGGGGATTCTATTTTTAGTTAATGTCAAGTAAAGCTTAATAATATTAAGTATATATAAATATATTTTAAATAATTCTTGTATATTATTAAATATCAATAATATATTAATTTTATGTTTGATGCAAAAGATTTTCAAATTCTTTTATCCCTGCAGAAAAATTCTCGTGTTACAGCCAGTGAAATTGCTGGAAATGTGAATATGTCCATTCCTGCTGTAGCGGAACGAATTAAAAAATTGACCGAGAGCGGTGTTGTTGAATTGTTTACGGTCAAATTAGATGCGAAGCAATTGGGTTTTGATCTGGCAGCATTTATAGCTGTTGTTAGCGCGTCATCAGATCATTATGAAGAAATCATACAAAACGCAATAAAACATCCAGCTATTTTAGAGTGTCATTCTGTGACCGGAGATGGCAGCCATATGTTGAAAATAAGAGTAAAAAATTCTACTGGATTAGAAAAATTACTGCGAGAAATTCAATCTTGGCCGGGGGTGATTAGAACTCATACATCTGTTATTATGAGTACGTATAAAGAAGGCTTTGAACTAGACTTAACTCAATAGATTAACACACCAAAGGCACATCACAAGGAGAAAGCATATGCCAAAAATCAAAGCGGAATACATCTGGATTGATGGTCATAAACCGACCGCAAAACTACGCTCAAAAACAAAAATTATTGATGGTCCTATTTCTAGCATTAATGATATTCCTGGTTGGGGTTTTGATGGCTCCAGCACAATGCAGGCTGAAGGACATGATAGCGACCGGATGCTGAAGCCGGTTTATTTTGTTCCTGACCCGATTCGCGGTCAAGACAATATATTGGTTTTAAATGAAGTACGCCTCCCGGATGGGTCTGCTCATGAATCAAATACACGGGCGAAATTGGCAGAAATTGCTGAAAATTATAAAGATCATGATCCATGGTTTGGGATTGAACAGGAATATACATTTTTTGTAGGCCGTTCACCCTTAGGTTGGCCTGAAGGCGGGTATCCTGCACCACAAGGACCCTTCTATTGCGGCGTTGGTGCAGATGAAGTATTTGGAAGAGATATTGTTGAAGAACATATGGAGGCGTGTTTGGATGCCGGCATTGCTCTTTCGGGAATAAACGCAGAAGTCATGCCTGGCCAGTGGGAGTTTCAGATAGGTCCTGTTGGGGCGACAGATGTGGCGGATCAACTGTGGTTAGCCCGTTGGTTATTATATCGTATTGCTGAAGATTATGGAGTGAATGCCACCCTCCATCCCAAGCCTGTTGCCGGAGACTGGAACGGTGCTGGTGCCCATACAAATTTCAGCACAAAAGCCATGCGCGAAAACGGAGGCATGAGTGTGATTGAAGCAGCCTGTGAAGCTCTGGGCAGAAAACATGAAGACCATATTGCTGTGTATGGCGCCCACAATGAAGAAAGATTAACCGGACTTCATGAAACCTGTTCCATTCATGAATTTCGATATGGCATAAGCGATCGGGGGGCTTCTATCCGTATACCAATGGCGATTGTAAAAGATGGCCATGGCTACTTGGAAGATCGCCGCCCGTCAGCCAATATGGATCCATATGAAGTATGTGCTGCCTTGATCGAGACTGTCTGCGCATAATTTATTACATCTGACACTATCCATTATAAAAGCCTTCAATTATTTGAGGGCTTTTATTATTTACCCCATTCCACTTGGAAAAGTGGGTTAAAATATTTATGCTCACCATCTTAAGAAGATGAGAAAATATTATTTTCTTTTCTTGTAAAATAATTCAACAGTTGTTAAAAATAATTACTCCTTTAGAAATGATCGTACGATTTAATCCACAATGATATTATTCAGACGGTTTTTCCGTGATGGGCTGATATTAGCATCACTTTTTTCCACTCTTCTCGCTGAAAATCAGTATCCTATTATACTCGTGCATGGTTTTATGGGTTGGGGGGAAGATGAAATGTCCGGCTATAAATATTGGGGCGGTAAGCACGATTTTGAAGACTCTCTCCGCCAACAAGGTTATGAAGTATACACAGCATCTGTGGGACCGGTATCATCCAACTGGGATCGCGCAGTTGAATTATTTTATCAAATAAAAGGCGGGCAAGTTGATTACGGGATGAGGCATTCTGAAACATATGGACTGATACAAAAGCCATCTGAGAAAAACTATAATGGATTATACCCTCAATGGGATGAATCTCATCCAGTTCATCTTATTGGCCACAGTATGGGCGGGCAAACAGCCCGTATGCTGCAATATTTGTTGGAAAATGTTATTTATAGTGATTCTGCGGAAACAATTACTGCAGAAAGCGTATTTCTCGGTCAAGCAAATGACAATTGGATAAAATCGATTACATCCATTTCAACGCCGCATAATGGTGCCACGTTATCTGATCTTGTCAGTAAAACAATGCCGTTTTTACAGGATTTTATTGGATTAGCGGCTGTGGTCGGAAACGATTTTTATAACTTTGATCTTCAGCAGTGGGGATTTAAAAAAGAGGATCAGGAAACGTGGTCTGTGTATTTCAGGCGCATGCGAGAACATCCTGCATGGGGCACAAAAAACATATGTGCATGGGATATCAGCATTGAAGGAGCCCGGTTTTTAAATACGTTAGCTCCCGCGAACCCCGGCATATATTATTTTTCATACTCAACGTCCAATACACGACTGGACAGTGCCAGCGGGTATCATGTTCCCGATGAAACCATGAGTATGATTTTACGAGCAAATGCCCGAATAATGGGTAGGAATCAGGCCTATTGGTCAGATGGCAGTTCAACAGATTCAACATGGTATGAGAATGATGGAATCGTGAATACGGTTTCTCAATATGGTCCCACCACCGGACAGGATGGCCCCGACCCCATTGCGGAATATCGCCCAGGAGAACTGTTGATCCCGGGACAATGGTATCATATACAAACAATGCATATGGATCATAAAGCGTTTGTCGGTCACGGGTTAAAAGGTGAAGAATTGGATTCAATATTGACTATATTTTCAACTCACTGTTCTTTATTATGGTCTTTACCAAAATAGGAAATTATTTCTATGTCTAAAAAAAGTTCAATTCAAATTAATGACCTGTACAAATTCAAAATTCCATCCGAACCAAACGTTAGTCCGGACGGAAAGCTGGTTTGTTTTACCGTTGAAAGGATGGATAAAAAGGATAAAACTTATTATACGAATCTTTATTTAACAGGCACGAATGGCAGAAGCCAAAAACAATTAACCTTTGGAAAACGAAACGATCATTCACCTGCATGGTCGCCGGATGGGGAAAAAATTGCTTTTATCAGTAAACGGGAAACAGCCGGCCAAATATGGCTATTGCCCATGGATGGCGGTGAAGCCAGTTCGCTTACAAAACTGCCCAGAGGAACTATCAGCAATATTCAATGGTCACCGGATGGGGAAAAGATTCTTTTTCTGTTCCATCCTTTAGGAAAAGAGGTAAAGGTCAATAAGGAAGGAAAGGTAGAAACACCTGTTTATCGGCATATCAAAGAAATTTGGTATCGTTTGGATGGGCAAGGCTATTTTGACAGTGAAAACACACATGTATGGATGGCCAATGCCAAAACCGGTTCAGCAAAACAACTTGTCTTTGGCGACTATGATGATATGTTTCCTTGCTGGTCGCCAAATGGGAAAGAAATTGCTTTTGTTTCCCTTCGGGAGAAAGATTGGCGATTTCGAACAGAAGAACAAGATATTTACCGTGCATCAATAAACGATGGGAAATTGAAAAAAGTCAAAACACCTGCCGGACCAAAAGAAGGCGGGATAGCCTATTCCGCAGAGGGTAAAACAATAGCATATATTGGGCATGATCAGCCTTATAAGGGCTGGGGGGTGGTCAATTTTATTTTGAATACAGTAAGCATTACAGGAAGAAATCATCGAGCACACGGGACAAATCTTGATCGTACGGCAGTGATGTTGACATTAGGAGATACGACGCCTTCATTTGTTGTGACCTCCCCTATTTGGAGTAGCGATGGAACGTCAATCAATTATGGAATATCTAGTGAAGGCCGCCAACATATTGTAAAAACAGACCTTAAAACCAGTGAAGCAAAAATTCTTACAGAAGAAAATGCGGTGGCATGTTCGTGGTCTTCGGATAATGATCAGACAATCATTGTTTACAACGGAGCCTGTCTTGAATCACCTGATGAATTGTATGCGCTCAACTTGAGTACCAAAGAAACAAAACAGATTACTCGTTTAAATAAACGCTATGTGAACAATCGGGATTATTCTGTGGCTGAAGAAATTGAATTTTATAATGGCCGACAAAAACTTATGGGCTGGCTGGTAAAACCTCCGGACTTTAACCCAAAAAAATCATATCCATTTATTTTAAACATACACGGAGGTCCTCGCTGTCAGTATGGTCGAACATTTTACCATGAAATGTACGTCTTGGCACAGGCCGGTTATGTGGTGATGTACACGAATCCAAGAGGCAGCCAGGGTTATGGTGAAAGATTTGCCAAGACCATCGAGGGGAAATGGGCAGAGCCGGCCATGAAGGATCTCATGGCTGCAGTGGATTACGCAATATCCCTTGGTTATGTAAATAAAAATAAATTAGGTGTTACCGGCGGAAGTTACGGTGGTTATATGACTAATTGGATTGTTACACATTCAAATCGTTTCAAAGCAGCGGTAACGCAACGATGCGTATCAGATCTGTCCAGTATGTTTGGAAATTCTGATATAGGTTGGGATATGTCCTGGGAATTCGGTGGAGCCCCATGGGAGAATCGTGATACCTATCTTAAATGGTCACCCATAACTTATGTTGAAAAATGTACTACTCCCCTGCTGATTATCCATAGTGAATTTGACCTGCGTTGTAATATAGAGCAAGGTGATCAAATGTTTACAGCTTTGAAATACTTAAAACGAGATGTGGAATATGTCCGGTTTCCTGAAGAGCCCCACGGGTTATCCCGTCACGGTCGACCTGACCGCCGCGAAGCACGGTTAAAATTCATTGTTGAATGGTTTGATAAATATCTAAAATAGCCATCATGATAACGATAGACGATTTTAAAAATGTAGAATTACGTATTGGCACAATTATCAAAGCGATGGCATTTCAGGAGGCCAACACACCGGCGTTTAAACTTGAAATTGATTTTGGTGGATTTGGCCTTCGCAAATCCAGTGCACAAATTACAGATCATTATACAGCAGATGAGCTGATGAATAAACAAGTCATCGCCGTCGTGAATTTCGCGCCAAAGAAAATTGCTTCTTTCACTTCGGAAGTCCTTGTTCTAGGTGTCGAGGGAAAAGATGGAGGCATTGTTTTACTGGAATTGGATAAACCAATGCAAAATGGAGCCAAAATAAGCTAATATTGTTTTATATTGTATAATATTTGTATTATACAATTATGGAATTCGGCGAACTTCTTAAACAATTTCTCCTTGACCTCCAACGATTATTCAGAACCAGGATGACAGATGAGGATTTAACTCTTCCACAAATCTTGCTCATTTCCTGTATCCCTGACGATGGTATTGATATGACGTCCTTAGCTCAACGGCTAGGTGTTGATAATTCCACACTGACAAGACTCGTGGATGTTATCCTAAAACGAGGGTGGGTTTTTAAAACAAAAGATGAACAGGATAAACGCATTACGTTACTTCATTTATCAGATAAGGGTGAACATATCCAAGATATTATTGAAAACAAACTAGACCACCTTGGAAGGCAGGTATATAATGCTGTTCAGGCAGAGGACAGAGACGAAGTAAAAGAAATCCTATCTGCATTTCACTGGTCTCTGTCAAAAATGCTTTTGAAAAATGAATAAATTGTATAATACAAATAGTACCGTCACAACACTATTGGATTGGTATGGAGCTAATAAACGTGAACTCCCGTGGCGTAAGACGAAAGATCCATATAAAATATGGTTATCAGAGGTCATGCTACAGCAAACGCAAGTAGAGACTGTTATTCCTTATTATAATCGATGGATTAAAAAATATCCAAGATTTAATGATGTACTAAAAGCAAAAGAAAGTGATCTTTTAAAAATATGGGAGGGGCTGGGTTACTACAATCGCTGCAGAAATTTTCATAAGGCTGTATACATGGTTGCGAATAATTATAATGGAAAAATTCCTCATGTAATAACCGAGTTTAAAAAAATACCTGGAGTTGGTGATTATATAGCATCAGCAGTTTTGTCCATATCCTTTGGACAAAATCTTCCTGCTTTGGATGGAAATATTATTAGAGTGTTGTCCAGAGTTTTGAAAAAAAAGAAAGTATCTCCATACAACAGAAAAATTATAAATAATCACATACTAATATGGATGAAATACGGTCATGGAGGAGATATAAATGAAGCACTTATGGATTTAGGAAGTATGATTTGCAAGTCAAATCAGGCTCATTGTCTTCAATGTCCATTCATTAATAGTTGCGGCGCCTATAAAACGGGCAATCCCGAAGCCTACCCAAAACCTATTTCAAAAAAATTGATACCTGAATATAATGTTGTCACTGGTATTATTTGGAAAAACGACAAATTCCTGATTATGCTCAGGGAAAATAAAAAACATTTGGGAGGATTGTGGGAATTCCCGGGAGGTAAAATCAAAAGCGGAGAAAACCACAAGGATGCCTTAAAAAGAGAAATTATGGAAGAATGTGGATTGGAGGTAAATATTGAAACTAAAATCGGCAGTTTTAAACATATTTACAGTCACTTTTCCATTAATATGACTTCTTTTTACTGCACTGTCCAAAATGGTTCTCAAGTAAAAACACAGCAGAAAAATAACTGGATTAATCCTTCTCAGATAAATAATTTCGCTTTTCCAAAAGCAAATCATAAGATTTTTTCACTATTAAATGAAAAGAGTTGGAATGTTTAAGACAATTATTTCATTAATTCTGTGGCCACTGGCTTTAACAGTATTTCTATTATTAATTGGTATTTTTTTACTATTAAGATTATTTATAAATCCGATTCCCCTGTTTCCATACGTTCGGGTTGCCTGCCGTATAATGATGCTTGCTGCGGGACAATGGTTGCGAATAGAGGGAAATATTCCTGCTAAAAAAGGACAGCCATACCTTTATTTATTTAATCATGAATCAATGTTTGATCCATTTATGCTTGCAGGTTCGATTAAACATTATATTACAGCGGTTGGAGCCAATTATCAATTTTCATATCCAGTGTGGGGATTCTTAATTAAACGATATGGTGCTATTCCAATAAAAAGAAAGAAACTGGATGATGCTATCCACAGCCTTGACATGGCAGAAGAAGCAATTGGCAACGGAATTTCATTTATCATTTCACCTGAAGGGACCCGAACTCTTTCAGGACAAATGGGACCTTTTAAAAAAGGACCGTTTCATGTTGCGATGAATACAGGCGTAACTGTAGTGCCCGTGGCTTTAATCGGCGCATATAAAGCAAAAAAGAAAATGGACTGGAGGTTAAACCCCGGGATTTTAACATTGAGATTTGGCGAGTTAATCCCCAAAGAGGAATATAATAATATGGATTTAGATTCTTTGAGTAATCTGGTACGAAGCAAAATTACTGATTTGATTGATCAATGATATTCAGGAATCAAAAATGAATCGGGTTATTTCAGGAGTAAAAAAAATATGACTCCGGCATATGTTTATCGTATGATTAAAGGAGCACGTTCAATGTTTAATACCCCTCTTCATTTCTCCCCTATGACAGGGGAGAAGGTCAACGGTTTTATCCTATTTTTTTCCCCTGTAAAAGGGGAAATACAAAGGGGTATTATATTACGAATAACCGTTGCCAGTTAAATAGTGAGTCAACAGGAGAAATGATCCATGTCTAAACGTATTTTGGTTCCATTGGCGGAAGGATTCGAAGAAATTGAAGCTGTGACAATCATTGATATTTTACGGCGGGCCGGAGCCGAAGTCATCACGGCCGGAATAGAAAAACGCAATGTAACCGGTTCGCACGGAATTTCTATGAAAGCGGATAGTGTAATAGAAGATGAAGTGAATAAAGATTGGGATATGATTACCCTGCCTGGAGGAATACCGGGTGTACTAAATCTTTCTGAAAATAAAAATGTAATTAAGGTGATTCAAAAAACCGCAGACCGGGGGAAATTTATAACAGCGGTCTGTGCTGCTCCGATTGTTTTAGAAAAAGCAGGAGTCATTTCAAAAAGAAAAGTGACGTCACATCCATCATCAGCTCACAAAATTGTTTCAGCCTGTCATCAGGAAGCAAGGGTGGTCGTGGATGGCAAAATTATTACTGGCCAGGCGTGTGGTTCTGCTATGGCATTTGCCTTTGAACTTGTTGCAGCTTTATTTGGATCAAAGAAAGCAGAGGAAATAAATCAGACTATATTATCTAACCAAATGAATGAAAATAAGGAAAGAGAAAATTGAGTTCAATAATTCTACTTAAAAACATTAAATCCTATCGTAAATCTGCTAACGAGAACCCCCAGGTTCGTCTGGCACGAAATGCTGCTATTCGGGGGGATGTGATGGACCTGGCTATGGATTGGGAAGCATTTCGTAAAATAGATCACACTTTCTCTGAAATGATCTCGGGAGCAATGAAAGTGACGAATCAAAAATCCAGTGGCCGATGTTGGGGATTTGCAGGGTTGAATCTTTTTCGGATTTATTTAGGACGGAAATACAACCTGAAAAATTTTGAATTCAGCCAGAATTATTTCATGTTTTGTGATAAACTGGAGAAATCCAATTACTTTCTAGAAAATATCATCAAAACCGTGGATGAACCCCGAGACGGACGTCTTGTCATGCATCTGCTTACAGATCCAATCCAAGACGGCGGGCAGTGGCATATGTTTACCAATTTAATCGAAAAATACGGAGCACTTCCCCAATCAAAAATGCCGGAAAGCTTCCAATCCAGTCAGTCTATGCGTATGAATCGAATGATTACACGTAAACTCCGGGGTTTTGCAAAAGATCTGCGTACAACTTATGAAAAAGGTGCAGATATCAAAGAACTCAGAGCAACGAAAGACAATATGCTGTGCACTATATACCAAATGTTAACCATCAGCCTGGGAACGCCACCGGAAAAATTTGACTGGCAGGTCCGCGATAAAGACAAAAAGTTCCGGCGCTTTGAGAACTTAACACCAAAGAAATTTTTCGAAGATCATGTAGGATTAAATCTCAAGGATTATGTGTGTTTGATTAATTGCCCCATGTCAGATAAGATGTATAATGAAGTTTATACTGTGGACTATTTAGGCAATGTTGTTGAAGGAGAAATGATTCGCTATTTAAACTTGCCTTCAAAACGTCTGAAGGAAACAGCCTCTTCATCCATTAAAGATGATCATCCGGTATGGCTCGGGTGTGATGTGGGGAAACATTTTCATCGCAATCTTGGTGTGATGGATATGGACATTTTCGATTACGAATTGTTTTACAGTACAGATTTTCCAATGACGAAAGCGGATCGATTGGAATTCGGAGACAGCTTAATGACACATGCTATGTTGTTCACTGGTGTTGATCTGGACGGGAAAGGGCGTCCGAGGAAATGGCGGGTTGAAAACAGTTGGGGAGAAAAGCGGGGGGACAAAGGCTACGATATTATGACCGACTCCTGGTTTGATGAGTATAGTTTTGAAGTGGTGGTTCATAAAAATTATATCACCAAAGACGAATTTTCTGTATATCAAAAAGAACCAGTTATACTGCCTCCTTGGGACCCCATGGGGGCATTGGCAAAGTAGTTTGTGAAAGACCTTTATCTTTTAAATCCTGAAATTACTTTTCTCAA
>CAZIFK010000022.1:0-28671 GCA_964538995.1 uncultured bacterium
AATGGTGTCCGAAGAACTTCCGGAATGGTGTCCGAATGTTTCCGGAATTGCCAGGGAGTTTTTAAATCCAACTATTAATGATCATTGGTATCGAGTTCTATTCTCCCAACTTACAGATGGTAGAATAGAACCTGATGACTTTAAAATATCACAGAATAATGTGTCTTTCATTACATTTAATTATGATCGCTCACTTGAAAATTACTTATATGATGCAATTCAGAGGAACTTTGAATCTGCAGGGCCATCAGAAGGCTCCAAAGAAATAAACAGTATTCCAATTATTCATGTTTATGGAAAGTTAGCTTCATTAGAGTGGCAAAATACCGATTCAGAGGCCTTTTGGTTTGCATATAAAAAAGGACCTGCATCGTTAAATCTGAATGCTTTTGAGATGAGAAAAAATATATATGTTATGCATGGCAAACGAGATAATCCAAATGTTGAAAAGAGTAAACAATTGTTGGAACAAGCTGATCGTGTATATTTCCTTGGTTTCGGATACTCAAAAGAGAATATGGAAATACTTGATATCCCCAATACAATTACAAAAGCTAGGAGAATCTTTGGTACTGCCATTAATTTTCCAACCCCGCTTGTTCAAAATCTAACACAAAAATTCAAAACACATGTCAATACAATAGTAACAATTGGAAACAATATGAAATGTCGTGAATTATTATATACCTATCCTTTAGAACATGATTAGATAATTGAATTATTGTAAAGTATTACAATCACTTACTTAACGCGATAACAACACTAATATTACAATTTGATTTGGAACAAGTACTGTTTATAGTTTAAAATAGACTGACCAGTCGGTTTAGTTTATGAACGAATCATTACAAAACCAGCGTAAAGAACAAATATTAGACGCAGCTCTCAGCGTTCTGATTCAAAAAGGATATGATCAATCCCGTATGGATGATGTGGTGAAATTATCCAAATTGAGTAAAGGGGCAATCTATTGGTATTACAAGTCCAAAAAGGAAATGTACCTGGATTTGGTCAATTTCTGGGTTCTTCGTTATAGCGTTACCCTAAATTATATCGTAGAAGAAGACGCTCTTCCTTCCAGCCAGTTGAAAGACCTGTTTCAATATTTTATTGATCAATCTAAATCAGATCCCCAGCCCTTTATAGCATTGACGGAGTTTTGGTCCATGGCGCAAAAAGATGAAGACTTCAGAAATAAACTGCAAAAAGTTTATACCCATTTCCTGGAGTTGATTGAAGGAATTATCGATCGCGGAGTCAAATCAGGAGAATTTAAAAAACTGGATGTGCGTATGACAGCTCTATCCATTATGGTCAATATTGAGTCCATCAACTGGTTTACCCTATTCGAAGTCCATGGCGTCACCGTCAAAGAATATATGCACACGATTACCGATTTCATATTAGCTGGAATCATGAAAAAACATTAGGAGAAAATCACATGGAAGATATAAAAACAAACTATCTAACCGGAGGCAGTTTCCTGGTTGAACCAATCAGCGAGGCAACTGTTTATTCCAGGGAAGATTTTACGGAAGAACACCGTGAAATTTATAGCATGGTAAAAGAATTCGATAAAGAAACCATCCTGGCACAAAAAGAAGAAATCGAAAAATTTGATAAGGATCTATCCCTCTCTTTAATCAGGGAAATGGGAGAACTGGGACTCCTTGGAATTGACATCCCTGAAGAATATGGCGGAATGGAACTTGATAAAGTTACCTCAGCCATTGTGGCTGAAGCGTTGGTTTACAGCCCCTCTTTTTCTGTAACATGGTCGGTGCAAACCGGAATCGGATCGTTGCCCATCGTGTGGTTTGGCACACCGGAACAAAAAGAAAAATATCTCCCCAAAATTGTTACAGGTGAACTCATTTGCGCTTATGGATTAACGGAACCATCCGCAGGCTCTGACGCTCTTGCCGGTAAAACAACTGCTGTTCTTTCCGAGGATGAAAAACATTACATATTAAATGGCGAAAAAATATTTATTACAAATGCCGGGTGGGCAGATGTGTTTATAGTCTTTGCTCAAGTGGATGGTAACAAATTCAGCGCATTTATCGTTGATAAAGAAACAGAAGGTTTCAGTATTGGTGAGGAAGAAAAGAAAATGGGAATGAAAGGGTCATCTACCACATCTCTCATTTTTCAGAATGCAAAAGTCCCAGTAGAAAATCTTCTGTATAAAGTAGGAAAAGGAGCCACTATTGCGTTTAATGTTCTCAATATTGGCAGGTTTAAATTAGGGGCGTCGGGAGTTGGCGGATCTAAAAACGTCATTGAAGCTGCTTCACAGTACGCCAAAGAACGACGGGCATTTGGGAAACCCATCGCCCAGTTTGACGCCATTATCAAAAAGATTGCTGATATGACTGTTCGTACGTTTGCTGCTGACAGTATGGTTTATCGGACAATTGGATTGCTTCAAAATGAAATTGATACTTTGGATAAATCAGATCCTAATTATTTTATCCACTCAGGAGAAGCTATTGAAAAATTTGCAATTGAAACGTCCATGACAAAAGTGTATGGTAGCGAAACCAGCCATTTTGTGATCAATGAAGGATTACAAATTTTTGGTGGATATGGTTACCTTGAGGAATTTCAATTGGCTTCAGCTTATCGCGATGACCGTATCAACCAAATTTGGGAAGGAACCAATGAAATTAACCGCCAGATTATTGCCGGCTATATGATGAAAAAAGCGCTCATGGAGGAATTGCCAATCCGGGAAGAAATCAGCGCCATTGATCATTTTATGTCCAATGGAAAATTAGAAAATAATGAGGGTCCACTTGCAAATGAATGTGATACCATTGAAACCGGAAAACGCCTTGCTCTTTACATTTTCAATGAAGCTCTAAATAAGTTTGGCCAGGATCTGAAACACGAACAGCAAATAACTGAAATGCTGGCAGATATTTTTACGGACTTATATACGGCGGAAAGCACTGTGGTTCGGACACAGAAAATAATGGAAGACGGGAACGAAAATAAGGCTGTTTGCAGTATCGCAAAAATCTATACAGCAGAAATGGTTTTACGCTTATTAAATAAGTCCCTTACGGCACTGAATGGAATTTATGGCGGTCATACTACGCTAGCAGTCATTGATCAATTGCGACACTTCCAAGCGCGGATGATGACACATACGGATATTATTAATTTGAAACGAAATGTTGCACACTATATTTATAGCCAAAACACTTACCCATTTTAGGAGTTAATATGAGTATAAAATCAGTCATTATCGATGCAGTCAGATCACCCATCGGAATCAAGAATGGTCAATTAGTAGGCATTCGTTCCGATGATCTAGCCGCTCAAGTTATAAAGGGACTTTTAGCCCGGAATAAAAATGTGAAACCGGAAGACGTGGAAGATGTCGTCGTAGGATGTGCTTTCCCTGAAGGTCCTCAGGGGATGTTAATCGGTCGTTCTGTGGCCATATTAGCCGGCATCCCTAAAGAAGCCGGTGGAAAAGTGGTAAATCGTTTTTGCGGTTCTGCAATGGACGGACTTCACCAATTAAGTACAGCCATAGAAAGTGGCGATATCGACGTGGGAATTGCAGCTGGTGTGGAAGATATGTTTTCTGTTCCCATGGGTGGCTTTGCACCGGATTTTCATCCGGAATTAGCTGAACAGGAATTCTATATTGGTATGGGCGAAACAGCAGAGATTCTGGCAAAGGATGGAAATATTTCCCGAGACGACCAAGAAGCGTTTTCTATTGCTTCTCATGAAAAAACATTAAAAGCCTATGCAGATGGGAAGTTTGATAATGAACTAATCCCAATAGATGTTTATGGAGAAACCACTGTAGAAAAAGATGAAGGTCCTCGTGAACCGGATGTTGAGAAAATTAAAAGCCTTAATCCAGCATTTATCGAGGGTGGATCCGTCACCGCTGCCACAAGTAGTCCAATATCCATTGGTGCATCGGCGATTTTGATCACAAGCGATACTTATGCAGAAAAAATGGGATTAACCCCCAGGGCAGAAATCGTTTCTCGGGCTGTAGCCGGAGTTGATTGGACTCGAATGGGCGCCGGTCCTTTACCTGCCACAGAAAAAGTCCTGCAAAAAGCAGGGATGACCATGGACGATATTGAGACTATCGAATTAAATGAAGCGTTTGCCGCTCAATCTTTGTATGTCATTCGCGAGGGCGGCTGGGATATGGATATAATCAACTTGAATGGTGGAGCCATTGCCCTGGGACACCCTTTGGGTTGTTCGGGGACTCGAATCATTTGCACGCTGATTAACGTTATGGAACAACAGGATACCCACGTTGGGCTGGCGACCATGTGCATTGGCACTGGGCAAGGTATTTCCACAATCATCAAACGATAACGATTATATGAGTAAATGTTTGAAAGACCCCATGAGCGGATTGACTCACGTTATTGGCGCCATACTATCAGTGGTTGCAATAATTTTATTGATCCTCAAAGCTGTTAACCCTGTAGATCCATGGAAAATTGTATCCTTTTCAATTTTTGGCGCTGGATTATTTTTTCTGTATACAGCCAGTACATTATACCACTGGATTCCTGTAACGGGACGAGCAGAATCCATCCTAAGACGTCTGGATCATATGATGATTTATGTATTGATTGCATCGACATATACTCCCATTTGCCTGATCCCATTAAGGGGTGCTTGGGGTTGGAGTATGTTTGGTGTGATTTGGGGATTTGCCATTTTCGGAATTCTTTGGAAATTATTTCAGTTCAAATTTCCTAACTGGTTTTCAACCATTTATTATATATTTATGGGATGGCTGGCTATTATTCCGATTTGGCCTTTAATTAATAATCTTCAGGTTGGTGCATTAATCTGGTTACTCATAGGTGGGATTTTCTATTCTGTTGGAGTTATCTTTTTTGCAATTGATCGGCAGCAATCACCTCGCAAGGGGTTTGGGTATCATGAAATTTGGCATGTGATGGTTCTGGCAGGAAGTTTCAGCCATTTCTGGGTCATGTATAAATATATAACAATCATAAACTAATAGAATCGTTGAGGAAATTATGAGTCAAAATATTGAAAAAGTAGCCATCTTGGGAGCTGGAGTTATGGGCGCGCAACTCGCCGGACATCTGGCAAATGCCGGCATTCCCTCCCTCCTATTCGACATTAACCAGGAATTGGCAGAAAATGGAATTAAAACATTAACAAAGCTAAAGCCCGCTCCACTCTTCAAGCCGAAGAATATCGGATTAATAACTCCTTGTAATTATGATGATCATGTGGGAAAGGTCAATGAAGCAGATTGGGTTTTAGAAGTAGTCGCAGAACGATTAGACATCAAACACATTGTTTTCAAAAACATCATACCTCATTTAAAACCTTCTGCGATCGTTACCTCCAACACATCCGGAATTCCTTTAGCAGATTTAGTTACTGTTTTTCCCGATAATGTTAAATCACGTTTTATGATAACGCATTTTTTCAATCCACCACGATATATGCATCTGTTGGAATTAGTAAAAGGCGATCATACATCAAATGATGTGTATCAAACCATGGCTGAATTTGGTGAGACTATCCTTGGAAAAGGTATCGTTCATGCGAAAGATACACCCAATTTTATTGGTAACAGAATCGGTGTTTTCAATATGGGTGTCACGATCCACACTGCGTTGCAGCAAGGTCTAACCGTAGAAGAAGTAGATAAACTAACCGGTACAATTGTGGGACGCCCGAAAAGTGCAACATTCCGGACGTCTGATGTGGTAGGTTTGGACACCATGGCACATGTAACAAACACAACCTATGAAAAAGTGTTGGATGATGAAGAAAGAGAGATATTTAAAATTCCGGATATTCTTCAAATGCTGGTAGATGATGGCAGATTGGGTCAAAAAACCAAAGCCGGTTTTTATAAAAAAACAGATGAGGGTATTTTATCCATTGACTTGAAAACAGGCGAATATGGACAACAGAAAAAAGTGCGATTTGACGGATTCCGTTTAGCAAAAGATCATACATCAACGGCGGGGAAAATAAGAGCATTGGCTTATAGTGATGATAAAGCAGGTAAATTTTTCTGGGAGACATTGGCTAGGGGATTAATTTACAGCGCCAACCGCATTCCGGAAATCAGTGATGATATCATCAACATTGACAATGCTATTAAATGGGGATTTGGGTGGCAATTAGGCCCCTTCGAAAGTTGGGATGCCATCGGAGTACAAGAATCTGTAGACAAGATGTTGTCTGAAAACCGGAAAGTTCCTCAATGGGTTTTAGATATGCTCGCAAGCGGCCGGTCATGTTTTTACGAAACGAATAAGGGAATAAAAACGTACTATGATGTGTTATCCGGTAATTCAAAATCAATTCCCACTATCGAAAAAGATATAAATCTAAATCTTCAAAAATCCGCGGGAAACCTTGTCAAGAAAAACTGGAGCGCCAGCTTGATTGATTTAGGCGATGGTGTACTGAACGTAGAATTTCATTCTATTCTGCAACCGGTACTGAATCCCATTGATGGTTCTCTAGCCATGACGATTAACGAAGGGATGGATCTTCTGGAAGAAGGGAAATTCAAGGCGATGGTGATTGGCCATACAGGTCAGAATTTTTGCGCAGGAGCAAATCTGGCTGGTATTTTGGAAGTATGTGAAGCCAATGATTGGGATAAATTAGAAAGCGCAGTAAAAGACCTCCAGGATCTGACGCAACGGATTCGCTTTTCTAAGGCGCCTGTCGTTGCAGCGCCTTTTCATTTAACATTGGGTGGTGGTTTTGAACTTATAGGTCCAGCAGCCCATCGTGTGGTGGCGGCAGAATTGTATGTGGGCTTAGTCGAAGTTGGCGTGGGACTTATCCCGGGAGCCGGTGGAAACCTCCGTCTAATATTAAACATGATGGAAAACAGTGGAAGCGGTCGAATCAATGCCTTCCAGATCGCACAAAAAGCATTTGAAACCATCGGTTTCGCCAAGGTGGCTACCAGCGCTGATGAGGCAAAATTCATAGGATATTTGCTCAAAACGGATACTATTGTGCTAAATAATGATCACCGCATTTGGACAGCAAAACAAAAAGCTCTCGAACTGGCCGAAAGCTATGAACCGCCAAAATACAGAGATGATTTGAAATTACCGGGGACCGGGGGCAGAACAGCGCTGGCCATGGCATTAAAGGGATTCAAGGCTCAAGGGAAAATCTCCGACCACGATGAATTTATCGCAAAAAAACTGGCTTATATTATCACAGGTGGAGATAAGGCAGGATTAACTAAATCGGTGGATGAACAATACATGCTAGACATTGAGCGGGAAGCATTCGTCTCCCTTGCTGGGGAGTCATTAACACAGGACCGTATTCGATTCATGCTAAAAAAAGGAAAACCATTACGTAACTAATGACAGGATTCCTCCTTGTCCATAGTTGGAAAATAGGCAGTGCTTTAGCATTACCTATTTTTTTTACAATTTGTTCATATTTTTTTTCGCATTCTAATCCGTAACTTTATGGATTAAATCTATATGAAAATGGATTCTAAAACTGCGAACACATCGGAACGGACAGGTACAATAATCCTAAAAACGATAGCTATTTTTGCTATCCTCTACCTGTTTCTCATTAGTATTGGCCTGATTGGGGCTGCATTCAAGGGTATGGGGAAAGGGTTTGCTGAGGAACTGATCCAAAGCGATGCCGGACCTCTCATAGGTTTATTCATTGGTATCCTTGCCACCAGTTTAATCCAAAGTTCTTCTACAACGACATCGTTGGTCGTGGGGATGGTTGCAGCAGGTGCATTTGGTGATGACCCGAGAATAGCTGTTGCAGCCGCTGTACCTTATATCATGGGTGCAAATATTGGAACAAGTATAACCAATACTATTGTTTCACTGGGTCATATCGTTAATAAGAATGAATTCAGACGTGCCTTTTCTGCCTCCATCGTGCATGACTTTTTTAATATTATGGCTGTTTTGATTTTATTTCCACTGGAAAGGGCTTTTGGTGTAATCAGCAATAGCGCAAACTGGATGGCGGAACTTTTAGTAGGGACAGAATCCTTTACGTTTAATAGCCCTATAAAAATGATAACGAAACCGACTGTTGTATGGATAAAAGACTTATTTCAACAACAGGATATCATTAATTCTAATTGGCTACTGCTCATTGTGGCTCTTCTTTTATTATTCTTTTCGCTTCGATATTTGACAAAATTTATTCGCAGTTTAGTTATGGAACGGTTGGAAGCATTTTTTGACACTCACATTTTTAAGACGGCGCTCCGTGCCATGTTTTTTGGAATTTTCATCACAGTATTAGTGCAGAGCAGTTCGATTACAACATCACTCATTATTCCTTTAGCCGGGGCAGGTATTCTACGCCTAGAACAAATTTTCCCATATACACTTGGTTCCAATATCGGAACAACAATTACGGCGCTGCTAGCAAGTCTTGTCTCGGGCACGATTGCTCCCCTTGGCGTTGCATTTTCGCATTTGATGTTCAACGTCTACGGTATCGCTATTATCTGGCCAATCGAAAATATTCGAAACATACCGATTAGATTGGCAAGATGGTTTTCAGAAAAAGCAGTCCAAAACAGAATTTTTCCACTAATATATATATTAGTTATGTTTTTTATCATTCCACTAACCTTAATTTTCTTCGTGAGGTAAACCATGTCACTATTCAAAGATGTTATTAATTTATGGAAAGCAGATGACCTTCTATCCCAAGCTTGGAATGATTCGCATGAAATGTTGAATCTCTCCCACGAAATATTCCAGCAAGCGCTAATCTACTTGAAAAAGGGTGAGAATATTAAAACGCTGAAAGCGTTGAAAAAACGGGATCGGGAAATCAATGAGTTCCAGAGAGATGTCAGGCGAAAAGTACTGACACATTATGCCGTGAAACAGGATACAACTGATTTAGCTAATGGACTCGTTCTTATTAACATGGTGGTGGATATCGAACGTATCGGCGATTATTGTAAAAACATTCTGGACCTGGCGATCAACCATCCCCAAACCATTGATTCAAATGAAATATCAGAAGATTTAGCCATGATTGAAAGTGAAGTGCAAACCAGATTCGAAAAAACATTTCAGGCAATTCAATCTCAGGATGCAGAAATAGCAAAATCTCTAGTGGAAGGATATAAAGAACTGGTGACTAGCAAATCCGATGATATAGTAAATGGGGTTCTTAGAGACGAAGTGAGTTTCGGTGGAGAATCAAGAACTGCAGCCATCGTCCTTTATGCCCGTTATCTGAAACGGATAGGTGCTCATTTAAAAAACATTACATCCACATTAGTTAATCCATTTGATGCAATAGGTTATAAAGAATAAAATTAAAAACTATATTTTATACCCAAACTAACATGTGAAAAATTTTCCAGTTCTTTAAACCTCGTTCCTTCCTCTCCCATAAATTGAGAAATGGAACAATCTATTTCCCAATTGTCAATAGGTGAATAAGTAATCCCACCTCCAAGTAAGGATTGACTATCCTTTAAATCCAGAAATGTGTTTAGTCGGATTTCTAAAGTACTGTCCCAGAAATTAGCAGAGGTCGATAAAAACATTCCCAGATCCGTAAACATGGCAAAAGGTGTACCCATTCCTGGTTGGAAATTATCTTTTTCCATTGGAGATGTTTCTGGTATTCCAAGAAGCGGATCAAAAACATAAGTCGATCCCTTGATTTCTAAAACTTGACTACCGATAAGCTGTCCTATTATGTTTATGTCATATGGAGTTAGATATTCCAATTGAGCGGCATACTGTAAGTAAGAAGCGCGTTCCATAGTTTGTAAACTTGGCTCGTAGTCATTTTTAGTATTGAAATATCCGATTTCCAAGCGGCTGGTTAATTCTCCAATAAATGAAACAAAATCAATCCCATACATTTCTGTTTTTCGATAAGATAGTGATGGGGATGGGAGTAATACTTCCGGCCCCGGGCCCAGGAGGTTCCAATTATACCCATTCAATGTAAAACCTCTATCTCTCCCTGAAAAATACGAAAGTCCGATATCACTATTTCCTACAACAGTTTGCAAATGCAGACCATATTCACTGCCATCTTTAGCATCCTTTACTAAATCACCGGGATCAATCATTGCAATGGGGAAATCCTCCTCACCAAAAGGCAGTCGATTAGGTGCATGTTCGGGAATCACAACTGCTTCTAATTGCCAATCATTCCAATAATATTTTATTGATCCGGATAATGTACCTATTTTTCGATCTGTTCCCGGTAAAAACATAAAATAATAGTCATAGGGATTCAGGTTGTCGGTTGGATTGTTTCCATCCACCGCTCCCCAAACATGAATTTGCTTACCAACTTTCACCTCACCCCAACTCGGATACCAAATTAAGTATGCTTCCCGAATATCAAATTGTGTGTCTTCACCTGACCACCTGTATTCAACCACAGAATTGGTTTTGAAATCAAGATTCCCCGATGTAAAACCAATGTCCAATTCTGCAATTCGAAAGGGTAAAGTAATAGCGGAGAAATCCGAGGTCCTGTTCATTGTGACCGGTTGAAGAGAACCTGAATAGCTGACTTGGCCAAATATTGTATTGATGAATAAAAGTGGCAGGAGCATGAGCCCTGATAGTAGCAGTCGATATTTGAGTTTACTAATTTTTTCCATGATTATCCTTTGGGGAGAAAATTTTGTGGATTTTCAGTAATTATTTTTACCGCAGAGTTCGCCAAGAATGCGCCAAGAACACAAAGAAACATTTATTTTTTTGCGCTTTCTGTGAAAATAATTTGCGTCCTTTGCGGTTATTTTCATTTTGTATTTTTTCATAAACTAATCATTTTTTATCACCATGTCACAAATATACGAAGATCCCCTTATTTTTGTTTTAATGCATCTGCTATTTGCTATTTGTTACTCCCTTATCATCACTAACATCATTTTGAAAGGTGTCAATGCCTTAAGTGCATGCGGTTCATTGGCTGGCATAATGATCATTTCTCCTTCATAAACTTCATGATCATTTCCGGAAATTGTTATCCTTGCCATTCCATCCGTTACAAGAACTAAAGCATCAAATGGCGCCGTATGTTCGCTTAACCCTTCACCTTCCGTAAATGCAAATAATGTGACAGTTCCCTTATCTTTCTTAATGATCGTTTTACTAACGACGGAACCATCTTGATATTCTGTTAAATTGTTTAGTGTGTTTTTTTGATTTAATGTAGACATATTACCTCGGTATCCGTTTCAAATTCTTTTCCTGAAATAATTTTTCGCTAATTCCTGTATCTACTTGAACATCGATAAATGTTACTTCAGTTGAATGCTGTTTCTGGACATTTTCCACATACACTCTTTCAACGATAAAATATTCCTTCATTTTTCGAAAAGTGAATTCTTTTATCTTTAGCAATATCCCTCGCTTGTCAAATGACTCTTCCTTAACAGCATATAATCCTTTCTTAGCTATCCATGAAATATGTTTAGAGTAGGACGACTTGGCTTCCTTTTTAGGTACAATTTCTAATACATAACAGTCAATTTCATTTACTGTTTGGTCTTCAAGTCTGTTGTACTCATTTTCATCTAGGTCTCGATTGGTGAGATCCTCATAACTCATGTCTGAGCCCATAAATGAATCACTTTTTTTCTTTGAAGATATCCTCCGTATTTTTTTGAACGCAGGAAGCCACATACGCATTTCGTCATCTTTACCATCATGCTCAATTTTCATGAATGCCACACCACGGTCATCTTTGGGTTCCATAAACCAAATGATTTGTTTTTCATTTCCGTCCATGGATTTGGAAACCATTTCATTTACCCGGGACTTACCCTTGGAATTCGTTAATATCATTTTTGTTCTATTGGACATATCAAACGGAGTTGGTTTTTCATCTACCATTTTCGCAATTTCATATCCGGTTTGTGAAAAAAGAAAGCTGGATATGACGATTGCGATTGTTATTATTTTCATAATTCATTCCTTTTATTCAAATTGTAAACGTGAAAGATCGAAGGGTTACAAGAATTGGCTCGACCATCTTTAATAAAATTTTGGCAACGGAACCTTGCATTATCAATAATCAATTTCGTTTTCCTATTTTACTTCTACCAATTTATTTTTATAAATTTCAATAATTGATGCAAGAACGGATAGTGTACCAATTGAACATGACACCATTGCAAAAACCATCAAACCACCAATAAATTGCAATGGAAGGAATGTTGAAAAGATAAGAGCACCAAAGGACATATTGGCAGCGGCATCTAACATGATGGGATATCCCACATCATCCACAACCTCCGCGCTTATCTTGTCGATATGAATTCCTTCCTTGGCATAGTTTCGAAACTGGGCGATATAGTGGATAGCAAAATCCACTCCCACTCCGATGATAATTGCACTTAATATTGCTGTAATATGACTTAGATCAACTCCAAAATATCCCATCAATCCAAAATTTAGCACCACAGCAGATGAGAGTGGAATGATCGCTAATAGACCCCATTTCATCGATCGGTAAAAAATCCATGCAATAATGAATATTATAATAATGGATGCCACCATGCTCATCAGAAATGATTTGATCAATAAATGGGTAAAATCATTCATAATGGCCATGAGTCCTGTTAATTTCATTTTTATGGAATTACCAATATTTTTGTCCACATACTCTTCAACATAATCCATAAAATTAACTATTTCACTCGTAGGAACTGTTTTCATCATAGCTGTTGTAACAGCGGATGAATACTCATAATCCACAAGTGTACTAAAATCGTCGGGATCACCCGACATAGAGTACATGGTAAATAAATTATTTACTTTCTCTCTCGTATCAGGAATCGTTTCAAAATCCGGATTATCATCCATAACAACACGGTGCATTTGTTTAACCACATCCACAATAGATATGGTCGTATTAACACTGGGAAATTTTTCCATATGTGATTGAACATCATCCATAATTTTCAGTGTTTCCGGATCTTTAATATCACCTTCTGTTTTGATGACCATATTCATGGTTCCCGTCATTTCCTTATCAATAAACTCAATGCTCTTTCGAATAGGATTGCCTGGTTTAAAAAATGATGTAATATTGACTTCCACTTCAAGTTTGAAAATACCAATGGCACTGATTAATACGATTATTAATCCGGATGCCAGAACTTTTTTTGGCCGATTTAATACGCTTTTTGCTAATATTTCCACTACTCGTTCAAACAGGCTGGCATGGGTCAATGCTCGGGAATTTAAATTCCATTTTTTAATGGTTATAATTGCCGGTAAGTAAGTGGTGGATAAAAACCATGCCCATACAATCCCAAAGGCAATAGTGACACCGTAACCGAACATCGGATTAATCGGCGCCATCAAAAGCATTAAAAATGCGACAGCCGTTGTGAGGGATGTAAGAAATACGGGCAGCATTAAAGAACGTAAAGTCACCTCCACCGATTCTTTTACGTCTCGACGTTTTCTCACTTCTCGTAAAAATTTCGTGAGAATATGAATACTGTCCTGGTTGGCGATTGTAAGTAATATTATTGGCATCGATGAATTCATCAAAGTCATATAAAATCGTGGCGAACCGGTCAGATGAACGACCCATCCCATAAATCCCATCATGGCGATGAGAGACATAATGATAAGCGATAATACCATTCCTACGGCATACACATTGCGAAAGTTTACTAACAAAATGACAATCATGAGGATGAACCCGATCCTCATAAGCACAAGCATATCTTTCTGTATCAAACCGGCCAGTACTCCAGTTACATAAGGGGCGCCTCCATAGTTTATTTCATAATCACTCAAGATACTATCTGCGATCGCTGTCACATTCAATGCCAGATCGCTGTATTCCATCGTCCGGATTGGGCGCAAAACCACATTCACAAAATCACCCGATTTACTGATCATTCGATCTTTTATTATCGAATTGCGATCAAGATAGTCAATGATATCTTCAATTTCTTCCTGACTCAGATCTCTCTGGGGCATAAGATCGTCAATGATCATAAACCCATCTTCATTGTCCATACGGTTTGTTCTTGCTAAAGAAACTACTTCTTCCACATCCGGTATCATCTCCAATGCATCTGTCAAATCCCACACCGTCGAAAGCAACTCCGGGTTTAAGGCAGATTCACCTCGTTTTCCGAATGTGACAAACATCATGTCAATCGTACCGAAATCTTCCTGTACTTCATCCCAGATAATACGAGACTCAATATCCTCAGGCAGCATTTTCAACATGTCATCATCAAAATACACCCATTGTAATCCGCTGCCAAAAAATGCTGTGAGCACTAATGCAATCAGTACTGTTATTTTCGGATAGGTTGTCACTTTTTCGATTATCCAATTTCTGAACACGTGTACCATTAATCTATTTTCCTTATTTGAATTTCAATTGTTCTAATAGTTCTCGTCAAAATTGCCTCTGTACAATTGTTGACTGGGAATCTCTTTCATTTTCCGCTGTTTTTATAATACTGTTCTACAACGTTTAATCCTTTTGTTGTAAAAATTCCTCTAGAAATAATTTTTGCCAGACCATCTATTGTTTCACCCACAGCTAAATCGTTTTGAAGAAAGAATTCTGGTTGAAACGTATTGTTGATCATATTGATATATACAATTGAGAATTTTCTCATGTCCACGTCATCTCTTGCCAGACCCTGATCTTGGGCAGATTTTAGAATTCTGTAAAAATCATCCTGACGGTTTAAACGGAATGTTTCAATTTCTTTCCATACTTCGGGATAAGTCGTTTTTAATTGTGCCAAGCGCTGCACCGGAGCCCGGCTAACAAATTTTGAAATATGTTCCATCACTTTTACAAATTGGAGAACCGGATTCTTTTCATTTTCACAGATTTTATTAAACTTTTGTTCGACTTGTCCGGTGATAAATACAACAATTTTACGAATGAGCTTTTCCTTAGTTGGGAAATATTTATAAATGGTTTTCTTACTCATCCCCAGCCTTCCTGCCAGAGATTCAACGGTAAATGATTTTACCCCGGATCGAGTAATGGCTTCAAAACCCTCTTCCAGGATCTGTTCTTCTTGCGGTGAGTATGGATTAGTCAATGGAAACGTTATTCGTATATATCGTTTCCGATATTAATAAAAATAATGATACTATAATAGAAATATACTATAAAAATTTATAAAACCCATTTTTATACTATTAGGTTAAATGTAATTTTAGTTTCAATATGGAAACTGCTTTTCAACCACCCATCGTCATTTTAGCCAACGGACGATTTCCCACACATCCCATTCCATTGAATATTTTGGATAAAGCTGGAACGGTCATCTGCACAGATGGCAGTGCTGATACATTTCTGAAATACGATCGACCCCCGCATGTGATTATCGGTGATCTCGATTCCACAAAGTTGGAAAAGCATGAATTCAAAGGATTATGGATTCAGGCTCCAGACCAAAACAAAACAGATTTACAAAAAACATTGGAATGGTGTTTGATCAATGATTTGAATGATGTTGTAGTTCTTGGGACTATGGGCAAGCGGGAAGACCACAGCCTGTGGAATCTTTATATGCTGGCGGAATTTTCTCAAAAGATGAAGATTTATTTCGTTACAGATTATTCCTGTATATATTGTTTCAAAGGAGAAAAATCATTCAAATCCACGAAGGGGCAGCTTATTTCTATTGTTGCTATTGGGCTGGTGAAGTCTATTTCCACTAAAGGATTGAAATATCCATTGAACCAAGAATCATTGCCTCCAGAATGTAATGGAATCAGTAATGAAGCCGAAGGCGATGAATTTTCTATAGATACTTCCGGACCCATTTGGTTGTTTATCAACCATATGAATGGTTTATAAAATATCAATTTTGAGAATATAATTTTATTTCAACATAGATATATGCTAATGATACTCAATACTCTTCCCAATGCAAAAAACCCCTCTTTCTTTCTCCCCTGTTACAGGGGAGATGGTCAAAGGATTCAAAATATTAAACCTATCTTTTTCCCCTGTCATAGGGGAAACACAAAGGGGTCTTATAATGGAACCGATACAATTAACTGTGGCCGTTTTTTATAAATCCAAAACGTTTATATTTTTTCTGCATTTCAACATTTTGGAGTATTTTTTTCGCTTTTGTAACCTGATGAATTTCAAGGTAATATAAACAATGCACTATTTAGATTGGTTCGCCATCGGTGGATATTTCATTCTTCTACTATTATTGGGATTTTATAAGACGTCGAAGAATAACGATGATAAAGATTTCATTCTTGCCGGAAGAAGATTAAGTCTCCCTGGATTTGTGGCTACATTAGTCGCCACATGGTATGGTGGGATTCTGGGTATCGGTGAAAATACCTATAATTTTGGAATTCAAACATGGTTCATCTTTGGTCTGCCTTATTATATATTTGGTTTTTTGTTTGCAATATTCCTGGCTCCGAGGATTCGTAATCTCCCTCATCGTTCAATTCCTGATCACTTTAATAAACACTTCGGAAAAAGTACCGGAATTGTCAGCGCTTTTTTAATCCTTATTTTGGCTTCCCCTGCCCCTTACATTTTAAGTATGGGAATATTGCTGCAGCATACATTTCAATGGCATTTGCAGACAGCTATTCTATTTGCAACGGGGATCAGTTTAATCTATATATGGTTTGGCGGTTTTAGAGCTGTTATTAGAACTGATATATTGCAATTTGTTCTCATGTTTTTGGGTTTCATTTTACTTCTATCTTTTTCATGGAAGTATATGGGGTCACCTGCTTTAATAGTATCCGCATTACCCGAATATTATCTAAATCCAACAGGCGGAAATTCATTTCAATATATTTTGGTGTGGTTTTTTATTGCTATGTGGACTTTTATCGACCCGGGATTTTATCAACGTACAGCGGCTGCAAAATCGCCGGATGCGGCAAAGAAAGGGATTTTGATATCCATTGGTTTCTGGTTTATTTTTGATATTCTAACGGTGACTACCGGACTTTACGCTGCAGTACTGATTCCTGACCATGTTGCTACAATGGCATACCCCGAATTGGCATCTCGGATTCTTCCACCTTTTGTGTACGGGCTTTTTCTGGTTGGCCTGTTTTCAACGATCATGTCTACAATTGACTCCAATGGATTGATTAGTGCAATTACGTTTGGCAGAGATATTTTATGGAGGATTCAGGATAAAGAAGAATCATCAGATTCTACCGGTCATATACGAAAGGGACTGGTAGTGATGGCATTTATCGCTGTGTTATTGGCCATTAGCATTCCTTCTGTTGTCCAGCTCTGGTATGTCATTGGATCCATTATTGTACCGGGAATACTTTTACCTTTTTTACTAACATTTTCAAATATCAACTTACAGAAAGGAAAAGCAAATATTGTTATTATCATGCCGGTTATTATTGGCATATTTTGGTTTGTATTAGGACATTTTTCTGGACATTACCCATGGGGAATTGAACCATTTTATCCGGGTATGTTAATTTCTATTTTATTATTAGGTATATGGATAAAGAAAAAATCATGAAAATTGAAACAGAACGGAAATTTCTAGTAAACGAAAATTGGATTAAACCAAAAAATGGTGCTCAATATTTTCAAGGGTATATCAATACGGATATACATCGGTTAGTCCGAATTCGAGTTGTCGAGGAGAATGGAACAAAAAATGGATTTCTGACTATTAAAGGATCGGGCAATAAAAGCGGCATGAGCAGATACGAGTTTGAAGTAGAGATTCCTGTTCCTGATGCAGAAAATCTCTTATTACTTTGTGATCAGCCCCTCATTGAAAAAACTCGTTATAAAATTGAATATGAAGGTTTAATCTGGGAAGTAGATGAATTCCACGGATTAAACAAAGGTTTAACCATAGCAGAGATTGAATTGAAAAATGAAGACCAGAAATTTTCAAAACCCGATTTTATTGACGAAGAAATAACGGGAATCACAAAATATTATAACTTTATGCTGCAGAAAAACCCATACACTTCTTGGAACAATTAAATAGAAAAAATATGAATAAAAATTTCCTATCAAAACGTGTGGTAGTATCTATGATCATCATTGGTATATGTCCTCTCTACGGAAACAATTCATCCATCACGGCAATCAAATGGGGTGTGCTTCTGATGGGATTACTTGGTGGACTATCATTATTTTTATACGGTATGAACAAAATGAGTGAGGGGCTCAAAAAATCTGCCGGCGACCGCATGCGGAATATCTTGTCTGCTTTAACTAAAAACAAAATCATTGCCATGTTCGTAGGTGCGTTTGTCACCATGGTGGTTCAGAGTTCCAGCGCAACAACCGTCATGCTGGTTAGCTTCGCTCAAGCACAGCTCATGACATTTGTTCAATCCCTTGGTGTTATCCTGGGCGCAGATATTGGTACTACAGTGACAGCACAACTGGTTGCTTTCCAGCTGACAGATTATGCCTTGCTGATGATTGCTTTTGGATTTGGCATGACATTGTTTTCTAAAAAAGATTCACTTAAGCATATTGGTGAATCCATACTTGGTTTCGGCATTCTGTTTTTTGGTATGAAACTTATGTCTGATGCTATGGAGCCTTTGCGGGCCTACGAGCCTTTCATCCAGTTGTTAAAAGGATTGGAAAATCCACTGCTGGGACTTTTAATTGGTACAATTTTCACAGCCTTGATTCAAAGTAGTAGTGCATTCACGGGTATCATCATCGTTCTCGCTCAACAAGGATTGCTGACTTTAGATACCGGAATCCCCCTTATTTTTGGTGCAAATATCGGCACGTGCATAACGGCAGGCCTGGCAAGTATCGGCACACGCCGTGAAGCAAGGCGAGTTGCTCTAGCACACGTATTGTTTAAAATAGGCGGTGTAGTACTTTTTATTTTCTGGATTCCTACCTTTGCGGATATCATCCGCTCGATTTCACCTGTTGGTTCAGGAACCGGCATGGACAAACTTGCTGATGAGGTACCCAGACAAATCGCAAATGCTCATACGATTTTTAATGTGAGTTTGGCACTTCTCTTTCTACCGTTCACGTCATTATTTGCAAATATTGTATTGAAAATATTTCCAGAAAAAAAAGAGGAAAAAGGTATTCGACCTGTAACCTCGCATCTGGATGATTCAGCAATCTCTACACCTGCTTTGGCGTTTGATTTAGCGCGCAATGAAATATCTAGAATGATAAGAATTTTCGATCGAATGCTGGAAGCAATCATCGAACCGTTCAAAACAAATGAATCGCTTCAGGATAAGTACCGCCCACAGCTTTCTCTGGTTGAGGGTATTGTCATGCGTGAAGAAAAGCTGGATTACCTGGATGAACATATCGTGTTTTACCTTAGAAAAATTGGGCGAAAGGAATTATCGGATAGACAAATCCATGAAGTGTATGGGTTGATGTCTATCGTAAACGATATTGAAAGCGTTGGAGATATTATTGAAAAAAACATGATTCCTCTTATCGCTAAAAAATCAGTATTAAAAACAGACTTTTCAAAAGAAGGAAAAGAAGAATTGGATATTTTTCATATAAAAGTCAGTAAACAAGTGAGTCGTTTTAAAGATGCATTCTCAAAACTCGATCCGGTCAAAGCGCAAAATATTATGGCTAAAGAAGAGAAATACTCAAATCTTGAATCAGAATATCGACTGCGCCACCTAAAACGGCTCCAAGATGAACGGGAAGAATCAATCGAAACCCATGAAATTCACATGGAATTAATGGACTTATTAAAACAGATCAATGTCTATTTGGCGAACATCGCAAAAACAATTACAAATATTAACACAACTGATTAAGTAAAAAAACCAATGTCTTTCTTCACCTCACTATGAATAAAAACCATTGGTCCTGAACATAATGAAAAAACTACTAATAGGTATTTTTATACCATTTATATTAATTGCAGAACAACCCGAACTCTGGCAGGCTGCAAAAGTATCCAAACATTTGAATGACACCTACACCCTCTCTATGGAAAGTGATTTTCGTTCGTTTAATATGGGTGAACAGCTAAAATATTACCATGGCGATATCGGGATATCGTTTCCGTTGATTGCGAATATTAAATTGAGCGTTAATTTCAGAGAAGTGTTTGAGTGGAAAAGTGAAACATGGAAACAGGAACACCGTCCTCATGGGACACTTTCTGCAAAAATGAAATTTTGGATACTGGGAATTTCTGCCAGAAGCCGGTTTGAATACCGTATGAAACAGGATAATGATCCTGTTTTTCGTAACCGCGATATGGTTACTGTAAATCTTGGCAGGGAGTTTACTCTATTGAAACTAGTCCCTTATATGGCAGATGAAATTTTTTATGATTTTGAAGAAAGTGAATTAAACCGAAACCGTTTTTACGTTGGCGTTGAGATCAATAGCATATCTTTCATGAAAGTAAAAATATACCATTTAATTCAAGATGATTGGAAAAATAATGGTTGGGAACAAACATATGTTATTGGAATGAAATTTTCGTTCTAAAAGAATTTATTATTAATAAAAAAGTCCCGGGAAAATAGCCGGGGCTTTTTTAAACATTATAGTAATTGATTTAACTGGCTTGAGAAATTAAATCTTTTAAAGAAGTACCTAAATCAAATTTGAATTTCTCTACATTAATTTTTGGCTCATGCCATACGCCATAATTTCCTGCCATGATAAGCTTTTGAATATAGCTTTTAGTTAAAGCATCTGTACCTTGATTATCATACCAGCGAATATCAATTTTGGCACTATTTTCATTGACAGCGCCTAATAAGGCAGCCAAAAATGTTTGACGATTTTCCGTATCTGTATTGATTTTACAGAATCCAGCTTCAATCAGACCTTCTATCTGGTCCCAGTCCGTGCCAACAAAATCTACCCATTTCTGGCGGTCATCATTTTTGCTGTCCATTTTATCCAATTGTTTAACAGCATATTCAACCACCTGGGGATAGAGGGTCGAAGCACCGTGAGCAACAAATACTATTTCATCATTGATTTTATTTGCTGTTTCCAGCAATTCATGGGCAAGCGAAATATTCAGTTTTACTTTTTGCCCCGGTTTTCCTTTATTTGGGCCGTGCATGGTTCCGATGGTAGGCGCCAACATTAATACACCGGTTTCCTTCAGAAACTGATCTAAATCATCCGGATTTGTATACGTGGAAAATTCCGATTTGGTATCTTCGTCTTCTTCCCCGGCTAAAACACCTAATTCACCTTCTACGGATAATCCCACAGGATGGGCCATATCCACTACTTCACGGGTTAATTCAATATTATCCTTCAGGGGCATGGCAACTTTGTTTACATGGTCCGTTGAATTGTCCGCCATGACGCTAGTTAAGCTTTGGACGGCTGCCTGGAGGATTTTCCGCCCCGGTTCTGTTATGTAATCCCCATGATCCAAATGTGTTGCAATTTTTACTGACGATTTCTTTGCCATTTTTTCAATGTAGGATGTTGCAACATCAAGACCGAAGACTTGGTCTCCGCCGCCAAAATGTTTTAATGCAGAATTTGAAAACGCCATGAGCCCGGAAGAACCCAGTAATTCAAACGCTTTCATAGCGGCATTAATACCCTGAAATGTGGTTACATTAAATGCCGGTACAGCATATCCTTTACTTTTTGTGTTGCTCTTTTCGCCTTGCTTAGCTTTGAGTAATAGCGCATGAGCCGAGGTCATATTATCGGGAAACTTCCTTGAAGTATTTAATACTGTTGGTTTTTTAGGCACGATAAACTCCTTTATTTTTGTCCTATATTTTTCAATAAATCTTGAAACCACTTTATTTCCGTGTTGAATGGTTTCCCGCCTTTAATTCTTTCAAAATCAATTAAACTCATTTTATTTCTGTCATCTTCATCTAAACCAGCTACACCACTTTTTCCTGCAAGCGCGCCATCAGAAGCTAAGGTAGCTGACCGGGTTATGAGATCTAGATCAAACTGGTTTGGTGCCGCTGATCGAGCAAAATATCCGCTCTTTTGTACTAGAACTTTATCCGCGTTCAGTTTTTCTTTTAGTTGTTTTGCGAACCATTGCCCAGGATTGATTTCATCCAAACGCACATGTCCAAAAGCATCTCTTGGGACTTCCTCTCCGATAGCTTCCATTTCCGTTACAATTGTATTCCTCCCGGCCCCTTCGCTTAAGAAAATATTGATACCGTCTTTTTCATCCATGAGTTTCTTTAAGCGTTCGCACTCTGCTTCAAAATTTATTTCTCCTTCTGGAAGATAGACTGCATCCACGTCCCATCGATCACGGGAAATCAGCATGGAATCCACAAATGATTTTGAATCAAGCCGTTCACGATATTTCCGGGCAGTGGCAGCGGTTAGCCAGCCGCAATGGCGTCCCATGACTTCATGTATAATTAATTGCCGAGTACTCGTGGTGTTTTCATTGGCAACATTTTCAAAAAAGATGGCACCTTGTTCGGCTGCTGTATCGGCACCCAATGACCTGGCGATAGGAAACACATCATTATCTACTGTTTTCGGCATCCCTACAACGGTCAACCCATAATTATTTTCGGATAAATATTTTACTAATGCTGCAGCCATAGTATTCGTGTCGTCACCGCCGATGGTATGGAGAATATCTACTCTGTCTTTTTTTAATTGTTCAGCAGCGACTGCAATTGGACTTTCGCCTTCGTTTATATAGCCATTTTCTATACAGTTTTCAGTATTAGTTAGTTTAACGCGGCTGTTGCCGATAAAACTGCCGCCGTATGACATGAGAACGTCCGCATATTCATGGGCATTCGTGGGAAACGTAATGGATTTTCCCAACAATAGTCCCCGGTAACCGTTTAAATATCCAATGAGTTCAGCTTCTGGCGCTTTCGTATTGTATTCCTTAATTAAAGCTCCAATGGATGATGAAAGGCAGGGGGCTAGTCCACCCGCAGTTAAAAATGCTATTTTCATATTAAAAATCGAATGCTGAATATGTGTTGAAAGTCTGCTATTTTCTTTACTAATAAATCCGGTTACAAATGAAAAATATCATGTGGCAACCATCTGAGGAGCAAATCCAACGCTCACAGATGTTCAAATTTACTGAATACATTAACACGAGTCATAAGCAAAATCTGAAGAATTATCATGAATTGCATGATTGGTCCGTAAAAAATATTCCGGAATTCTGGGCGAATCTTTGGACCTTTTTTGATGTCATTCACTCAGAACCGTTTACACAGGTTGTGGATAATGTTAATAAAATGCCCGGGGCAAAATGGTTTACCAACGCACGACTTAACTTTGCAGAAAATTTACTGCGGAGACGAGACGATAAAACAGCCTTGATTTTTCAAGGGGAAGGGCAACCCATACGAAATCTATCCTATGCTGAATTATATAGTACAGTCGCAAAAACAGTTTCTGCTTTAAAAGCAGTCGGAGTTAGAAAAGGTGATCGTGTGGCCGGGTATGTACCAAATATGCCGGAAAGTATCATCGCAATGCTGGCCACCGCATCCATCGGCGCCATTTGGTCTTCATCTTCTCCGGACTTCGGCATTAAAGGTGTGCTGGACCGCTTCAGTCAGATTGAGCCGAAAGTCTTATTTGCTGCCAATGGTTATTTTTATAACGGAAAGTCACATGATTCATTGGAAAAATTGAAAGGTATAATCCACGAACTTCCTAGTGTTCAAAAAGTTGTTGTCATTCCTTACAGCGAAAAAGACCCAGATATTCGTTTCATTAAAAACTGTGTCCTATTTCCTGATTTTACTGATAATGATGCTGCAGACATAGAATTTGAACAATTGTCTTTTGATCATCCTCTCTACATTATGTATTCTTCAGGAACTACAGGACTTCCAAAATCCATCGTCCATGGAGCCGGGGGAACCTTACTGCAGCATTTGAAAGAATTGCGGCTTCACACCGACATCTCTGAAAATGATACTGTGTTCTATTTTACCACCTGCGGATGGATGATGTGGAACTGGCTGATGAGCAGTCTGGCTGTTGGCGCAACTGTAGTTCTGTATGATGGCTCGCCTTTTTATCCAGACAGCAACGCCATGTGGGATATGGCTGAAAAACTGGGAATCACTGTGTTCGGCACTAGTGCAAAATTCATATCTGCCAGTGAGAGTGCGGCGAATAATCCTGTGAAAACGAATGACCTTTCCAAACTGCGTACGATCCTTTCAACCGGTTCTCCTCTCATGGAAGAAAATTTTGATTACATCTACCGTGATGTAAACCCCGATGTTCAACTGGCATCCATTTCCGGAGGTACAGATATTATTTCCTGTTTTGCTCTGGGAAGTCCTATCCTGCCTGTGTATCGAGGTGAATTGCAATGTAGCGGATTAGCAATGGATGTGGATGCGTTCGATAATAATGGGAATTCAATTCGTAATGAAAAGGGCGAATTGGTCTGCAAACAAGGTTTCCCATCCATGCCAATATATTTCTGGAATGATCCTGATGGGAAAAAATATCGTAATGCATATTTTGATAGGTATGATAATACCTGGTATCACGGTGATTATATTGAAATTAACGATCATGGTGGTGTTAAGATATTCGGTCGGAGTGATGCCACCTTGAATCCGGGAGGAGTGCGCATCGGAACAGCAGAAATCTATCGCGTGGTAGAACAAATGCCGGAAATTGCTGACAGCCTGGTGGTGGGTATTCAATCAGAAGGAGATGAACAGGTGGCATTGTTTCTTAAAATGAATGTTGGTGTTGAATTAAATGAAGAGTTAATAAATCAAATTAAATCTGCTATCAAAACAAATTGTTCACCGCGTCATGTTCCGACGATTATTAAGTCTGTGGCAGATATTCCTTATACCATCAGCGGGAAGAAAGTTGAACTGGCAGTGAAAAACATTCTTCAAGGTGAAATAGTATTAAACAAAGATGCTTTAGCTAATCCCGAATCTTTGGATTGCTTTAAGGATATTCTCTGAAATTTCCGATTATAACATTCATCCTTTCCATATTGCTTTTTATTGGAGCATGGAAAAACGATAAACGTATTCTGCTTCTCATCCAGTTTTGTATTATGTATGCCATTATAACAACAGGCTGGTATAATATTCAGCATAATCCCCATCTGATAATCTGGTTGTGTAATATTACTGCGATAATGGCACTCGTTTTAACATTTAGACCTTATCAGAAATTATTCGACATTTTCTTCTATTTTGCATGGACAGGTGACCTTTTTACATTACTTATCTGGCCGAATCCTGTATCCCCTCCTCTTGAAACATATCCCTGGTCATGGGCTGGATTTATTTTAAAACATACAGCTCCTTTGGCGTTTTCAATCTTCCGTATAAAAAAGGGGTATCTACTTTCAAGAAATGCAGGCTGGACTGCATTAAAAACTATGTTTGCTTACACAGTGATTATCATTATTTATAATACAGTATTTAACCAGAATCTCCTTGATTTGCGTTATCCGACGCTGGATGTTGAACGAATGTTTGGAGAATGGCCAATCTATGTTGGAGTGAATATACTTCTGGCACTCATCTGGTATTATTTGATTCATGTAATTACAAGTCGACTAAAAATGATTAAAATATCGTAAATTCTATACCCTCTTGGCGGCTGCATTTCCTTTTTTTAGGAGCTTGTGATCAAAGCGCAGCCGCCTTTTTTTTTCCTATTTTGTCATTCTGAACGTAGTGAAGAATCTCAAGTGTAAAATAATTGACGAACGTTTGAGATACTTCACCTATCAAAAATGATAGGATTCAGTATGACAAATAAAAAAGGAACATGGAAACACATCCTATCGTACAAGCTCCAGATCACAAGCGTAAATCTAAAAAAAGGAGCACGCCATGAATAAAAAAGATAATAGATCAACAGGAGCAATGGTTGTTTCCCTCACCTTTGCAGTAGTCGTCTTCACTGCGCTCTATATTCAACATCAATCCGCCCTTGAACCAAATACAGTTATCGAAACACGTTCAGTTTTGGAAGATGTGAATATTTTAGAGCCGGAAATGATAAATGGAACTGTCGTATCAGATACTGATGTATTGGTAGAAAAAGTCACAACACCAGAGTCTCCGGGAGTGATTTCCTTTGCGAAAACCTATGCTATTGCCAGGGAAGCTTTTGGTCCCGATCAGACGTTCACTTGGAACGGCATGCTGTATTCCACCAACACGATAGAGGAAGCAACAGCTAAAGGTATAGATGCTCAATCAGATATCAATCTGACTGATGCACAAGATTCACTTGTTAATGCTCTCTCTCACGCCATCACACCGAAGTTCTAAAACTGAACGCCAAAAAACCTTGCGAAGGTTGCACTTGTCCATCGTGACGAAAACCTTCGCAAGGTTTAAGTTTAATTCATTTTACTTTCAATATAATTCAGATGTTCTAACAAAAATTTAAATCCATTTTTATTATAATATTTTCGATCTTCTATCGCTACAATTGAACCGAGTTTAACTTTATAATCTGCAGGTTTAAACATTGATAGAACATTTTTCATTTTCTTAATAGTTTCAATAAGACTATCGACTTTTATCCCTCTACGAATCAGAAATTCTATATCAAATGCATCCCTGATTTCCTTGCGGTCAAGCAAAGCATTTATTTTCAATTCCATCATTTTTGGCAATGAAATCGATGTTACCAACACTTGAATATTCGCATTTTTTGACCAGGCAATAGATTGTTCTACCTCTGAATATTGATAATTTGTATTTATCTCTAACTTCAATTTTCTAGGAAACTGTGCAGTAGAAATTTCCAGAAGAATAGTATTCCTTTTTTTCTGAAAATCTCTAATTCGGTATGAGGGATCGAAAACGTATTCTAACCGCTCTGTAATGATTTTTTCGTCTTGTCTTTTTTTCAGGTAAAAATCAAGATCAACGGAATACCTGTTCAACTCATGACATAAACGCATCATGGTTCCACCACCAAAAACGAGCTTTTCAAGTAACCTGGCACTTTGTAAATCTGATAGTACCTGCATTTCAAACTGTTCATGCTGTTTATACAATTCCATGTTTTCTCCACCAGGTTTGTGTTTTTTGGGGGAACTTATCTAATAATACTGTTAATGTTTTTTTATTTATCTCATCCCATTCTAGAGCATTAAAGTCAAATGCATATTTTCCGAACGAACAAAGATAAATACAATCAGCCAGAGCTTTTTCAGGTTCAGCTATAAACAGCTCATCTATTTTAGTAAAACCAAAATACAAATTTTTATTTATTTTAATAAAGGAATATTCAATTTCCTGAATTTCTTTTAAATAAGTTCGTGTCTTGGCTATTGACTCTATCCGTACAGTAGGTATTTGCGTAGTCAATTCATAATAAGCCATAGCAGTAAGCAGGGAAATATACGAAGGTACTTGGATTCTGTTAGCCAGTTGCAACTGTTGTGTCCAAGTCAATTTATCCCAAGTCGTTTTGAGAATATACAGGTTGTTCTTTAACCGAATGAAATCTCCGCTCTTGACTTTACGTGTACAATACACCCTCGCAGAAGAAGAAGATATAACTCTACTTTTTTCCACATCATCAATTGTGAATGGGAAACTATTTATTATTTCTTTGTTTTGTATTAGCATATACTAAATATAAATAATTAACAATATTGTTAACAATGTATAATTATAATAAACTACCCCAAATGAGCCCCCGTGGCGCCATTCAGGGGACTTTCATTTTTACCGCGCCTACAGGATACTGTTTAAAAACACATTCATTCAAATTTTCTATATCCGCCTATCTCTCATGTCAATACAAAATAGAGGTGATTGAAATCGAGAGATAAAAAAACATTTCCAATTTGGTAAATGGCATATTTCTGACCAGTCAGGATTCTTAATAGAATAGAAGTCCGGCGCCTGAAAATCCAACTGTGCTGCATCAGACATTATATTTTTCCCAACGCATAATCGATATCTGCCATCAAATCTTCAATCGCTTCGATACCAATAGACATGCGGATCAATTCATCCTTTAATCCGGATGCTTCCCTGTCTTCTTTCGACATTCCGGAATGAGATGTCAGTACTGGGCGAGTCACCAAGGATTCTACTCCGCCCAGGCTGGGGGCATTAATGAACAATGTTAAGTTTGATAGAAACTTGTCTGCTTCTTCAACATTACCATTGATTTCGAAGCTGACCATGCCACCGAATCCATCGAGATGATCCTTTGCCAGCAAATAGCTTGCACTACTTTCCAACCCCGGATGATTCACTTTTCTAATTTTTGGAAGCCTCTCAAGAAACTTAGCTATTTTTAGCGAATTCTCATTTTGCCTTTCCATGCGAAGGGCTAATGTTTTCAACCCGCGATGCATAAGGAAACATGCGTTGGGATCCAATGAACCTCCTAAATGATTCAATTTATGTTTTATTTTTGTGACCAAATCTTCAGAGCCAATCACTGCACCAGCTACAATATCTGTATGACCATTTAAATATTTTGTTGCGCTGTGCAATGAAAGGTCGAAGCCGTGTTCAATAGGACGATAATTGATCGGTGTGGCAAATGTATTATCGATCAAAGATAATAAATTGTGTCTCCTGGCAAAAGTGACAACTGCCTTTAAATCTAATACATTCAACAGTGGATTGGTGATGGTTTCAACATAAATGAGTTTTGTTTCTGGCCGAAGTTTCTCCTCCCATCCTTGCGAAT
>CAZIFK010000023.1:0-28392 GCA_964538995.1 uncultured bacterium
TTGCCCATACTCGCTGGGCGACTCATGGTGAACCCAATGATACGAATGCGCATCCACACGTTGATCACACTGGAAATATTGCATTGATTCATAATGGAATTATTGAAAATTACAATTCAATCAAGAAAGTGTTGGAAAAAGACGGTATACCATTTCAGAGTGAAACGGATTCAGAAGTATTAGTCCAACTAATTTCTAAAATATATTATCAAGACGGTCTTGCATTTAACGATGCTGTTCAGGCTGCTTTGCAGGACGTCGTTGGAACCTTTGGAATTGTGGCCATTTGCAAAGATGAGCCAGATGTCATGGTAGCTGCATGTCTCGGTAGTCCATTAGTTCTGGGCATTGGGGATGGTGAATATTTTATAGCCAGTGATTCATCACCGATTGTTGAACATACTCGCAGTGTTGTTTATCTTGATGAGGGGGAGATGGCTGTTTTGTATAATAAGGGATATACGATTTCTAAAATTTATGATCAACAAATAGTGAGTAAAAAAATTACAACCATTGAACATGATCTTGAAGCAATTGAAAAGGGTAACTTCCCTCATTTTATGCTCAAAGAAATCTATGAGCAAAAAAATACCATAACAGATACAATGCGTGGTCGCCTTCAGGTAGCAGATGGAACAGCATTTTTAGGTGGATTGTCAGATTTTATGCCCAGAATCGAAAACGCCAATCGTTTATACATCACTGCTTGTGGTACATCTTGGCACGCAGGGTTAATCGGGAAATATTTATTAGAAGAATTTGCGAATATACCTGTTCATGTGGAGTATGCATCGGAATTTAGATACCGACATACAATTATTGATAATGAAACGGTTGTCATTGCCATTAGTCAATCAGGAGAAACGGCAGATACATTAGCTGCCATTAAAAAAGCAAAAGAAAATGGTGCTTTGACGGTTGGTATCTGTAATGTGGTCGGAAGTTCAATTGCGAGAAATACTGATTGCGGTGTATATACTCATGCCGGTCCCGAAATCGGGGTTGCATCTACCAAAGCATTCACGGCTCAAGTAACAGTATTATCGATGCTTGCATTACTCTTGGGGCGAAAAAAAGGATTGAAAAAACTACAAGGGATTAAACTCGCAAAAGCGCTGAACGATATGGGTAATAACGTTGAGGCCATTTTCAATAATACAGAAATGATAGAAAAAATTGCTATGCAATTTAGTGACGTTGATAATTTTCTTTATTTAGGCCGGGGTTTGAATTTTCCTGTGGCGTTAGAGGGAGCTTTAAAGTTAAAAGAAATATCGTATATCCATGCGGAGGGTTACCCTGCAGCGGAAATGAAGCACGGTCCCATTGCCCTGATTGATGATAACATGCCCGTTGTATTTATTGCACCACACGATCTGACGTATGATAAAGTATTATCCAATATCCAGGAAGTCCACGCACGAAATGCTCGGATAATTATTGTCACAGATAAAAAATCCAAAGATTTAACAAAATTATCAGAGCATATCATTCAAATCCCTCTATGCCATCCCAGGGTATTCCCGATTTTAGCATCAATACCTTTACAGCTTTTAGCATATAATCTTGCAGTGATTAGGGGATGCGATGTGGACATGCCAAGAAACTTAGCAAAATCGGTCACGGTGGAGTAGCGAGGGAATTTTTACTTGTAAAAGAAATAATGTAAATTTCAAAAACGGTGGTTATTGGTATAACCCAAGTCCATTTTTTATAAACAAGCCCTCATTTTTATCCAACAAGAAGCTGGGATGGTACCAGCAAGACTGGGTTAAATCTCTTGATAAAATATACACGCTAATCTAAAATCATCATGAGTTTTTAGTGTATTTTTTAATCTTTAAGGAGTTTTTATGAATACAATGTATCGGTTTAATACAAAAAATATTTTATGTATTTAGCACATTCTAAAAATGATGTTGGCAGACGTCATGATCTTTATAGTCATCTTGTATCTACAGCCGATCGAGCCAATGCATTTTTACAAAATAATCCATTATCCGATTTAGCTTATTTAGCGGGTATTCTACATGATCTAGGGAAGATTCATCCTGATTTTCAGGAAAAATTAAAAAACGAATCCACTGATCTTGTAGATCATAAAGGATTGGGTGTTGGGTTTGCGATGAAGGTGACAAATTCGGAATTTTTGTGCAAAATAATCGCTGCCCATCATGGAGGGTTGAAAAATAATGCATCCTTTCATTCTTGGTGGAAAGGGATTCTGGATTCTGGCAAAATCCAGGATGTTTCCCAAGATGCTTTGGAATTTTTGCATCAATTCAAACTGTATAACCGAGATTTAAGTAAGATAGAAAACAAATTATCGATTCAAAAAGATGTAGCTATTCGATTGATTTTTTCTGCTCTTGTGGATGCCGATTATTTAGATACAGAAAATCATTTTAATCCCGAAAATCAACATATAAGAAAAACATCAACATTAACAAAAACACACTGGAAAATATTTCAGGATTACCATAAAACTATTACTGTAGGGAAAATAGGTGAACTAAATCAATTACGAAATGATGTTTATCAATCTTGTATCGATAAATCGAAAAATGAGACAGGGTTTTTCCGACTAACAGTTCCAACTGGCGGTGGGAAAACACTTTCTTCGCTTGGTTTCGCCTTACAACACTCTCAGACAAATAAACAAAGCCATATCATCTATGCCATCCCCTTCACGAGCATTATAGAGCAAACGGCTGGTGAATTCAAAAAGATTTTTCCGGCAGATACCATACTTGAACACCACACAGGAATACATGCCAAAGATTCTGAAGACTATGAAGAAAACAATAAATGGAATCGTCTGGCTTCGGAAAATTGGGATGCACCCGTTATTGTAACAACAACGGTTCAATTGTTTGAAAGTCTGCTGGCTCGTTCAACTTCAAAATGCCGAAAACTACACAATGTTATGAATAGCGTAATTATTTTAGATGAAGTGCAAACACTACCGATACACTTACTTCAAACGATTATGAGTGTGTTGAAAGATTTAGTGTCTTATTTTAATGTGTCGGTGGTTTTTTGCACCGCGACACAGCCAGCATTGGATGAATTCTTGAAAAATGAAAAAAAGAAACCCATTGAACTCGCTCCGAATCCGAAGAAATTATTTCACAAATTAGAAAGAGTTCATTATCGGAATTATTCAAGCGAAAAATGGGAATGGGAAAGAGTTGCAGAAGAAATGGAATCCACCGAAAGAGTAATGACCGTTGTAAATACAAAAAAAGATGCACATGAACTTTGGAAGATACTTAATAATGAATCTGCTTATCATTTATCTTCTGCGATGTGTGGGATTCATCGAAGAAACATTCTGGATGAAATTCGAGAGAAACTTAAAAACAAAGAACATTGTAAACTCATCTCTACACAAGTAGTTGAAGCAGGTGTGGATGTAGATTTTGACAAAGTTTTGCGTGCAATTGGACCGTTGGATCGAATCGTACAAGCGGCGGGACGATGCAATCGGGAAGGAAAACTGGAAAAAGGAGAAGTTGTCATTTTTAATCCATTGAATGGACATTTTCCAAAAGGTGAATATGGTTCAGCACTGCATAGTGCATCACAACTTTTAAATAATCCAGACATTAAACTTGACCTAAACAATCCAGAAACATTTCCAAAATATTTCTCGAAACGGTATCAAAACATTCAACTTGATCCAAAAGGTATTGAGAAAAACCGTAATAAATTGAAATTTGAATATGTCGCAAGAGATTTCAAAATGATAGATGATGATTCAGTTTCTGTTATTGTTAATTATGAACCGGGAAAGAAGGAAATTCGGAAACTGCTTGATAAACTGGAACATGCACCACAAACCGCACGGCAAACGATTAGAGATTTGCAACCATTTATGGTTAGTTTGCCAAGATGGGAGTTTGAGAAAAACCAAAAGTTTGTTCAGCCAGTTTTTTCTGATTTGTTTCTTTGGACGGGAAAGTATGATAAACATCTTGGATTGCTAAAAGAATTCAACTTAACCAACTTTGTTACATAAGGAGAGAAAATGAGTTACCAGCCATTGAAACTCAAAGTGTGGGGCGATTTTGCTTGTTTCACTAGACCGGAAATGAAAGCCGAACGGGTGAGTTATTCAGTGATGACGTCATCAGCAGCGCGCGGAATATTAGAAGCTATTTTCTGGAAGCCGCAATTTGTTTGGCAAGTACAGAAGATTGAAATACTCAATCCAATTAAGTTCTATTCGATTCTACGGAATGAATTAAAAAGCAAGATGAGCAAACAGAGTGCTGCCACAAGGGGCGGACATTATTTTGCGGAGGAGGATAGAACACAACGCCATACACTCGCGTTGCGAGATGTGGCATATATCATTATTGCTGATGTGAAAGTCAAAAATGGTATCAATGAAGATCCCGCAAAGTTTCGTGACCAATTCCGACGGCGAATAGAGAAGGGCAAGTATTTTCATCATCCCTATTTTGGAAACAGGGAGTTTCCCGTGCGGTTTGGTTTACCTGATGGCTCTGAAAAACCGCAAGCACTCAATGATGATTTGGGTAGGATGTTGCTGGATATTCAATATGAAAAAGGAAAATCAGGCAGAAGGATTCCAATATTCTTTGATGCAAAATTAGACAATGGTGTGTTGGATATTCCACCAATGCCAGAACCAAAAACAGAGGTTGAATTATGATTTTACAGAAACTGATTGAGCATTCCCAAAAACTGGATATGCCACCGGCAGGTTATGAATCTGTTCCAATAAAATATATTTTTGATTTGGATGAAAACGGAAAATTTATTGAGACAGCAATACTTGATGGCGGTGCAGGAGCAAGAGATACAGGAATATTATTGAATACACCGACACAAGCAAATCAAAAAGCAGCAAAACTGCTTGTCGGAAATGGTGAGTTTGTTTTTGGTGTCCGGAAACCACCAAAGGAAGAGGAAACCAAAGAAAAAAGAACTTTAGAAGAGAAGAAAGTTGCGAAACGACATCAAGAGTTTAAGGCGTTATTAGAAAAATGTGATAGAGAGACTTCAAGCAAATTAATCGCAGCTGTTCTATCATTCTATAAAACTGCCGATTACAAAGAAATTTTTCGAAATGCCAACTTTGATTCAAACAACAGGATATCATTTCGTATAAACAGAAAATATCCATTCAACGGTGAAGAAATTAAAAAGTTTTGGGCATCACGGAATAAATCATCAGCAACAAAAAGTGAAGATATTATATGCCATCTATGTGAAAAAAATCCAGCAGTAGATCGGTTACCTACAAAAATAAAAGGAATCCCAAATAGCAAGGCTACTGCCTTGATTTCAGCAAACACGAATGCTTTTGAGTCCTATGGCCTACATAATTCCAAAGTTGGACCGGTCTGCACCGATTGCGCTGAAAAGTTCACTTTTACAATTAATCACCTTCTTTCCGATGAAGATTCTCATCTGACCGTTGGCAAACAGGTATATGTATTTTGGAGCAAAGGGGGAGAGTTTTCTCCGGTAAAGGCGTTACAAAAACCTGACGAATTCTTTGGTGAAATGGATTTTGGGAAAAGTGACGATCCCGAAGAGGTGAAACTCATGTTCAAATCCGCATTTTCCGGGAAGAAAGTGGCAATTGATAATCATGATGACAAATTCTACGCTGCCGCACTTTCAGCAACCGAAGCACGCGCTACACTACGGGACTGGTTAGAAACGACTATTCCAAAAGCAAAGGGAAACTTGGTACAGTATTTTACGAACTGCTATATCAAATATCAGGATCATCCCCACGGTATTTTTTCGCTGGCTTCTTCCACCGTATTTGATGCACGAAAAGACTTACCGCCAAACACATACACCAAATTACTAAATACAGCATTGAAAGGGGCACGCTTGCCGGAAGATTTGCTGTATCGGGCAATCAACAGAGCGAAAGCCGAAAAGAAGCCAATTACCCATCCGCGAGCATCGCTTATTAAACTTTATTTTTTAACAAACAGCAAACACAAGGAGATTAATATGGTTCAATTAGACACAAAAAGTCAGAAACCTGCCTATCTTTGCGGTAGACTTATGGCGGTGCTGGAAGAAATCCAAGCTGGTGCGTTGGGTTCAACAAACGCCACAATCGTTGATCGGTACTACGGCACGGCATCCACAGCACCCGCAACGGTCTTTTCCACACTTTTATCAGGAAGCCGCCATCATTTGGCAAAACTTCGCAAGGGAAAACCCGGCTACTACACTAACCTTGAAAAGAAACTGCAGGAAGTGGTAAGTGATCTTCACGAGTTCCCAAAGGTGCTTTCCCTTGAAGAACAGGGACTGTTTGCACTTGGTTACTATCACCAGAAACAGGAACGATTTCAAAAAACAGAAAAAGAGGAGAAATGATAATGAGTATTTATACAGATCCAAAAAAACGTCACGATTTCGTCTTTTTATTCGATGTTAAAGACGGCAACCCTAATGGTGACCCGGATGCGGGAAACCTTCCACGAGTCGATCCGGAAACTATGCAGGGCATCGTTACCGATGTTTGCATCAAGCGAAAAGTGCGTAATTACATTGATCTTGTGAAGGATGATAAATCCCCTTATAAGATCTATGTTCAAAATAAAGGATTTGCTCTAAACGATCTACATCAAAGAGCTTATAAAGATTTGGATATCGAATCAAAAGGCACAAAACAACCGAGAGATGATGTGGATAAAACTCGTGCATGGATGTGTCAAAATTTCTTTGATGTACGAATGTTTGGTGCAGTAATGACAACCGGTGTGAATTGTGGTCAGGTTCGAGGTCCAATCCAATTATCATTTTCGCGTTCTATCGACCGTGTAATTCCAATGGATATTTCAATTACTCGTGTTGCAATTACTAAACCGGAAGATGCCAAAGTTGTGATTGGTGATGATGGAAAAGGAAGTGGCAAACAAACTGAAATGGGCAGAAAAGCCCTGCTTCCTTACGGTCTTTACAAGGGTTACGGCTTTATCAATCCTAAACTCGGTGAACAGACTGAATTATCTGAAGAAGATTTGGATCTATTCTGGAAAGCGATAATCAACATGTGGGATCATGACCGTTCGGCATCGCGTGGAATGATGGCATTGCGCGGACTGGTGATTTTTACGCACGACGATCCGCTGGGGAATGCACCCGCTCATACATTGTTGGATCGGGTAACAGCTCAAAAGAAAGATGATGTGGAAGCGTCTAGAGATTTTACCGATTACACGGTGACTGTTCCGGATAAATCTGATTTGCCGGATGGAATTACACTAACGGTACTTGTGTAAAGTTTGGTATATGATGGATATTTGGCTTTCCATGCTTGAACATTATGCCTATTGTCCCAGGCAGTGTGCATTGATCCACTTGGAACAGACGTATGAGGAAAACCAATATACCATCAAAGGAAATCTCTATCATGAAAAAGTCCATGAAAGTAAATCCGCTTTTGAGCGTGGGATGAAGGTAGAAAGAAGTTTGCCACTCTGGTCGGAAAAACTGGGAATTCGGGGAATTTCAGATGTAGTAGAATTCCCCGGTGGCATTCCTTATCCGGTAGAATACAAATCCGGTAAACGAATGAAAACTTTATTTAAAACAGCAGCTCATGTTCAATTATGCGGACAGGCATTGTGCCTGGAAGAAATGATGGGTACTGAAGTAAAAAAAGGTGCCTTGTTTTTTAAAAAATCACAGCGACGTCAGGAAATTGAGTTTATTAACGAATTAAGAGGCTTAACTAATCAGACCATTACAAATGTGAAAACAATGTTAAGAAATCAAACCATGCCGGAAGCTGTGAATGATAAACGGTGTCCGAAATGCTCATTGATTGATTCCTGTATGCCGGAACTGGCTGGCAATGCTGCGAGGAGTAAACAACTTTATTTTATCGAAGGAGATACTTAAATGCAGCAATTGATGAATACATTATATTTGACTACTCCGGGAACCTATGTCAAACGGGATGGCGATTCAGTCGAAGTACACATCGATGGCGAAAAACAAATGGAAATTCCTTTTTTGCATTTAAACGGTATTGTCTGCTATGGTAATATCCTCATTAGTCCGGGGATAATACAGAAATTTTCTGAAGAAAATCGACCTATTATATGGCATGATAGTATAGGAAGATTCAAGGGGAGGTTGGTGGGTCCGACAAATGGAAATGTTTTACTTCGCAAGGCGCAATTTGAGGCAATGATTGATCCGATAATTAAGTTTAAAATTGCAAGGGACATCATTGCCGGGAAAATTCGTAACTCGAGAGAAGTCATTCAAAGAGCCATCCGAAATGAAACTGATGTAAGTGATAAAGAACAGTTAACAGTGGTTTCAAAGAAATTGGCTCACGCAATAAAGCGTTTGGATCCTGACCGTACTCAACCAGTTATGGATATAGAAATATTAAGGGGAATAGAAGGGAATGCGGCGCGGGAGTACTTTTCAGCTTTTGATCATTTAATAAAACAGGAAAAGGATTTTTTTAAATTTGAAAAAAGAACTCGTCGACCGCCCAGAGATCCGGTAAACGCAATGCTATCGTTTTTTTATACAATATTGCTTAATGATTGTGTTTCTGCACTTGAAGGCATTGGTATGGACCCCCAATTTGGCTATTTACATGAAATTCGTCCCGGGAAACCGGCACTCGGTTTGGATCTAATGGAAGAATTACGCCCTATTTTTGTTGATAGATTGGTTTTAACCCTCATTAATCGGAAACAGATTTCTTCCAAAGATTTTGATATCCGTCCCGGAGGAGCTGTACAAATCAAAGATAAACCGCGAAAAAAAGTGATTATTGCTTATCAAGAAAGAAAATCAGTCAAACGAAAACATCCTGTTTTGGATCAACAAGTTTCTCTCGGGTTAATTCCCCATGTTCAAGCGAGAATTTTAGCCCGTTACTTAAGGGGTGATATAAAACAATACATACCTTTTTATTTCAATTAAAATGTATTTATTAGTAACCTATGACATGAATACTAAAACGAAAGTTGGTGAAAAACGCCTCCGAAAAATAGCTAAATTGTGTAAAGCTTATGGGCAGCGCGTTCAAAAAAGTGTTTTTGAATGCAATGTTAGTAAAGTCAATTATGAAAAATTCAGGCACAGTTTGTTAGAATTAATTAATGAAGAAAAGGATGGTTTAAGAATTTATCATTTACATGGTGACCCAAAAGATTTTGTTGAAGAACATGGCAAAGGAAGAAGCATTGATTATGAAAAACCATTGGTACTTTAATTTCGCCAACTACAAGCAGAAGTATATTCTCCCACAAGTCGGCGAATCCTTACAAATGAATATATTGTTAGATTTAGATTTGTTTTTTGACAATTCGTTAATCAAATGTTCCATGTTGGACGGGGCATCTGCGAATTTGAATAGTAAATATCCATCATTGTTGAATATACAGTGATGGAGTAGCTCCGTCCTTAATTGGGCGGAGAGGATTGAAACGTTCTGCCAGGGATGTTCGCCTCCGGGAATTACGGTAGCTCCGTCCTTAATTGGGCGGAGAGGATTGAAACCTTAAACTCGTAAGGCGTCTGAAATCGATTTGGGTAGCTCCGTCCTTAATTGGGCGGAGAGGATTGAAACACCGCCACTGGCAACGACCTGCCGGTCACCGCCGTAGCTCCGTCCTTAATTGGGCGGAGAGGATTGAAACCCTGAATTGTTGTTTGTTTTTAAGTTCGCCCGGGTAGCTCCGTCCTTAATTGGGCGGAGAGGATTGAAACAATATATACTTGACGGTAACGGCGGGTACCATCGGGGTAGCTCCGTCCTTAATTGGGCGGAGAGGATTGAAACCTGTTGACGCTCTTCACGTTCAATTTGCTTTTGGTAGCTCCGTCCTTAATTGGGCGGAGAGGATTGAAACAATATTAGCTGGGTAAAATATTAATACTCGAGAAGTAGCTCCGTCCTTAATTGGGCGGAGAGGATTGAAACTATAAAAATCAGTTATGGTCGTGGGGGCGCTGAAGTAGCTCCGTCCTTAATTGGGCGGAGAGGATTGAAACATTGAATTCATATCCCATAGCCCTTTTGATCAATGTAGCTCCGTCCTTAATTGGGCGGAGAGGATTGAAACCATCCGTCATCAATGGCATAACCAAACGATATTAAGTAGCTCCGTCCTTAATTGGGCGGAGAGGATTGAAACACATTAACGTTTCAAGGACAAACAACGGCTGGAAGTAGCTCCGTCCTTAATTGGGCGGAGAGGATTGAAACCATCACTCCACCAATAATCATAACAATCATCTGTAGTAGCTCCGTCCTTAATTGGGCGGAGAGGATTGAAACCGAAACAGCGGGTGGTACTTGTTTGTATTCAATGTAGCTCCGTCCTTAATTGGGCGGAGAGGATTGAAACTATATATGGCTCTCTTATAGCATCAGCATCGTAAGTAGCTCCGTCCTTAATTGGGCGGAGAGGATTGAAACCACGTAGCTGAAGTAGGTGTCGCATTTGCGGTAAGTAGCTCCGTCCTTAATTGGGCGGAGAGGATTGAAACCGAAACAGCGGGTGCAACGTATGACTGTCCTAGGTAGCTCCGTCCTTAATTGGGCGGAGAGGATTGAAACTTGACAATAATCTTGGTAATATCATATATACAGGGTAGCTCCGTCCTTAATTGGGCGGAGAGGATTGAAACCTTGCGGAGTAAATCGTTAGTCCTCAATGCCTGGTAGCTCCGTCCTTAATTGGGCGGAGAGGATTGAAACTAATAACCCACAGTGGATTGATAATACAATATGAGGTAGCTCCGTCCTTAATTGGGCGGAGAGGATTGAAACAGTATACGCCCAGCTAAATCATCTTCGTGCCAACGTAGCTCCGTCCTTAATTGGGCGGAGAGGATTGAAACATCATCATTCCAACGGCCGCGTGCTGCTACCTTCGTAGCTCCGTCCTTAATTGGGCGGAGAGGATTGAAACTGAGCAACGATGGAAGCTTGCTTTCATCAATCGGTAGCTCCGTCCTTAATTGGGCGGAGAGGATTGAAACTCACAATGAGGCGTTTAAAAGGCCGCCCTGTTAGTAGCTCCGTCCTTAATTGGGCGGAGAGGATTGAAACTGATAATAGCTTCACGAACTAAACGACGGATTTGTAGCTCCGTCCTTAATTGGGCGGAGAGGATTGAAACTTTTCCACCGCTGCCAGGCTCTTGTTCAACACCTGTAGCTCCGTCCTTAATTGGGCGGAGAGGATTGAAACTGATGATAATTCTGGTGATAATGACAACCTACCATGTAGCTCCGTCCTTAATTGGGCGGAGAGGATTGAAACATTGAGAATGAAATCATTATAGATAATCACTAAAGTAGCTCCGTCCTTAATTGGGCGGAGAGGATTGAAACCATTACACTCTGGAGAATATGTCCCCCACATTAAAGTAGCTCCGTCCTTAATTGGGCGGAGAGGATTGAAACATCTTCATCGTAAATCCATACGATTCTTTTTATTGTAGCTCCGTCCTTAATTGGGCGGAGAGGATTGAAACTCCTATGTCGTAGCTTTTACAAAAAATACAGCGGGTAGCTCCGTCCTTAATTGGGCGGAGAGGATTGAAACACCCTATTCCTTTTCTTATCCATATAATCATCTAGTAGCTCCGTCCTTAATTGGGCGGAGAGGATTGAAACTCGTAAAGTTCTGATTGTTTGGCTAACTGATTTAATTAACCCAGTCTTATCGACAAATCACAATTGGTTTATTTCATCAATGGCTGTTTGAATTTTTCCAAATGGAATTACAGCGATAGACTCTTTTTAGGGATACATATCCTTTCCCATCTATAATGCGTGAAAATTGCCATACTATGTTAATCTTCAATGTAAATATAGAATATTACGGACTTTATAGAATTTCTCAATTGTCCTTATACGTTAATAGTAGTTTTTTATAGACAAACGATAAACAAATCCAAGTTAAGAACTAAAATGTTTAAATTCATCATTGCGGTATACAAATCACAGGAACAAATGAAGTTAGATTCGTTTATATAATTCAAATACAATGAAAATTTTCACAACCATATTATTCATTTTTGTTCTGAATGGAAATGTATTCGGTCAAAACTGGTTGCAGCAGCGTATTGTTTCTGAACAGTTTGAAAAGGCACTTAAACATTATGATGAAGGACGATTTGCAACGGCAGAAAATATGTTACAAAAGCTCCTTAAAAAACCCGCTGGCGATCACACGTTCCCGATCTTATTATTAACAATGAAAACCGATTTTGCGCTTGGCAGGTTGGACAAAGCAAAAGAACGAGGTAAGCAATTAATAAGAAGTAATGCATATTTATCTGAATCATTTTTGATCATGGGAGATATCTTTATAGAAGAGGGTGATATAGATGTTGCGTTCAGAATGTATTTGCGTTCTCGTCAACTTGAAGAACAAGATTTTATAAGGATAGACCAGCGATTACATCAAACAATTTTATTAAATATATCTCCAAGAGCTGTTGAGGAACAACATTTACTCGTTAGTGGAGAAAATGAATTAATTTTATTTTTAGCACAAGCATACAACTTTTTGCACGATGGTAATCCGGATGATTGCGCATTTGTTTTGAGTAAAATAGATCCGTCTGAAGTACCGGAATCATTTTATAAACTATATGAAGAACTTCAGATAGCATCCTACCAACTTGGTATTGAAACAGTTACATTTGGAGTAGTTTTGCCATTGTCCGGGAAGAATGAATCTTCAGGAACAGCATTTTTAAGGGGATTGTATCAATATGCTAACAGACCAGATCAAACAATCAAAATTGCTTTTCAAATAGAAGATAGCCAGAGTGATCCTTTAGAAACGATCAAAGCAGTAGAACGGTTGGGGAGGAATCGTCAGATATATGGAATAATCACTTCTCTGGATAAAACAAAAACATTTGCAGCAGTGAATGCTATTGGTCACCATTCAATTCCAGTATTTGTTATTGGGGACAATGAAATTTCCTATTCAGAAATCGGTGATAATATCTATCAGATTCAGGCAGATTGGATGAGACAAGGACGATATGCAGCCCGTTGGATTGCAGATAACCTTGGCAAAGATAGTGTGGCAGTTATGGCTCCTACCGATGCTTTTGGAGAAGCAATAACAGATGCTTTTTTAAAGGAAATGGATGCCTTGGATCGAAAAGTTGTTGCTGTTGAGAGATATACTGGAAAACCAGAAAACTTGAAGAAACAATTTCAATCCCTTCGTCGAATTGCGTTTAACCTGATACCACCAGAAAATCAATACGATGAGTATTTAGGAATGTCATTTGATAGCTTAGATGCTCTTTTTGATATCAGCGCTGATGATTTTTTCGAATTAAATGACGATGACGAAAAAGAAGAAATAAAGGATTCCTCTGTAGTGATCTTAAATACAATTCAGGCATTGTACTTACCCATTCATCCCAGTCATTTGAACTATATTGGTACACAGTTGCCTATGTACAATCTAAATACAAGTTTGGTAGGAAATTATGCCTGGAATCAACCACTAGTACTGAACCAAGATAACATAGGTCCGCATCTTGAGACTATGACCATATTGTCTCATAAAAAAATACCTCAGGTTGATCAAACCGAGGACGAGAGTTTGGCCGGAAAAAATGAGGACTATCTGTTGGGATTTGATGTAAGTGGAATGCTGGTTTCAATTTTGAATTCCGGGATTTCAGATAAAATGGAGTTTGTTGAAAAATTAGAACAAGAATATTTTGAAGGAATTGCCCACACCATTTATTTTACTCCGGATGACCACAGCAATAAATCAATGCATATTTTACAAATTAAAAATAATACATTTCATCCCATAGGAACATTTGTCGGCGATTCCGCTCAATTATATATACAGCAAAGACCTTAATTCATTGTCAATTCTAAAAGAGTCTTTTCTTGATTTAAGCCATCTTTTTGCATCCAATGGTTTTAAAGCCGGATTTACTCTCCGTTCTTTTCCATTTTTTACTCCGGATGACAGGATTTGTTTTGCTGAAGAACTTTCATTGCAGCCATCAAAACTAGTGGTGCCTAAACAAATTCACAGTAACATTGTTTGCATCTGTCAACAAGGAGGAAGGGTTGAAGGCGTAGACGCTCTTATTTCTAATAATCGAGATATTGTTTTATCCATTCAAGTTGCTGACTGCATTCCAGTGTATTTATTGGACAAAAATACAAACATATGTGCCTTAATCCATGCAGGATGGAGGGGAACCGCGAAAAAAATTGTCACAAACACAATTCAAGAAATGGTAAAATTTGGAAGTAGGATCAAAGATATTAAAGTACTCATGGGTCCATCAATTCAACAATGCTGTTTCGAAATAGGTCCAGAAGTGGCAGAGAAATTCCCTGAAGCATTTTTGACAAATGGTAAGGCAGATCGCTTATACCTGGATTTGCAGGGTGTTGTTCAAGCTGAATTAATTGATCTTGGGATAAAGGAAAAACAAATCATTATTCTGTCTGAATGTACGAGTTGCCACCCGGAAATGTATCATTCATACCGAAGAGATGGAAATAAAGCCGGGCGTATGATCGCAATATGTGGTTGGGTGTAATCTTTTTATTCTAATCTGTTCCCTCTAAATTATAAGCTTATTATGAACATGATTGATGCACTTATCCTAGGGTCCCTCCAAGGTTTAACAGAATTTTTACCCATAAGCAGTTCCGGTCATTTAGTGATCGGACAGCAAATTTTAGGATTGTCTTTACCCGGCAACATTTTTGAAGTTTTGGTTCACATGGGGACACTCTGCAGTGTTTTAGTCGTATTTAAAAATGATATTCTTGATATAATCTTCAATTTGTCATCAGCAAAAAACAGGAATCTGATTTTAGCTATCATTGTTGGAACAATTCCTGCAGTAATTATCGGATTAGCATTAAAAGAAAATATCAGTTCAATTTTTGATAATATTTCGGCCGTTTCATTTAGTTTGATAATAACAGGAGTTTGGCTGATTTTAACAAAATGGTCTGTCGAAAAGAACAGCTCACTAAATATTAAAAGTGGCTTTATAATCGGATGCGCTCAAGCTGCAGCTATCATACCAGGAATTTCTCGATCCGGAGCGACAATCGGAACGGCGATGTTACTAGGTGTTTCTTCAGAAAAAGCTGCAAGGTTTTCTTTTTTATTGGCGATACCTGCTATCGCAGGAGCCGGTTTATTAACAGCTCTGGATGTAGAATCCGTCAGTATGCAGGGATTATCATTACCAGTAATATTAACAGCATTTTTAAGTTCATTTCTGGTTGGCTGGGCATCGTTGCGCTGGTTATTGCAATTAATTTCAAAAGGAAAATTTCATTGGTTTGGAATCTATTGCTTATCCATTGGTCTATTAACTTTATTGCTTATATAATATGAATACGATAGCTGTAGTATTTATCTTGTATTTACTGATCGTTCTTAGTGTCGGATTTTATGCCGCACGCATATTAAAGGATATTAAAGATTTTGCATTAGGGGGCCAACGATTAGGCCCATGGGTGATCGCTCTATCTGAACGAGCATCCGGTGAATCTGCATGGCTTATTCTTGGTTTGCCCGGAGCTGCTCTGGTAGCTGGGCTTTTGGAATTATGGACTGTTGTTGGCTGTGTTTCTGGAATTGTACTCTCATGGCTAATTATAGCGAAACCATTGAGGGAAGCGACGAAAAAATACAATGCACTTACTCTACCGGAACTTTTAGAACGCCGCTTTAATGATGAAAAGGGAACTATTCGGATACTTTCTGCAGTGATTATTATTTTTTTCTTTGTGTTTTATGTAGCGGCTCAATTTTCCGGTGCAGGAAAAGTGTTAAATGTCACATTTGGTATATCTGAAATGCAGGGTATGATTTTGGGAGCGCTGATTATTGTTTTATATACCATTTTAGGTGGTTTCTTTGCGGTAGCATGGACGGATGTTATCCAGGGGGTAATCATGTTTGGAACATTGGTGATCTTGCCGATTGCTGCGTTTCTTGAAATAAAGAGTATTGGATATACTGGAACTATTTGGGATACACAAACTCTTTTTGGAGGTAAGATAGGTTGGGGAGCAACAGCAGCAGCTCTTGGTGGATTGAGTTGGGGATTGGGATATTTGGGTCAGCCTCATTTAGTTGTAAGATATATGGCCATAGATTCGTCGGAGAATATTCGTGTTAGCCGGAAAATCGCATACGCCTGGGCTGTCCCTGCGTTTTTTGGTTCCATGTTTATTGGATTAATCGGTTTGCACATAGTAAATGCCGGTGTATTATCGTTTGAAGGAAAGGTAATCCAATCTGTTTCTATGTTACCTGACCCGGAAAAACTAATGCCCATTTTAGCGACGCATTTACTTCCTGCATGGTTGGCAGGAATTTTTATCAGCGGAGCCATTGCCGCGATGATGTCAACAGCAGATTCGCAATTATTGGTCAGTACTACAATTCTAACAGAAGATCTTGTGGGTAAAACACTAAAAAAACCGAATACAGATTATTTAAAATTGAGCAGAATATTAACTGTGATTATCGGTATTATTGCATTTATTATGGCTTGGCGGACGAAAGATCTAGTATTTGAAATGGTATCTTACGCTTGGAGCGGACTTGGTGCGTCGTTTGGACCGGCATTGGTTCTGATGTTATGGTGGAAAAGAACAACCCGTAAAGGAATCATTGCTGGGTTGGCTACTGGTGCGATTACAACCATAATATGGGCCAACGTTGATTCATTGCAAATTTTAATGACAGAAAGACTGATCAGTTTTGTTTTTGCTTTTGTTGCTGTGGTCATAGTCAGTTTGATGGATAAGGAAAATTGAAAACACTAACGATAAAAGAAGTTTTTTCGTCCTTAATAAAAGGAGATTTACATCAGATATATTTCCTCATGGGAGATGACTATTTCTTGCATGAATATTTTATTAGAAAACTGGAAAAAACACTTTTTGTTGATGAGTCAAAACATCATGAGATTCTTATACCAGAGGATATGGGTCAACAGGAAATTATTGATCGGTTAACGCAATCAGATTTATTCAGTACAAAAAAATTATTTGTATTGAGAAACCCTCAATTAATTCAAAATAAATATAGGGATGAATTACTACAGTTTTGTAATTGTCCGATGCCAAATCACTATTTGGTTATCATTATGGATGACTTCTATTCCAAATTAGCCATAGCTGACAAATTTAAAAATTTATTCACTTCCATTGATTGTAGAAGTCCGTTTGAAAATAAACTTCGAGCTTGGGCAAACCAATTTTTTAATGATCAGGGAATTGATGCTCCACCCAGCGTAGTTCAAGAGATTTTAGATATGTCAGGAGATTCCGTTTATCATATTTTTAATCAAATAGAAAAAATATGTATCAGTTTAGATGAAAACGATATTCTTACACCGGAATATGTGCAAAAATTCAGCGGTTGGAACCGTGAATTCAAAATGTGGGAATTTTTAAATGCCGTAGGACAAAAGGATTTATCCAAAGCATTATTAACTGGAAAAGACTTGATCTCACGAAGTAGTATTATTTCATTAATGCCTAATTTAACAACCCTTTTTCAAGAATTACTCTTTATGTGTATGGAAAATGGAACTTCTAAACCATTCAGGGGTTTTATTCCATTAACCAATGGAGTAAGGAATAAACTACCTGATCATGCAAAAAATTATTCTAAACAGGAAATTGAGAATGCCCTTGCCATTCTGGGCGATATTGACCGGAGCATAAAGACCTCCAGTGAAAGCGATGAATCCCTACTCTCAAGATTTCTCTTCAGCTCCCTCAGTGATAATGGATAGCGAATTTCGATATACGGACGAAGAATTAATTTCCCGTTTCCAGGAAGGGGATGAACAAGCTTATACTGAATTAGTAAATCGCTATCGAGATCGACTAATGAATTTTGTATTTCGATTTATAAATGATATAGAAAAAGCAGAAGATATTGTTCAGGATACTCTTTTGAAATTATATACCCATCGCCATTACTATCGAAATATTGCCAAATTTTCTACATGGATTTATACAATCGCCGGAAATCTGGCTAAAACGGAATTACGTCGAAAAAAACGCCATAAGGTTACAAACTTAAGTCAAATGGGTACTGAAGAAAGTGAATACATTTTACCATCAGTGGAACCGGAAACAGGCGAAACGGCACAAGGTCATTTTGCAGAAAAACAAATTCAAAAAGCCATTCAAGAATTACCACTTCATTTTCGGACAGTAGTCATTTTGCGAGATATTCAGGAACTTTCTTATGAAGAGATTAGTAAAATCGTCGACGTTCCACTAGGAACAGTAAAATCGAGAATAAATCGTGCAAGACTACAGTTACAACAGACACTTAAAGAATTCAGATAAATTGGAGGACAATATATAGAATGGACCGCTATCAGTTTGAGGATTTAATATCCGACTATATCGAAAATAATCTATTAATGAACCAGCGTAAGGAATTTGAAACTTACCTTGGAAATCACCCGGAAGCCAAAGAACAAGTTGAGTCTGTAAAGCAACTCATGGGTTCGATGAAATCCATGCCAGTAATAGAGACTTCTAAATCGTTTGGAGATAATCTCTATAAACGAATTGCAGCAGAGAAAGAAGCTAAATCTGTTGTTAAAACAACTCGCTCATTTGCAGGATATACTCCGCTCATGGCAGGATTATCTGCAGTTGCTGTTATTGCTATCGTAGTGCTCGGACTTGAATTCGTGCCAGTCAATACTAATCAAGCTGGATTTCAACCATACATGGCTGAAGGAAAGGAACTAAATACACCGGTTGATAATAAACTACTTCAAGATGAACTCTTGGCAGAAGCCGATGATGATTCAACCGAAATTGATGTCACAAACCAACAAAAACATGAATTTGAGAATCGAATCCGGTTAGTCGGCGACAAAAGACCATAAATTTATTTCCCTTTTTAAAGACCTTCCAGATATCCTCGCTGAAGATGTATTTTCAACCAGCGAGGATTTTATTTAAAATGAACCTTAACAGACTTGTTACTGTATCCATACTGGCCGTACTGGCTTTTGTATTATTTATTTATCCTGCTCCAGAAGGAATATTTTACCAAATACTTGGAGTAATTGTTTTTGTTTTAATTATTGTCATTTTAATTCAATTCTCTACTTCGGAACTTGATTCTCCGGAGCATAAAGAAAAGGACAATTTTGAAGAATCCACATCTGTAAATCGAAGTGTAATAATTCGTGAAGATCTTCAAGATCAATACGAACAACTACTAAATATTGTTTTCAATATGATTTCTGCTATCAATGATAATTACAAAGCAGCATTTTATATGCTTGATGGCAATAGTCAAAATATGAACGTACAATTTTCTAGAAATGAAATTTTTAAAAATACAATCAAAATTGATAATGATATTCTTCAAACAATTCTCAATCAAAATGAAGCAGTGTTATTGCAGCAGTCGGATGTTCGAGAAGAATGGAACGAATTGTTTGTTGAAAAAACTTGGCGGGGTAGTGAATGTGTTTTTGGATCAAGAGTGCTTTATAAAAACGCTCCTGTAGGTTGCATCATAATACAAACAGATCATTTTTCGAATATCAATGAAAGAGATAGAGTTATGCTCACCAGCTTGGGACATTTCGTTTCAATGGGGATGGGAAAACTGGATAATATTGAAAAATTGTCTTCTGATAATTATTTTCATTATCAAATCGCAAATTTATTGAATTCGTTGGGTATTCAATCAGAAGTTCGTGGATTGTACGAAAAAGTAAGAGATCTTTGCAGAACATTTTTTTCATATGATAAACTGACAATATCTAAACTTCAAAACGATGGTGGAAATTTTAAAGTTGTAATAGAAGATGGGTTTACAGGTGATGTTGATCTGGAAAAATTATATTCAATTACAGGAAATATATTCGGGAAAAATTTTCAAAATAAAGATACGATAGAGTCTACCAATTTAATAGAGGACTTTTATGAAAAAGGACGTTTTGAAGATGGTGATTTAGATAAGTTTGAATTCAATTCAATGTTATCTGTGCCGATACTAGTTAATGAAGAAATTAAGTATAGCATCACACTTGAGAAACAACGGTCCCAAGAATTTTCCACATCAGATAAAAATCTATTAGAGCTGTTGGCATTGACCTTTGGTTCAATCGTTTCTTGGCAGCAACAATATTGGTCCATGCGTGACAGCGCCATGCACGATGGCCTCACTGAATTATTGAATCACAAAGCGTTCTTGGATCGATTTGGTGAAGAAATAAGCAGGGCAAATCGTTACAATCATAATATTGTGTTTGCTATTTTGGACTTAGATAAATTCAAACGCATCAATGATACATATGGTCATTTATATGGTGATTACGTTATTCGTGAAGTTGCAAGAATAATCAAAGAAAATGTTCGTAACATTGATGTAGTTGGAAGATATGGTGGAGAAGAATATTCTATTCTAATGATCAATACAACCATCGAAAAGATCATTGCGGTTGCTCAGCGTATTACAGAAATGATCGCAACCTTTCCATTCAGTTTAGACAATATCGATGTCAAGATGACAATCAGTTGTGGATTGGCTGGATATCCAAATGACGCAGTAAATATCAGCGATCTTATTGCAAAAGCCGATGAAGCAATGTATGATGCGAAAGCGCATGGTGGGAATCTTGTAACTGTTTATGAAAAAAAAGCGGGTCATACAGCTGATACTGAATCAACTAGTTAGTGTTATATAATCCTATATGAGTCGATTTCGTAAATATATATTTATATCTTTTTTCATTTTAGTTAGTTGTTCTCATCGTCCAGTCACTTCTGTTGAATCGAATGTAAAAGAATCAATCCCAAGTGAGTTGGATGAGCCAAACCCGGAGGCTTTGAAACATTTTATGGATGCACAGTTATACATCAGTCAGAACAATTATCCGATGGCCATTATTGAACTACAGGACGCTTTGAGGTTTGATCCAAACGCTGGATCAATCCATGTTTCACTAGCGGAATCATTATGGAAACTTGGAAAAATTGAGAGGGCTGAAGACCATTTACAATCAGCGATTTCGTTAAATGATAAAGATGTTGAAGCAAGAATAATGCTAGCGAATCAATACATTATCCGCCATCAGTATCAAAAAGCTGAAGATCAGTTTGTAATATTATCAACTATTGAACCGAATAATGCTGAACATGTCAATGCTCATGCAGAACTTGCTTCTGCGCAAATGCAATGGGGAAAAGCGATCCAATTATATCGGAAAGCATATGAGATTGATCCATCACAAATCAAGTCATTAGAACGGGCTGCCGAGATTGCATTGCGATCAAATCAATTGCAGATAGCAACTGAAGTGTATGCTCATCTTGTTAAAATTGACAGTAGAAAAATTGAATATTTGAGTGCGTATGCTGATTTGGTTATCATGGGAGAAGACTACGACAAGGCCTTGGAAATCATAAATATGATTTTGGATGTAGAAGGAATAACCAAAGATCGAGTATTTCAATCGGGAGTAATATTTTATCAAAAAGGTCAGTTTGAGCAATCGTTATCATTTCTTCAGCAAGCATTCGATTTAGATCAGGAGCATGTTGATGTAATGCATTTTTTAACATCTGCATTGTTGGAATTAGACCAAATTGATTCTGCAAATATATATTCAGAAAAAATGATTGCTTTATTCCCTAACGATCCCAGAGGATACATTAATAAAACTCTTATTTACTTGAATACAAATAATTTTCAAAATGCAATCGATATTTTACAGAGCGTTGAAGAAAAATTTCAAAGCGAATATGCAATTCAATATCTCTTAGGTAATTCATATTATCAAAATCAAACATACGATCAAGCGCTCATCTATTTAAATCGTGCACTGGAAATTTCGCCTAAATCACGAAATGTTTTGCACGTCCTAGCTATTATTAATGATTCACAACACCAATGGGCAGTCTCTGACTCACTATACAAGCAACTAATTAGCACTGATAGTACGGATGCACAGGCACTAAATAATTACGCCTATAGTCTTGTGGAAAGAGATAATCGTTTGGAAGATGCATTGCAATATGCTGCAAAGGCTATTGCTTTAGCGCCAAATAATGCTGCTTATTTAGATACATATGGATGGATACATTTCAAACTTGGACATATGAATGAAGCGATAAATTACATCAAGAATTCCATTGAACTAGAAAATACGAATGCAGTTGTATTGGAACATTTTGGAGATATTTTACTATCTTCCAATAGACAAAAAGAAGCTCAAGTATATTATAAAAAAGCATTAGAACTTGATCCTGAAAATGAATCTCTTAAGTTAAAGGCAAATTCTGAATAAAATAGTAATTATTGGTTTATTAACCATAATTTGTCTCAATAGATGCACATCGTTTATCCATAAGCCTATTTTATCAACAAAACAGAATTCAATTGAATACGAACAAATGGTTGAAGATCAAAAAGTGTGCAGGGGTAAGGGTACGTTACTTTCAAGAGGACCCGTGAGTGGTAAATTATCTTTTTATTTTACGTGTACCGAGGAAGATGTTTATATTCATTTTAAAGATCTTTTGGGTCGTAAAACAATGCTGATGATTTTGAATCCAAATTCTGTTGAGGCATGGGATATTATTCAAAATATCCGATTTTCTTCGGAAAGTATTTATCTTCGATTTCCTTTTTTTGAATTTGTTACACCGAAAGATCTAATAGCCATTTTTTGGGGGTATGAGCCGCTATTCCAAATAGATAATAAAATAGAGAAAGAATCATCAATCCATATTACATTTTCTAGTAATGAACTGACACTTGATGCAGTACATATAGACATGGATACAGAGAAACAAACAATTGATATTACATTTGATGAACGCGAATATGGCAGTTCATATCCACATTTAATAAAATCTATTCCACCTTCAATTCCACAAGCACAGTCATGAAATTTTTATCGATAATCATTCCAGTATATAACGAAGTTGAGTCACTAAATGAATTGCATAACGAACTTAATGCAATTTTAACATCATTTGAAATTTACGAGCTTATTTTTGTGGATGATGGCAGTTCTGATGGCTCGATAGATATTTTGAATAATTTAGCCAAATCTGATGCACATACAAAAGTAATTCAATTCTATAGAAATTATGGTAAAGCAGCAGCTCTAGCAGAAGGGTTTAAGTTAGCAGAAGGCAAATATGTAGTAACTATGGATGCAGATTTACAAGATGATCCTGCTGAAATTCCGAATCTCATTAAAAAACTGGAAGAAGGGTATGATCTTGTTTCCGGTTGGAAAAAAAACCGTCATGATCCTTGGACCAAGCGTTTACCGTCCAAATTGGCCAATTTTGTTACTGGAATGATGACCGGAGTAAAAATTCATGATATGAATTGCGGGTTAAAAATCTTCAAGCAAGCGGTTGTAAAAATGTTGGATATCTATGGTGGCAGGCATCGCTATATCCCCGCTCTGGCCGGTCAGAAGAAATTCAAGGTCTCTGAGATCGTTGTAAATCACCGACAGAGAAAATTTGGAGTAACGAAATATGGCGGAGGCAGATTGTTTCATGGTTTTTTTGATTTGCTGACAATCTTATTTTTAAACCGTTATACCCAAAGACCATTACATTTATTTGGATTGTTTGGTTTATTCAGCGTGGGGTCTGCATTTATTATGGAATGCTTTGCTATTTATTATAAGATTATTTTAGGTCATCCATTTCAAAAACATTTTGCCCTAATCGTGTTTGGTGCAATGATTTTTGTATTAGGCATGTGGTTTTTCTCTATCGGGTTGATTGCTGAAATGATCACTGCCAGCCAGCAGGGAAAAGAAGACCGAGTAAAACGAATTTTTAGTATTTCTTCCGAATAAGCACAAAATGCGTATAGCTATCGTAGGACCATTCCCTCCATTCAGAGGAGGAATTGCTGATTTGAATTCTGCTCTCGCTTATCACCTATCAAAAAAACATGATGTGCAGGCATTCAACTTTACAACTCAATATCCGAAAGCATTATTTCCTGGAAAGACACAATATAAATATGGTAATGCAGCACAAGAATTTGAAAGCAACCGTTGTTTAAGTTCGATTAATCCTTTAACATGGAAAAAAACAGCAGATATCATCGTTGACTCTGATCCGGATTTGGTTTTATTTAGGTACTGGATGCCGTTTTTTGCTCCCGCATTTACTTCCGTGGCAAAAAGGATTCGAAAAGTATCAAACATAAAAATCATTGCCATTTGCGATAATATTATTCCTCATGAAAAGCGTGTGTTAGATTTTCGATTAACAAAAAGATTTATAAATCAAATGGATGCATTTATTGTCCTTTCTAAAAAAGTAGAGGAAGAATTATTAAGCATTATTCCTGATGCTCAATACAAATACAGTCCTCACCCTATTTACAGTATCTTTGGACAAGTGCCTACGCAAGAGCAAGCGAGGAAAAAATTAGATATTTCTACTGATAAAGTCATATTGTTTTTCGGTTTAATAAGGGAGTATAAAGGTCTGGATATTTTAATTGATGCCATGGGAATGCTTAAAAAAGACCTTAATGATTATACACTAATGATTGTTGGAGAATGTTATGAAAATGAGCAAAAGTATTCTGATATTATTGAAAAATGTGGGTTAACAGAAAATGTACGAACCCATTTTTCATTTATACCCGATGAAGATGTTGGTACTTATTTTTCTGCGGCAGATGTGGTTGTTTTGCCATATAGATCAGCATCTCAAAGTGGAATAGTCCAAATTGCGTATCATTATGATACACCTGTCATTGTTAGCAATGTGGGTGGATTACCTGAAATTGTTGAAGAGGGGAAAACTGGTTTTTGCGTTGATCCTAACCCTGAATCGTTTGCCAGCGCAATCAGGACTTTCTTTAACAATGAAAATAAAGAATCTTTTAAATCAAATATTGCGGATTATAAAAAACGCTTTTCCTGGAAAGGCATGGTTACCGCAATTGAAGAATTAGCCAATGCAAACTGATCCCTCAGTAACAGTCATTGTCCTCAATTGGAACGGGAAATATCTTCTCAAGGATTGCCTGGGTTCACTGGAAAAAGTGGATTATAAAAATTTTAATGTTTTAGTTGTCGATAATGGTTCGACTGATGAGTCAGTCAAATATATTGAATCAACTTTTCCAAATGTTGATGTATTGGAACTGAAGGACAATATTGGCTATGCAGCGGGTAATAATACGGGTTTTAAACATGCAATATTGAAACATGATCCGAAGATAGTGGTTTTTCTTAATAATGATACGTTTGTTGATCCGCAATTTCTGAGAGAATTAGTACTAATATTGGATAACTTAGACGCAGGAATTTCTGCCGCTAAAATTTACTATGCGGATGAACCGGAGCGAATCTGGTTTAACGGTGCAGAAGTCAATTTAACCATTGGGAAAATTGCTCACAGAAATATACGCAAAATGGATTCGACGGATATTTCCATGATGGACACCACCGATTATGCAACAGGTTGTTGCTTTGCAATTAAATCTTATTTGTTTTCTGAAATGAATGGTTTCGATGAAAATTTTTCCATGTATGCAGAAGATGTTGATCTATCTTTGAGAGTTAAAAATAGCGGCAGGAAAATATTGATGGCACCAGATGCGAAAATATGGCATAAAGTATCATCTTCAGTGGGGGGAGAATTTTCGTATAAAAAATTGAACAGAAAATTCTGGGGGTTGTTTCGGATCTATATTAAACATGCAACAATTTCTCAATGGTTGACCACAATATTATGTAGTCCGTTTTTATTATTAGCTAACATTATTAAATATTTTCGGCTTCGTTTTTATGCGTCCTGAATTCATTTAGTCTCATTTTATGATTGACAGAAAACAATTTCAAAAACATAAAGAAAAGGATTTCTTTTTTGTCCGGCACTTTCAACGGAAAATTTCCGGTATAGTTGCATTAATATTAAATAACACTTTTATTACTCCTAATCACATTACGTTTTTAAGTATCATTGTTGGACTATGCAGTTTTTATTATTTTTTCATAGGCGGTGCGTTTAATGATTTGATTGGAATTCTATTATTTCAGCTATCATTTTTGTTAGATTGTATTGATGGTGACTTATCGCGTTTACGTACAAATAAAGGGACTAAATATAGTGGTGCGTATTTTGATTATTTAAGATCATTACTTCTGGAACCTTTATTACCGATTTTTTTAACTATTGGATTAGTGATGCATGGATATTCGACATTTATTGTTGTTCCAATAATTGTTGTTTCAATATGGAAATGGACACCTCAATTTTCTCGGGAACATATTGTTATACGTCAATTGGAACGTAATCAGGAGCTTGTAAAAAAATCACGATTGTTTATGGATATGCCCAAAGGATTTGGAAAAGAAAAAATGTCATTAGCGGGGTTAATATCCAAAATTGTCATCATTTTTTGGGGGTTGCCGATTGGGCTTATGAATACAATAACAGTAATAGCATTTTTGGGTGTTTATTTCTTATCACTAGACCAATATAATGAAATAAAATTTATTTATCTTGTCTTGCTGGCAATTATTTACTTTATACATTTTGTGAAATCTGCAGTGAATGAATACAAATTATTAAACGAATTATGGAAATAAGGAAAAAATGATAAATAATAATTTTTGGAAAGAAAGAGCTGAAAAATATAATAAAACAAACTGGGTTAAAGACTCCCATTTATTAGATGCTTTTTTATCCTTGATATCCAAAGAAACGGCTTACGACAATATATTAGAAGTAGGTATCGGTACCGGAGCAGTAGCAAATAAAGTTGTTGATATGTTTGGTCCATTGATAGGTTTAGATAAAAGTAAAGAAATGATGTCTAAAATAGATCATGACGGTATTACAACTGTAGTTGGTGATGCTCATAGTTTACCTTTTGAAAAAGATTACTTTAATCTGATATACATGCGTAATGTTATTCATTACCTAGAAAATCCAAAATATGCATTTGCTGAAATATTTCGTTGTTTAAAAAACGAAGGAATATATCTATTTTCACAAGTGATTCCCTTCAGTGATAAAATATCTGATGAATATGATAAGTTAATAGGCAGAGATATTCATTATCCAACCCATAGTGAAATCATTAGTCTCTTTTCAGATTTCAAAATATTAAATGAGGTTGAATATGTATTAGAAACACAAAGCATCCAAAACTGGTTGAGAAATACTTGTCAAGATGAACAAAAGAAACAGGAAATAATAAATCAACATAGAAATACTTCAGATATATATAAAAATTTGGTGAATTATAAAAATGATGATGAAGAAATTTTTGTGGATGTAAAACATTTATTTGTTTTAACCCAAAAATTATAAGAAAATCGAAATGGGGATCATCAAACGATATAAAGAGATTTCAGTATATAGAAAGAATTTTGATATTGTAACTAATAATATACATTATCCCATTGCCAATTTTTTATCTGCTCTTATTTCTTTTTCTCGCATTACACCCAATATGGTTACTGTTGCTTCGATTTTATCAGAACTTGGAGCAATATGGCTTATTTTAGTTAATTTAATTGAATATAGAATAATTATTGTTGTGTTACTTCAATTAGGGTGGATATTTGATTTAATGGACGGTTTGTTAGCAAGATATAAAAAACTGGGATATTATCACCCAATCAATCCAACCCTAAAAGGATATTATTGGGATTCAGTATCAGATCATATTCTTAGATTATTGGTTTTAACAGTTTTAGGATTTTATTTAGCTCAACAAAAACAAAATGGGATTATTTTCGCATTTGCAGGTATATCAATTCATGCAATAACTCAACTAGAACATTTTATAAGAGGTTTTATTTTAAAAGGATACAATAAACCAGAATTGTTAAAACATAGATCTAAAGGGTTTAAAAACGAAATAGTTTTACTATTTAATAATATCTATTTATTCTACTTCGTTTTCATTTTATGGAATAGAATAGATTTATTATTTATCGTACTTCCAACTGTACAAATATTATTATTATTTAAACGTTTTCTTCAATTTTCATTTTCTGAATATTGATCGATTTAATATCACAAATAAAAATTATTATTTATTGTTTAGGATAAAATTCTAATGGCAGTAAAATGGTTTCTAAATAGTAATAATACAAGTTGGGTATCCTTTTGGGATAGAACTACGATTGATAATGAGTTGGAAGAGGCAAAAAATGATTACCCCAAAATGCTTAATGCTATATTAGAGAATTCCCATAAAGAAAGTGTTGTGTTAGAAGGAGGGTGTGGTTTAGGTAAATTTTTATTTTTTCTGCGAGAAAAAGATTATAAAAATTTAATCGGAGTTGATTTTACAGATAAACCTCTTCA
>CAZIFK010000024.1:0-27797 GCA_964538995.1 uncultured bacterium
TCGCTTTAAATTCAGTTGAAAAACAGCATGGTTCTTTTTCCGGTATTCTTTGCACTGGGATCGTTGGCGGAGCCTTCGTACCGTTGATCATTGGTGGTCTTGGAGACCTATTCGGTCTGAAGATCGGAATGATGTTTTTATATGTTACTTTAGGGTATATTATGAGTATTGGTTTCTGGGCAAAGCCTATTATCAGTAATAAAACTATTCGTTTTAAAAAAGAGAGTTAGTATTTGGATAATGGAGAAAATGTTGGACAAAAAAATAATCGGAATTGATCTGGGAGGCATAAAAATCCAAACTGGACAGATTAGGCAGAGTAAGATCGAACAAGAGTATGAACAGTGCACTTTCGTTAATTATTATCATTACAAGACCGGAGGTAATAAATGAAACACTTTAGTTCAATTATTTTAAGTATATCCCTTTCTATACTCATGGGGCAATCGCCTCTATTAATACCGGAAACATTAGAAGGGAACACTTTCAATCTAAATCTGCAAATGGGCACATTTTCATTTTACAATGGTTTTACGACAGAAACGATGGGAGCCAATGGAAATATCCTGGGACCCACATTAATTATGAATCAAGGTGATTATGTAGATATTTATGTCGCGAATCAATTGGCCGACACAACAACCATTCATTGGCATGGAATGCATGTTTCTGCAGAGAATGATGGTGGCCCTCATACAACAATCGGGCCGGGTCAAACCTGGAATCCAAATTTTACTGTAATGGATAAAGCGGGTACATATTGGTATCATCCCCATTTACATAAAAAAACAAATCTTCATGTATCAAAAGGAATTGCAGGGTTTATTATCGTTAGAGACGAAGAAGAATCTGCACTCAATTTACCTAGAACCTATGGTGTAGATGATTTTCCATTAGTGATACAAACCAAAACGTTTGATAGTGCCAGGCAAATCGTTGCTCCTTCAAATGCAGATTCAGCCCTAATGGTAAATGCTACGATGAATGCAGTATTGGAAGTTCCTGCGCAGGTTGTAAGGTTTCGTTTACTTGATGGATCATCCCAACGTGTTTTCAATATTGGAATAAGTGATAATCTACCTTTTTATCAAATTGCTTCCGATGGAGGTCTGCTAGAAAGTCCAAATGAAGTGACGCGACTTCAAATGGCACCTGGAGAAAGGAATGAAATTTTAATCAACTTTTCATCCATGGAAGGACAATCCGTTTCCTTAATGAGTTATGCTTCAGAATTCCCAAATGGAATTTATGGTGCAACAACACCTGGGACGATGGCGGCTCAGAGCCTAAATGGGTATGATCCAAATCCATTGAATGGAAATGATTTTACCCTTATTCAATTCAACGTAGCTGCAGCAAACGATAATCCTATTACAGAAATACCAAATACATTAGTGACTTTGTATCCATTATTAGAAGAAAATGCAGACACAACGAGGCAATTCACTTTATCTCCAGTAAACATGGGTTTGGATGCACTTAATGGAGAATTTTTGATCAATGACCAATCATTTGAAATGGATATCATTAATGAAATCATTCCATTAAATAATACCGAAATTTGGTCTATTACAAATCAATCGCCCATTGCACATCCCTTTCATATCCATGACGTGCAATTTTTTATTTTAGATAGAGATGGATTGGAACCATTGATGGCTGAGCGAGGTAGAAAGGATGTTGTTTTGGTCAAAGCACAGGAAACTGTTAGATTTATTACAATATTTGAAGATTTTGCCGATGATGCTGTTCCTTACATGTATCATTGCCATATGTTGACGCATGAAGATTGGGGCATGATGGGACAATTTACTGTAGTAAGTGAATCATCCGTAGGCGTTAATGATTCTCAAATTACGCCATCTCAATTTGCACTTTTTCCGGCATATCCGAATCCGTTCAATCCTTCGATCAATATTAATTTTTCAGTAAAGACAAATCGCAATGCGTCTTTACATATATTTGATTTGAGCGGGAGAATAGTGGAAACATTGGTGGATGAAAACCTTGATCCGGGAATCCATAAAATCCAGTGGAATGCAACGAATCAGCCAAGTGGTGTATATTTTGTGCGTTTATCCAATGGGAATTTCACTCAAACTCAAAAGATAGTTTTATTAAAATAGGTGTCCCTTCCAAAAACTAGATTCTCCATGAATTTACGAGGTTTTGGTAGGTTATCATTTAGTTTCACCCTGTTCCAGATTTGGAAGACATACGGTAGTAGTGTAATGTTATTCGACATGATAACAGTTAGGAATGAGGGATTTGAGAATAATTAAAATTTATCCATTAATCTTTATATTCGTTGTCTACTGCCACTCACAAACCTCGATTGTTATCGATCCGGGCTTGTCCGACCAGGATTCATGGGAATATGATCGTTCTAATATGATCGCGACTTGCCAAGATAGCATTCCCAACCTGTTAAATCTTGATTCATCGTTGAAAAACAGTATAAGGATTCACTCCAAACGTGACACAGAAACTAAAATCATAGCCCATTATATGCCTTGGTACCAGGCGCCATCTGTTAGTGGCTATTGGGGATGGCACTGGACAATGAATCATTTTAACCCCGATAATACGGATGGAGAAGGCCGCCGGGAGATTGCTTCACACTATTATCCACTAACAGGACCCTATGACTCTCGGGATGATGACATACTGGAATATCAAGTACTCCTAATGAAACTGAGTGGAATCGATGGGGTCACCGTTGACTGGTATGGTATTGAGGACTTCTATGACTATGCAATTATCAATCAAAGTACCCATGCACTTTTTAATTATATTGAAATGGCGGGATTATCATTTTCTATCTGTTATGAAGATTATCCGGTAGGACTTATGGTTGACGCTGGTCATCTGAATATAAATGATGTGGTTACCCATGGGCAGGATGTTATGCTATATATGCAGGATAATTGGTTCATCGAAGACATATATCTGAAATTATCAGACCAGCCAGTACTATTGAATTTTGGACCACAGTATTATCATTCAAGCAATGAGTGGGATACATTATTTTCAGTGTTAAATATTGAACCTGCATTTTTTACCCTTGACAATCGGTTAGCACCTGTAGCAGTTGGAGCATTCCCATGGCCACCTATGTGGGCTTCCGTCGGCGGCGTTTTAAGTGAGACAGCATTAAATAATTATCTGTCAAATTTTTACCAAACGGCTCAATCTTGGGAATACTTATGCGCAAGCGCTTTCCCTGCTTTTAATGATATTTATCAAGAGGCTGGATTAGGTTTTTCATACGGATATTTAGACCCACAAAACGGAGATACCTTTAGGAATACTCTCCACACTGCACTGGAAAACAACCCGGAACTAATTCAGATTGTTACATGGAATGATTATGGCGAAGGAACAATAGTTGAACCAACCGAGGATTTTGGCTATCAATATCTTGAGATAATCCAGGATGTTAAACGTGACTCAATAGATACAACATTTGTATATACATACACCGATTTAGAAATTCCTTTTCAACTTTTTGAGTTACGAAAATCCTTTGAAATTGATAATGAAGTGAATGTATTACTCGATAGCGTTTTTACGTTGATTGTTGCTGGTAATCTGGCTGATGCTGTTGTAATAATTGATTCATTAATTGCTACACTAAAACTTGATGGTGGGATAAACTATCCACAAGAATTTACTATTAATCAAAATTACCCCAATCCCTTCAATCCCATTACAACCATACAATACGATTTACCAATAAAATCACATGTTTCCATTACTATCTACGACTTGATTGGTAGACATGTAAAAACCCTTTTAAATCAAACTCAGGACGCTGGTAATAGATTTATTAATTGGGATGCTACTAATACGCAAGAACAACCTGTCAGCGCTGGGCTTTACTTCTACAGAATCAATGTTGGGGATTTAGTGCAGACTAGGAAAATGATATTGCTTAAATAGCATACAATGAGAAGGGGCTGTTTACTCAATGCCCTTTATATTATTACTTTCGTTATGCACGTTCTGCTCACACCCAACTACCTGGCTAACTCAGCCGTAAGGCTAGATTTTAGTTGATAAGTTGATTCCTTTTATTTTATACTAACAACTAACTGAGGTATAGTTGAACAATTATTTATATACTTTTGATTACAAGAAAAAGAAAAGAATAGGAATAGACCAATGAATAAAAATATTGGGAAAATATGCACGTTTCTTCAATTGATGTGGTTTATCGTTGGGTTTGAAGTCCGGGATAAAAAATTTCTTCATCAAGATGCTATCCAATGGAGGCAATCATGAAATCAATTGTTCGATTGGACATCATTTTTATTATAATATTTTGGGCTGGAGTTTTAGGTCTGGATAATTTGGCTGCTCAGGTGGAATATCCTGGTCCTGTTAATATTCTCGGGCCTGAAGAAATTGTTTTTGATTGGACAACTGACCAATGCGAGGAGGTGGATATTCCTGACGCCCCTGCCCGAGCCTTCCGGGACGCCGATGGCAAAGTGCAATTAATCGCTACCCATTACATCAATCGGAGGATGATTGGCGACAATCTTAATGTAGTTCAGCGTGATTGCTATGTGATTATGGATTCTGATCAGGATTCGGACCCATCAAAATACAACGACCATGAATGGCTTATTGCACCCTATACACTAGATGGAACTACTATTTATTCATTGGTGCACAATGAATATCAAGGCAATAGTTGGTATAATGCCATCACTTTTGCAACGTCCACAGACAAAGGTGTTACTTACACCCATGATTCATCTCCTAACCATCTTGTGGCAAGTATTCCTTACGTATACGATTCAGATGCAGGTCCCCATGGTGTCTTTGGCGGGAGCAACATCATCTTAAATCCGAATGATGGCTATTATTATGTTCTCTTCCAGGTGGAAGCATACGAGCTTCAGGATTGGGGTGTTGCAGTGGCTCGCACTCAGACGCTAGATGATCCGACTAGTTGGCGAGCCTGGGATGGATCAGGATTTAATGTTCAATTTATCAACCCTTACTTAAATCCCGATGCAGACCCGGCAGATCATATAGTTCAACCGGTATCACGCGATCATATCGATAAAATGCAATCCAGTATTACCTATAATACTTTCTTCAACAAATTCGTACTGGTAGGTCCCCATGTAGGTGACGATCCATTGACGGGCGAACTCGTCTACGGATTCTTCTATTCCCTTTCCGATGATCTGATCAATTGGTCACGTGCCCAAATAATTAAGGAAGCCAAGTTATGGTGGACGCCATGGTTATCCGGCGATGCATTTCATTATCCTGCTTTAATTGATACCAGCGATACAACCCGAAATTTTGAGGTCACAGATCAACAGGCTTATTTGTATTATACACGCCAGCACGAAGGGACAACCTATGATCGTGATTTGGTGCGTATCCCCATCGAATTCACCAGAACAATAGTGGAAGCTTTCACCGTGAATTCCATCGGTGATGGTGAGGACCTGAATCAGGGGGATGGTATTTGTAACGACGGGAATGGTGACTGCACATTGCGGGCAGCAATTCAGGAATCCAACAACAATCCTTCAGACGTAATTATACCAATAGAATTTGATATTCCTGGTCCGGGTCCACACACTATCCTACTTTCATCTTACCTTCCTGCGATTACAAAACCGGCTTTTATCAACGGCTATACCCAGGCGGGTAGTAGTCCCAATACTCTTCCCTTTGATCAAGGCAATAATGCTGTGCTAATGATTGAGATTGATGGAAGTAATACCGGAGGCGCCTGGGGCTTGACAATCAGAGCAGATAACACCACGGTCAGGGGTATAGCGATTAATCAATTCGGAACAGACATTGTTTTGGATGACGTGACGAATAATGTCATACAAGGGAACTTTATCGGTACCGACATTACCGGCACATCCAATCCTGGCGCCGGTGGGTTGCGTATTTTAGGCTCCTCCAACAATACTATTGGAGGAACTGCAGATAACACACGCAACATCATTGTAGGAAGCATTGAGATCATGAATCCGGGGGCAAACAATAATATCGTTCAGGGGAACTACATCGGTACGGATGTGACTGGCACCCTAGCCCTGAATATGTCAAGTGGTGTAGCGATTCAAGACAGTGCACAAAACAACACAATAGTGGGCAACCTTATCTCAGGAAATCACGGGCACGGTATCTTGATGAGTGGGAATGAAGTCAGGGGGAACTCGATATTAGATAATCTTATCGGGACCGATCTCACGGGAATAAATCCCCTGGGTAATGGTCTCAATGGTATTGCTATTAACGATGGACCGCAAAATAATATAATCGGAACACCCGGGCAGGGCAATATCATTGCAGATAGCGGCGAAGAGGGAATTGGGCTGTCTGGCAGTGGAACGACAGGGAACATTTTTCAAAGTAACTATATTGGAACTGACACAACCGGCACAGTTAACCTGGGAAATACTTTTAGAGGAGTATTCCTGTTGCATGAAACCGGGGGCAATAAAATTGGCGGAATTGAAGATGGCGAAGGTAACATCATTGCATTTAATGGAGATATAGGGGTTGGTTTTCTTTCAAATGTGGGTACGGGTAATGCCATTCTCTCCAATTCCATCTACTCTAATACTTTTCAGGGAATAGACCTTGGTCTGGACGGAATATCGTATAATGACAATGGCGATGGCGATGGTGGCGCGAATAACGGGCAGAATTATCCGGAACTCTTTGCAGCTACAGTTGACACGAATATAGTTCAGATAGCCGGCACTATGAACAGTTCACCAAATACTTCTTACCGAATCGAATTCTTTTTAAATAGTACATGCGATCCTTCAGGATATGGTGAGGGGGAAGAATTCATAGATTTCTCATCAGTTGCAACGAACAGCAGTGGAAATACGAGTTTTTATGTTACTTTTACTGCTGATGTCAATCTGGGGGAATTCATCACTGCTACTGCTACTGATCCCGACGGGAATTCCTCCGAATTTTCCCAATGTGTTGAGGTTACTATTCCGGAAAGTCAGATTTCGATTGCGCTGGATATCACTTCCTATTGGCTGAATGTAGGTCAGACCTCCACGGAGATACTCACTATTTCAAATATGGGTTCCTCAATCCTGGGATGGTCTATTAATTTTGAAACAAATTGGATCAATACAATTCCCGACTCCGGAACAGTGATACCGGGCATTACAGATTCAGTAGGGGTGATAATTAACGCTACTAATTTAGACGAAGGATACTATGTCGATACTTTGTTTATTTCTTCCAACGATCCAAATAGTCCAACTATCGAGCTACCCGTTGATCTTTTCGTTACATCATATCCGGAAATTGGCGTGGAACCTGACAGTTTTATAGTTACTCTCAATGAAGGGAGTATAGGTTCAGACACGATAATCATCAGGAATGTGGGTATAGCGACTCTCAACTGGACTGTAGGCTGGACGTCCTACAGTCCCTGGCTCAGTGCCGAGCCAACATCGGGAGTGACTGAACCGGAGGATTCATCGCTTATCACTGTCACCATTAATGCCACTGATTCGACAGTTGGAATCTATGATGGTGTGTTTATCATTAACTCTGATGATCAGGATGCACCAAGTATTGATGTACCTGTTATTATGACGATTGTTGAAATAGGCACGGCTGAAATAATAGTCTTTCCCGATAGTATATCAGTGCCAATCCTTGTAGGTGAGACCTTTGCGGAAACATTAATCATCGAAAATGTGGGTACTTCCGAATTGGAATGGACTGTTAACTGGAAGGAACTATGGTTGAATGTTAATCCGGATAGTGGGAGGACTGAAACAGGCAGTTCAGATTCCCTTGCGGTGATCATAGATGGTTCAGAACTCTCGGTAGGCTTACACATTGATACTCTCACCGTTTCCTCAAATGATTTAGATAATCCAACCGTTGACATCCTGGTTGTAATTGACGTGACTGATCTTGAAACAGACGAATTTTCAGAGCTGCCTAAACAATTTGAACTGATGCAAAACTATCCCAACCCCTTCAATCCAATTACAACCTTTCAGTATGATCTCCCCAAGCAAGCAGATGTCCAAATAATCATTTACGACCTTCTTGGCAGGAAAGTGACTACACTGGTATCAGAAATGCAGGATGCTGGCTATAAATCAGTATCATGGAATGCCACAGATGATAAAGGGCAACAGGTCAGTGTTGGAATGTACTTCTACCAGATCAAGGCGGGTGATTTTACCCAGACCCGGAAGATGGTGATGTTGAAATAGTTTATTAACAAAAAGGGGGTGTAATTTGGGTAATTGACATTGGATGAGAAAATTAAAAGGAATAATCTATATTTGCTCTGGCTATTAATGATTGATTTGTTTTCCCGCCGAAAAATTTTGATCTGAATTCTCCCTGAGCATTGAAACTAAGTCTTTCAATTATTTTTATTTTCACCCCGCCTTTAAATCCAATCCACGATACATCTGTGAGACCGGTTCCTTTGGCAAAATTCGTCCCTGCGTTTAATGTATATTTACCTTGTTTTAAAATATATTCGGTATCAATGTTGCCGGTTTGGAATTTCTGCGAAACCTTGTTGCCAGGTCCAATACTAAATTCGCTGGAGTTGGATGATAAAGATACGGTGGTTCTCAAAGGAATATTGTAGTTAGTTGTTAAAGAAAGGTTTATCACATTTGACTTAAGACCTGGATCGATATATTGAGGATCATCATCAATACGATCGGCTACATTGTCTTTTTTATCTAATAACATTATAGTAGTATTAATGCTATGTGACCAATACAGGAAAAAACGATGATTCACATTAATAATGATATAATTGGAGAGGGTGTTTTTTCTATTGTCGGTGTATGTGGAATCAGTCAACTGAATAATTTTCTTTATGCCATTGTCTCGATCGATGGTTTTGAAGGATAAATTGGCATTAGGTAAACCGGGTCCGGGTAAAATGTTTAATCCAAGGTTAAACGTATTTTGTGACTCTATGTCGTCCATGTTGGTCATAATATCGTCATCTTGATGCTTAAAGCCAACGTTAACCATCAGACGATTTTTAAAGAGTTTCAATTTATCTGATATTGATAATTCTCTCTTATTTTTTACTAAATACGGATTCCCAAGAGATATAAACTCAGGACCTACCTGCGAATATTCTATACTGAAATAATTTCCCCAATAATTCAATATCGCCTTGCCTCGATATGCCAATGATGGCATAGACATGATAGCATCAAATAACTTAACATCAGAACTATCATCAAAGGCAGCGGGATCGATAGGCGATAAAGGAACCATATTTAGATTAATGATAAATATATCTGTAATATCGATAGGATCGAAAGGGATCATATCCAAATCAATTGAAGAGAGTTTTCCGTCAACAACATCATCAATTAAGGTATCCATCTCTGTCTTGGAAACGGCGCCTCCCCAAATATTGTTATTTGATAAGCTGAATGCAACTTCACCTTCAAGGACCATTCGTTTACTATCACTGCTAATCTTCAGATCTGTTCCAATCACTAAATTATCATTAGGGGTCGTTCCTTTCCAATACTTCCCCGATTCAATTGATGAAAAATTGCTTAATTTGTCAATTGTATACACACTCCCCGAATCCAATCCGGCAAACGTTCCATCGGATTCAACATAAGTAATTGTTGCATTATTTACTTTAAGATTTACACTGGAAGTATCATCCCTCGCTTTTAAAAAATGAATCCCCCACTGGAAATTTTCCCCTCGTCCAAATGCCAATCGTCCGGCGAGAACATCTTGTTTAAAGGTATATCCTTTACGAGACAGAGCCAGGAATTTGTTACCGCCATCATCGTTTTTAACAGTATAACTGTATGAATTGTTATTTGCACCCTGAACGGTTCGGTTGATTTCCCCTTTGATAACGTGAAGATTGAACCATCCCAAGGACAAAGCAGCATCCAAACCTCGAATTCGTTTACCGCTCATTGTAAAATGAGATAATTGCGGGTTAGTATCACCTAAATTCAAAGACAGTATCTCTCCTAGATTAAATTTGAATCCAAATACATTACGAGCCTGATATAAACTATTTTCTTGGTTTGTCAATTTTATTTTAGTGTCAAATTTTAGTATTTCATAAGCTGTACCTCGAAAATCGAAAAATAGCTGGCTAACACTTAAGCTTTCTTCGTCCACCTGATCGATGCTTGTATTTGTTCGCACCCTACCGGAATATTCCAGTGGTTCTACTTTTTGCTGACGCTCACCCGGTACGGTAAACGACCAACTAACCGGATCTCCATCTCCGGTAAAGAGTTTAATTTCATGTATGCCGGGAACTAATGAGGAGACATAATAACTTATCATGTCATTATCTACAAAAGCAGATGACGTTATATTTTTTTTATCCAAGATAAGTTGAATATTTTCCCTTTTGAGATCGGTCATGCCATAGAATGATGCAGCAATTAAAATATTACTATCTATAACCTGTTCACCCGGTTCCGGACTCATGATTAATACTGAGGGTTGAGCCCAAAGAGTCGATAAAAGAATCAGTATCAGTCTAACATTTTTCATATTGTGTCTTTACTAATTGATTTGAATAATTATTTGTTTAATATTTCCATTATCGTCTTGAATCTCAAATCGGAGTTCCTGTGGACCCTCTTCAGATGGTTCATCACTATCCTGGAAACCTTCCAAATCATCTTCTGTGGTAGGCGAAACATCCAATGAACCATCAGGTGTAGATGTCGCCGTTTCACCTTTCTTGACTTGGGTTGTTTCCCCTGTGATGGAATTTATGACTTCTATGAGACCTTCTATAAGAACAAATAAATCACCTTCGATAGGATTAGAAGAAATAAAAAGATCAGTCCCTTTTACAGAGGCAACTGAGGTGGGTGTTGATATTCGAAAATCGTTCCCTTTTTGTTTTGCAATCTTTGCTGATAATTTCCCATAGGCAATATCCAGCTCTTTATTTATTCCGGAAGCGCCGCGAGAGCCTCTGATTGTTAACTCAGAGTTTTCCATCACTTTAACAAGTGTTTTATCATCGAGATACATGATGGCAGTAAATGAGTTATCACCTGTAATAATTTTATCCTCATTGTCGAGGGGTTTTCCAGGATTTAAGGCAGTTTCAGTGCTTGTTTCTGCTGATACTAATTTAACCGTACCGCTAACTTTAACTGCGATTCCTACTTTCGAAGATCCTAATAGAAATTGAGTGAATATCAATCCATAAATAAGTAATAATCTCATTGTGAAACCTCCACAGATAAAATTTCGATGGGGCGATAGGTCTCATTTCCAAGAGAATCAACCACCGCGATTCCAGTTGAAATGAGGGATTGTATATATGAAAGATCAACCGTCGCATCATTTAAGGTAATGTTTCCAGTGAAGGTAAAGCCCTCAGCTTCGCCTCCGGGGTTGAAAAATTCATCAATCACTTCATCACCAACAAGTGACCGAATGGCCATGCTCGTTGGGCTGGTATCATCTGGAGATTCACCGGAAGATTCTTGAACTGAAAAATCTTTAACCTTAAAAGTTAATATTTCGCTCAATAATTCTTCATTTCCCAATGTTGTAGGCAGTACTTTTTTGATTTGCCACACATAGACCTTCCCTTGTTCCAGGTCTCCGGCGCCGATAGCAGGGTATTGAAAGGATAATGCGTCGAAACCAATTGACTCAAAACCAGCGCTTTGATCTAGCGGTAATCGAGTGGTGGCTTCGATGGCTTGGTCTACCGAACTGAATTCACTTGGATTAAATTCTGAAACACGAATAAAATATTCACAACCACCAGGTATATTACAGAGATCAGATTCCCATTGAAAAACAGGGAATGATGTGTATACTTCATTGACCGATGTATCGGCTAATGCTCCACCAGGAGATGTTAATTCTAGTGTGGATGGATTATTAATATTGAGGACATTTTCTCGGACGATTGTTTGCCCTGTTTCAGATTTTGCTATTACCCGAAACGTGTAAATACCATTAGGTAGTTTTCCGGTTTGGGCGATAACGCTGAACATTTGGTCCGCTTGTGCCATATCAATTTTTTCATCAATTGTGAATCGGAGTGGAACCGGATTTGCGTTATTATCAAAAATTTGGGTTGTGGATAAATTTAAGTCCATATTAGAGAGATTGATTTCAGATCCAACAGAAAGAGCAAACGGTTGTGTAGTGGTGAGTCGTACCAGTTTTTCGTTATTTACTCCAAGTGCATCTGAATCAATAATAATCTCGTATTCTAAATCAACTAATACTGTCGTAGCATTGGTATTTTTTAGAGTAGCTAGAAAAATGGGCACATTGGATTCACCCGTATTAATATCCACGACACTAAGGTAATACGAAACATAGGGAGTAAAATCCACATTGAATTCAATTTGACCGCTCAGTGTACAAAAACCTAGGAGAATGACATATAAACTTTTCTTCATTTATTATTCCTGTTTATATCGATATGATTAAGTATGACTAACCGTAAAAATTTAATATTAAATATGCTTGTGTAAAAATATAAATATCGTTAAAATGCATATAGATATGAATAACATGAAAATCATGAATACTATTATTTTAGTAATTAATTCAGATAAAAATGCATAAAAAATACTTTACAACGGGAGAAATCGCCCGGTATTGTGAAGTCGATATCAATACTGTAAAAAATTGGATTAAAGCCAATGGTCTCGAGGGATTCAAGACACCTTCGGGACATTTCAGAGTAGCCCGGAAAGCATTTATTGACTTTATTAATAAACAAGGCTTCACGTTTGATCCAAAATTTTTTGGGATTAGCCCAGGTGAAATAGATATTCTTTTAGTAGATGATGATCAATCACATTTGAAACAAATGATGATTTACCTTGATAAGTTTTATCCGGATAAAAAAATTCTCTCCGCACAAAATGGATTCGATGGTTATTCCATTATGTACGAAAAAAAACCAAGATTAGTACTATTGGATTTGGTTGAACCTATTATTGAGGGAACTGAATTTATTAAAGTGATGCGATCAAATAAAAAATTGAGCGAAATTAAGTTGATTGTATTTACAGATGGTTTGGAAAATACTGCTCTCGAAGAGTTAAAACAGGATCAAGTAGATATTTTCTTGGAAAAACCTATCGAAGAAATAGATATAAAAGAAGCGTGTGATTTGTTGCTGAATTCAAATGTAAACAAAGGCACAGACGTCTAATGAATAAATCTCCTAATAATATCCTTTCTGCTTATATTAATGATTATGTTATTCATGAGTTAAATGAATTAAACATAAAACTTATTCTCAATAAACCAGCGCATTATAAACAAATAATTAACAAATACAGAAAAAATCTTGCAAAAAATAAAAATAATAGTATTGGTATAAATTTTGCAAAACGAAATTAGATAAATCACATATGGAATATTATGAAATAATTGGTTTGAAAAAAGAACCATTTTCTATGGCTCCAGAGCCGGAGTTTTTTTATCAATCGAAAAGTCATGGGGAATGTCTTGACAGGTTGGAAATATCGTTGCGACTCAATCGTGGGTTAAATGTGGTGATAGGAGGAATAGGAACGGGCAAAACAATGCTGTCTAGATTATTGTTGGGTCGGTTTGTTGAATTTGGAGAAAATCACAAATTCCATCTCATTCTCGATCCGACATGGGATTCAAGTAGCGAGTTTTTACATTATTTATCAAAGATGTTTGGCTTGAAAGGAAACTTTTCTCAGCATAGTGATATGATGGATCAAATAGAACATTATTTAATTGATTCTTCAATTCATTCTAAGCGAAATAATGTATTAATAATTGATGAGGGTCAAAAAATGGGTCCTAATCAGCTTGAAATTATACGAATGCTATTAAATTTTGAAACAAATGATTCTAAGTTGATCCAAGTAATCATTTTTGCTCAGCATGAAATAATAGAATTACTCGATAAACATGAAAATTTTAAAGATCGGATTGCATTCGGTTATGAAATAAAACCCTTGGATTTAGAAGACACAATTGGGTTTATCAATCATCGTGTAGAGGTAGCAGGTCTTTTAAAAGGTGAAGAAATATTCAATAATAAAGCCATTGAAGTTATTCATGAAGAAACAAAGGGTTACCCTAGAAAAATTGTCAGAATGTGTCATCAGTTGATCATCGAAATGATTCTCAATAAGAGAGAAAATATTTCGAGTGATAATGTATTTGAATTTAAGAAATCATCAAATCCATTCAATGTCTGAAGATAAAGATAGAAAACTAGCTACAAATAGGCTGCTTGATATTCTTCGTTCTCAACAGACGAAAGATTCGGTTGAGGATGATAAATCTATTAAAGTTGAGAAGACTGTCATTGATGATAAAGAAGAAAACAATGACATTGTGGATGACCAGTCAATCGAGGAGAAAAAGGCAACAAGCGATTCAGAGACTGTTAGGTTGGAGGAAGATATATCTTCCGAGATTAAGGAAGAGCCGTCTAAAAAGGATGAGAAGTCTGAAGATGACCCTGACAGCATCATACCCGAAACGTCCAAGAAAAAAGAAATTTCAGCCAGTGATTTATTAAGTACCTTAAAGAACGTTCAATCCGGTCCATCGGTATCAGAAGAAAAAAAGGCTAGTACTGAAACAAAAACAGAACCATTGGTGGATGAATCTTTCACTCCGAAAGTAAAAGTTCAGGAGAGCAAAAGTACAGAACCATCGAACATTTTAGAACAAATCAAGAAACCAAAGGAAAAATCTAAACCTTTCACGGATGAACCTAAACCAACCGTGGATAAGCCTAAACCGTCGATGGATGAACCTGGACCATTGGCGGATGAATCTAAACCATTAATGGAAAAACCTGTTTCTCCGGAAGCAAACGTTCAGGAGAGCAAAGGTACTGCACCAACAAACCTTTTAGAACAAATCCAGAAACCTGCAGAAAAACCTGAACCCAAAGAATTAAATGAAGTTTTTCCAAAAGAATTCGATTCGTCTTTATTATCTACTCTTTCAGATCAAAAAAAGAAAAGAACAATTCAAGATTATCTTGAATCATTATTTCATTTGTTCAATGAGTCAAGTCGAAGAATAACAATACACCACGGTGAAAAGAGTATCAGATTACTCCAGATTAAAACCGGTTTTAAACATACAGAAATTGAGAAGGTCAAAGAATATGTTCTGCCATATACAACAGAAGAAGGACAAATTGAAGACAGTAATGATTTGCTTCGATTTATTTTTAGTCATGAAATAGACAGCAAAGAAGTAAAGTATGCATATGGAGCTTACTTCTCTCCAAATGTTGAGACAAAAACACATATTCTTCAAGCACCACCATTAAGTAAAAAAGAGTTATCAGATTTAGTAGAATGGGATGCAAAGAAAAATATTCCATTTAGCCCTGATCAAGCAATTATTGATTATGAAAATAGTCACGAAGTAGTCGATAAAGGTGATAAGCATAATATTGTAATTGGTATTTCAGATGAAGAAAATATTGAAGAAGCAATTGGTTATTTTAGTAAATCAAAGCTGAAACCTCGATTGATCTCTACATTACCTGTATTAATGTGGAAATTATTCTTACTAAATTATCCGGAACGTAAAAATGGTTGTTTTCTATTAGTACATCTTGATGAAAATAATACTACGATATCTCTCATTAAAGACCAGCAGTTGCTAATGACCAGGGAAATTCTGTTTGGTGCGGAAGATTTTTATCAAGCAGCAATGCAAAAAGTCGTTACAGAAGATCAAACGCTTAAAATCGATTACCCGTTGGCACAGCAACTTTTAACTGATTATGGGATTCCAGATGATACTATCGGAGTAACCTTGGATTCACACATTAGTCTTTACAAATTATCTATATTTTTACGCCCTGCCTTGGAACGTCTTACTGGTGAACTAAATAGATCGATGAAATATTTTACAAAACAAATACCAGATTTGGAATGGACTGAAATGTTATTCGATGGAAAATGTGCAACATTTCCCAACTTAGTGAACGAATTAGGAAATAATTTATTTGTAAAGGTTGGGTTGTTGAACCCGATGCGGAAAGGATTGTTTCACTTTAAGGATGACGGTATGCTCTCAAGCAATCAAATGCCCTTATATACGATTAATTTTGCTTTAGCTTCTGAAAAAGCGGAAAAAATTAATGTAATCCCCAAGAAACTCCGATCAAATTTCAAATATTTATTGTTATATAAAGTTGCAGCAGTGGTATCTGCTTTGGCACTTCCTATTTATTTAGTTTCATCTATCTTGTCAGGATTTAATATTAAACATTTAGAAAAAGAGATTCAAACACGAAGCACGGCATGGGATAATTTATCCATTCAAGCAAAAGAATATATTGGTTTAATGACGGATATTGATATTTTGAATGGCTACCGATCATTTTTGGAAAATGACCGTAAACATTCAGTCAACCAAATCAAAATTCTCAAGTTGTTTTCAACGATTGTTCCGAATGATATTAAATTAACAATGATTAATTTTATAAAAGTGTCTGTTGAGTCTGATGCTAATAAAGATGACACTGGTAATGGTGTTTTTAAACCCGGATTGGAAGTCAATGGTTTTGTAGAAGCAGAGGCTTCAATTTCCGATATTCATTTAACCAATTTTGTGATGAAACTTGAACATTTAAATATTTTTTCTAAAATAGATTTAAGTGTCGATAAAACCAGCAAGACCACGGAAGGGAAATTATTTTTTTCCTTGAATATGAGGCTTTAAAAAACCATGCATGACCGAATGATATTTTTTTCATTGATTTCCGTGATAATCATTTCAACTATCTGGTGGCTATATGCTGATGTCTGGCAGAATGGGGCTACAACCGATGTGTTGGAGAAAAAGATGGTCGCAATTGAGAAAAATTTCGATATGATGGCTCAAATTGAAGAAAGCTATGATGATGTAAAAAATAGACATAAGATTCAAACGAGTGAATTTGAATCATTAAAAACAACCATTCCAGGTTATAATACCTATGCAGAAGTATTACAGTCCATTCGTGAAGTAGCAAATAAACAAGAAATTATTATTGAAACTTTTCATCCTGAAATGGATGATTCGTTCACCGCATTGAAAACGAAATTGAAGTTTACAGGGAAACATATCGAGCGTCGTCCAATTCAATTGCGTATTTATGGCAATTACATGACAATAGGTTCATTCCTTGAAGATATATTACGATTAGAAAAAACAGTAAACATACATAGTATCCTTTTAGAAACAGAATTGAATAATAGCGAAATACTTTCTTGTGATTTAGTTCTTTTCGCATATATTTATTTTGATGAGTATAAAAAAATATGAAAAAGCCAGAGATTAACCGTCAGACCATTCTCGCTGTTCTATTGGTTATTATAGTGTTCTATTATATTATAGATTCAGGTATGTTTTCCGATGGAAATGTAAAAACTCCGGTCAAGAATATAGCAAAATCTTTATCAGGTAATGAGATGCCTGCAGACCTCAGTGATATTAACAGAATAATTGAATTAGCATCCGTTATAGAGATAAACTGGGAGAATGACTGGGATAAGGATCCGTTTTTCTATGTTTCTCAGGATACCATGCAATCCGGAGATGGTTTTTTGGATGGATTTTTTGGGAACGTGGGTGAAGGTGCGAATATAGAGAGTTTAACTTTAACAGGTATATCTTGGCGTGGCAGCTCTGGTTTTGCTATTATAAATGGACAAATAGCAAAGGTTGATGATGTTGTCAGTGGTTACACGGTTGAAAAAATTACTCTTAATCAAGTTATCCTTAAACAGGGTGCTAAAACAATAAGGTTATCATTAGATGACAGTTAGATCACTTATTCGAAAATGTGGATTAGTAACCATTATAATATTACCGATCTTTCTATTTTCTGCACAACAAGTTGAGTTGATAACAACTTTCGAAGGAGAAACAGAGATGGGAGTGACAATAAAAACATCACACCCAATTCAATTCGAAGAGTTTGTAACCCAGTCACCACCTATGTTAAAATTAGTATTTCCAGATATGGAATTCATACAATCACCATATTCTAAACAAATCAGTCTCCCGCCTCTTTACAAACTTGAAGCAAGGATGGTTGGAACAAAGAAATATTCAACCGAAATCACCTTGTATTTTACATCTTTACCTGAATATCATATTGAAACGGAAGGTGGCTTCATTACAAGAATTACCTGGGTTCCGAAAAAGAAAGCTGTTGAACGCAGAGAAGCAACTCGTCGTCTTTCAGTGTTTGACACAAAAGTTTCTATGAATTTCAAGGAAGCAGAAATCATTGATATGCTTCGATTACTACAAGTACAAAATAATTTAAACTTCGCTGCAGGGGAAAAAGTAGAAGGAAAGATTACTGTAGCGCTTAATAACGTAAACTTGGGAACTGCTCTTGATGCAATTCTTAAGGTGAACGGATATGACTGGTTTATGCAGGAAAATATTATCGTGATTAAACCAAAAGATGAGGAAATGACAGGTGAATTGGAAACACGACTTTATAAATTAGATTATATAGATGCAATGGCTCTTCAATCTGCATTGACAAATGTTCTAACTGAGAAAGGAAAAGTCACGGTGTTTTCACCGGTTTCAAAAGGTGGTGGAATTGGTGGAATTGGTGGCGGAATTGGTGGTGGAGCTGCTGGTGGGGTTGGTGGTGGAGCTGGTGGGTTGATGGGAGCCATTGGCGGTGGCGGAGCTACTGGTGGATTGGGTGGCGGAGCTGCTGGTGGAGTTGGTGGCGGAATTGGAGGCGGAGCTGGTGGTGCAGGTGGTGGAATTGGAGCCCCGGCAATGGACCATATAATCGTAACAGATACCCACTATAATTTTGACCGAATCGAAGAACTTATCCGGAAACTGGATAAACCCATTCCCCAGATTAATATTGCTGTGAAATTTATTGAAACAACCTTGTCGGTTGATGAACAATTGGGTATCAATTGGTCTACGAGGGCCGAATTATCAGGACCTATTCCAAAAACCGGTACAAGTACTACGGAGGGGATTAATATCGGATTGCTTGGAAAAGACCTTAGGATCGCTACACTAAATGTTCCGGCATTCTCGGCTTTATTATCTATTCTTTCAACGGATAATAATACACGGATTGTTCAGGAACCTCAGACAACCACTTTAGACAATACAATGGCAACATTGACTTCCGGAACAACATACCCAATTCTTGTTCCCGGAAGTGAGGGGGGCGCTTTTGGTGCTGCAGCAGCAACGTTTGAAGATGTGGAAGTTAACGTATCGTTAAACATTCTGCCCCGGATAAATGAAGGAAGATTTATCACCATGAACATTAAGGCTGAAGTGGATGCCTTAGTTGATTTTGCAGGGCCTGATGCGGATCGGCCTATTGTCTCAAGCAGGTCGACAACCACACAAGTCACTGTTCCAAACGGTGAGACATTACTGATTGGGGGATTAATATTTGATCAGAGAATTGAAGTAGTAACGGCCGTACCCATTTTGGGTAAAATCCCATTCATTAAAAGATTGTTTACAGATAAAACAATCTTAAATAAGCAGCATGAATTATTAATATTCATTACGCCGAATATCGTCAATTTGAATTAGGGAAAGAAAGGTCGTATGGAGATATATGAGTTATTGAATTTTATGCGTGAAGTTGGCGCTTCCGACCTGCATCTAAGTCCGTATTCTGCCCCCATAGTAAGAGTGGATGGCGAAATGCGGAAATCCAAGTTGGAAACGCTTTTACCTGAAGAAGTGCATATGCTGATATATGACATTATGAATGATGAGCAACGAAGAAAATATGAAGAGGATATGGAAACTGATTTCACAGCCGATTTTGAAACAATGGGTCGTTTCAGAGTCAATGTATTTAAATCGATGAATGGGGATACGGCAGTACTTCGCGCTGTTACAGCCAAGGTGTTTTCATTTGAGGATTTGAATCTGCCTGATGTTTTGAAAGATGTTGTTAGCAAAAAAAAAGGATTAGTTTTGGTAACGGGACCTACCGGAAGCGGCAAGTCCACAACACTAAACACCCTAGTTGATTATATTAATATGCATTATAGAAAACATATTATTTCTATAGAAGATCCAATTGAATTTGTTCATGAGAGTAAAAAATCCTTGGTAAATCACAGAGAAATTGGAACCAATACCCATTCGTTTGCAAACGCGCTTCGAAACGCTCTGCGAGAGGATCCAGACGTGATTGTTGTGGGAGAAATGCGCGACCTTGAAACGACTGCACTTGCAGTAACAGCAGCTGAAACAGGCCATTTAGTCTTTGGAACATTACACACAATGAATGCAACCAAAACATTAGATAGAATCATTGATCAGTTTCCAACCACCCAGCAAAGCCAAATTCGAGTTCAATTGAGCGAATCCCTATTGGCTGTTGTTTCTCAGCTATTATTGAAAAAACGAAGCGGAGGTAGAATAGCAGCGTTTGAAATTATGATCGGAACACCCGCTGTTTCAAACTTGATTCGTGAGAACAAAACATTCCAATTGCCTTCTATACTACAAACGGGTAGTAAGCAGGGTATGATTACGATGGAACAGTCATTAATGAATCTTTTATCCAAAAGAGAGATAGATAAAAATGAAATAATGGAAATCGTTGAAGACCCGTCTATACTAGATAAAATACAGGATAAGGAATAAGCATGTATTCTTTAAAAGATTTATTGAATGTAATGGTAGAAACAGATGCTTCAGATTTATTCGTTGCATTGGGGGCATACCCCATGCTGAAAATAACCGGAAAGACAATCCCCCTGGAAAAAGAGGTTGTTACACCTGTCATCATGAACACATTGAAGTCAGAAATATTAGATGAAAATAATACTAAATTGTATATGCAGACTAAAGATCTGGATTTTACATATAGTTTTCCTGGTGTCGGCCGATTTCGGGTGAACTTTTACAGGCAAAGAAATTCTGATTCATTTGTAATCCGCAGGATTATATCTGATATCAAATCATTGGAAGAATTAAACCTGCCACCCCTGCTAGGTAACTTAGTAGAAAAAGAAAGAGGACTTATTTTGGTCATTGGCGCAACAGGGTCAGGGAAGTCTACCACAATGGCGGCAATGATAGATCATCGCAATTCTCAAATCCCGGGACATATTTTAACCTTGGAAGATCCTATAGAATTCCTGCACGGCCATAAAAAGGCTATTATTACCCAACGTGAAATAGGAATGGATACAAACTCGTATCAATCCGCTCTAAAAAGCGCATTAAGAGAAGCGCCTTCCATGTTATTGATTGGGGAAATAAGGGACGAAGAAACCATGTCAGCTGCGTTAAATTTTGCTGAAACCGGTCATTTAGTTTTAAGTACATTGCATGCAAGCAATGCCTCCCAAACAGTTGAACGAATAGAAAGTTTCTACCCAATCGTCCAGCAGCAAATGATCCGGTTGCAACTGAGTCAGCATTTACTGGGTATAATCGCACAGAGATTAGTACCTACAATTACCGGTGGGCGTATTGCTGCGTTGGAAATTATGTTGTCCACAGCACGGGTAAGAGATTTAATTCATAAAGGGGAGATTCAATTGTTAAGGTATTCAATTAGATCCTCTACTAGTGAGGGTATGATATTATTTGATCAGTATTTATATAATTTATATAAAGAAGGAGTTATTTCAGAAGATACGGCAATAGAGTTTTCAGACAGACCTAATGATCTTAAACTGAAAATCAGATCGAAAGAAGAGCAAATGTTCACCCAAAAAATTGAATTAGCTGAAGAGGACTAATAGCAATAAAGGGAAGAAAATGGAAAATAAAACAATATTAATCATTGATGATGAAGAATTTTTTATTGAGCCCATTAAAATGTATTTTAAAGGAAAGGGTTTCTCAATTATTACAGCAGAAGATGGGTTAGCCGGATTGAACCGTGCAAGATCTGAATCACCAGATGCAATCATTCTTGACCTGATGCTGCCTGTTATCAATGGGTTTCAGGTATGCAGATTGTTGAAATATGATGGTCAATATCGGAGTATCCCCGTGACCATTGTTTCAGCCAAGGATACAGAACACGACAGACAATTAGTTGAAGAGAGTGGTGCAGATTTATTCATAACAAAACCGGTAAATCCAGCAGATATTTATGAACAAATGAAAAAGTTTTTTTAATCGGCTTCTTTGAAATGATATTAACATTTATCATTATATACGGATTAATGGTAGGCAGTTTTTTAAATGTCTGCATTTATAGAATTCCTCGTGAAGAATCTATTGTGCATCCCAGGTCGCGATGTCCTAATTGCAATCACCAACTTCGATTTTGGGAAAATATTCCAGTTTTGAGTTATCTATTTCTTCGTGGACAATGTTCAAGCTGTCAGACATCAATTTCATTTAGGTATATGTTTGTGGAGCTCTTGACTGCTCTTCTGTTTATCCTTCTTTATAATCACTACGGATGGTCTCTTGACTTTTTTATGTCCATTATCTTTAGTTGTGTTATCTTGATAATTACATTTATCGATATTGATTACCAGATCATTCCTAATCAATTATTACTAATAGGAGTCATTCCGGCTGTTTACCAAATCATTCGCATTGGGATTCAGAATTCAAGCCCTTATTTTATCGGGGCGGTTGGTCTTGGATTAGGAATACTCCTGATAAGTCTGATAGGAAAAATTATATTTAAAAAAGAGAGCATGGGCATGGGGGATGTAAAATATGCAGCACTAATTGGGTTACTTTTGGGATGGCAAAATGGCTTATTGGCTGTATTCTTAGCTTTTTTATCTTCAGCAATGTTAATCCTGATACTACTCCCATTAGGTAAAATATCATTCGGTCAACGTATTCCATTTGGACCATTTTTAAGTTTAGGAACCATGATTGCTCTGCTGTGGGGTCCCATTATTATCCAAACCTATTTAAACCTGGTGTTTTAGGAGACAGAATGGCGAATCAACGTAAAAAACAATTAGGACAAATTCTCATCGATGCAGGAAAGATTGATGAAGATCAATTGGAAGAGGCTTTATCTTATAAGCAAAGTCGTAATATTTACCTTGGGAAAGCGATTATTGAGTTAGGTCTAGTTACAGAAAAGGAAATGGTTCAAACTCTTGGCGACCAATTAAAACTACCTTACCTTGATTTATTGAATTATGAAATACAGTCTGAAGTGATGAAATATGTAGATGAAAAAATGGCGATTAAACAAAAAATTATGCCTTTATTCATGATAGATAGAACAATAAGTGTTGCCATTTCTGATCCGCTTAATATTGAGGTGATTGATGATTTAATGGATACGACCGGTATGGAAGTAAATTTAATATTGGCAACTGAAACAGATATTGAACAGGCTATTGACCTTTATTATAGTGCAGCAAAATTTATTTCCAAAACCGACGGAAAAACGGATAAGTCAGCGCGAATTGTTTCAAAGGAAATTGGTGAGGAAACAGAGATAATTGAAGCAGTTGATATGTTGTTCAATGAAGCCATTAAAATGGGCGCCAGTGATATTCATATTGAACCGCGTGAAAAAGACCTTCGCATTCGATTCAGGGTGGACGGTATATTACAAGAGTATTATACCATTCCCAAATCATCTGTGGCTCCCCTGATTTCCCGCGTTAAAATATTAGCCGATATGGATATAGCAGAATCAAGAGTCCCTCAAGACGGAAGATTCTCCCATCAGTTAAGTGATAGAAGAGTAGACGTGAGGGCATCTACCTTTCCTGCTGTATCGGGTGAAAAAGTGGTTCTGAGAATCCTGGATGAAACACGAGGAAGAATTGAGTTGCATAAATTAGGTTTTTCTGATGCCACGTTGAAAATATGGAGAGAAGTCATCCGGTATCCGAACGGCATCATACTTGTTTCAGGTCCAACTGGAAGTGGAAAAACAACAACGCTTTATGCAACAATGAATCTTGTGAATACGGTAGAAGTTAACATTATGACGATTGAAGATCCTGTTGAATATCAATTAGATAATATCAATCAAGCTCAAGTTAATTCTCGGGCAGGAATGACTTTTACTACTGCCTTAAGATCTATGCTTCGCCAGGATCCGGATATTATTATGGTTGGTGAGATGCGCGATGTTGAAACGATTGAACTAGCGGTACGGGCTGCCCTGACGGGTCATCTGGTTTTCAGTACGATTCATACCAATGATGCTGCATCAAGTTATACACGTATGATGGACATGGGTCTGGATTCCTTTCTTATTAGTTCTTCCGTCCGCGCCATTCTTGCACAGAGATTGATACGATTATTATGCCCAAAATGTAAAGAGGAAATCGAAGCAACGGAAGCCATACTAAAATCCATGGGAATTGATGGAGATTATAAAGGAAAAGTATTTAATGCAACCGGATGTGCCCATTGCAAAAACTCCGGGTATCATGGCCGTGCCGGTGTATATGAACTATTGTTACCCGATGAGGAAATTGCAAATATGGTAAATAAAGGTGCAACAGCTGAAGAGATTAAACAGGCTGCAGAGAAAAATGGCATGACATCATTGAAAGAAGCTGCTCTTGAGTTTGTTAATATGGGGCAGACGTCCGTTGAAGAAATGGTTCGTATAACGATTGGATAACTCGTATCAATTCACATAAACATAGCGAAAAATGAATTTCATTATTGCATCGCCTCCTGAGAATAAAAAGATTCAGCAAACGTTTATATCTTTAAAAAAATCCGGAAAATTAGGCGATGGTGAAATCACTTTTGCGAAGGATTGGATCTCAGCATTGGGCTATACTGCTGTTGATAATTATTCTGCTATCTGGATGGATTGGGGTTTAATTAATAGACATTATTCTAATTTTCACGAGAAATTATACCAATTGAAAAAACAGATTCCACTGATCATCTTTACGTCTGATTCTAAAATTGATTGTCAAATAAGTAATAGTATGGAGCTTCTTTTCTCGATTGTTTCGTATAAAGATATTCCTGAAAAAGTAGACAATATTTTAAAACGGCTAACACTCTATAAAAATCTTAGGTCAGGAATGCCTAATAAAACGAAGCACTTTTTACGACCAAATGGATTAGGCCCTTTTATCGGTAATTCGATAGGTATGTTGGAAATTTATAAGCAAATCATTAAAGTTGCTCTTACAGATTATACCGTTTTGATTTTTGGCGAGAGTGGAAGCGGGAAGGAATTGGTCGCAAGAACCATTCACGATCTTTCTTTTAGAAAAGATCACCAGTTTATTTCCCTGAACTGTGCAGCAATACCGGAAAATTTGTTGGAGAGTGAATTATTTGGATTCGAAAAAGGGGCCTTTACTGGAGCAGATAAACCCAAACCAGGGAAATTTGAACTGGCAGATAAAGGAAACCTGTTCTTAGATGAAATCGGGGATATGCCAGTAAATCTTCAAGCAAAATTGTTACGTGTTTTAGAGGATCATACCATTGAACGCTTGGGTGGAACCACATCCAAGAAGATTGATGTTCGGCTAATCTCAGCGTCGAATCAGAATCTCCAAGAACTTATTTTAGAAAAAAAATTCAGATCTGATCTCCATTATAGATTAAACGTTATTCCAATTAATTTATCACCGTTAAGAAATAGAAATGAGGATATGCTTCTTCTCACTCTGCATGTTTACGGAAAACTTGCAGATAATAGTCGAAAATCCTCTCAATATATCGATTGGAATTTGATAGAAGAACTTAAGCATCTTCAATTGTCTGGAAACGTCAGGGAATTGGAAAATTTATTAACGCGTATGCTGTTCAATTCGGACGCTTCAGTTCTAAATAAGAAAATACTCCGTAGTATTATACAATCATCTGATATAATTCCTCATAAAAACGAATCATCTGAACAGGGTTCTTCGGACGAGGGATCTTTGCAAGAAGATGGTATCGCACCTCTATGGTATGCAGAAAAGATAGCTATACAGAATGCACTAAAAGTAGTTGAAGGCAATATCAGTAAAGCAGCTAATTCCCTTGAAATATCGAGAACGGCATTGTATCGGAAAATTAAGAAATACGAATTGGATGATTGGAGCTAATTAGTGGCTGGTCTACGACTTTATACTAATTCCTAACAATGAGCGATTCTTCCATGGGAATGTACAATAAGCACAAAACCTTATGGGTGATGAAGTTAATGAATGAAATAATGAAAAAAATTACAATCCATAATTATGAATTACCCAATTTTTAGCGCCAATATTTATTTGATGAAACTTTATATTTACACCTCCTTAAACCCCTCCTCGTATGAGGAGGGCCTGCCTGCCGGACAGGCAGGGACTCTTAACTCTTTCGCTAAATTACTCACATTGGTAGGGGTGGTGAAAAAAATGGGAAGTTCTTCAAATTTATCATAAATAGTGAAATATGGATTATCTAAAATGAGCGATTCTTCCTTATTGTTTTACGGAATCGCTCATTTTAGGTAATTATTATTTTTGGACGACACAGAATCAATTTCTGAGAACCGGTTATGAAATACTTAAGAATATATATTATTGGGATCCTATTTGTTACTGCTGGAGTTTCTCAACGAATTTATCTAGAACCTGACATAGGTATTTACAAACCTTCAAACTGGGTAAAGTTGGATGGTGTAATTGTAAATTCAGACTCAACAGACGAGAGATCACTGAATTTCAATTATGATTATTCTCTTCGATATGGTGTTAAAATAGGTCTCGCATTTTCGACTGATAATCAGGTATATATGGGGTATAAAATGTGGTCCAATATACAAGACAAGACCAGGTTGAATACATTCGTTTTTGGAATAACGGGAGATATATTTTTACTCAACAGTAATATAGGTATGAGAATGGGAATTGAAGCCATATCCGGAAAAATGTATAATGAATTCGAGACACCTTACCCTAAGGATCCTTTATGGGAATTACAATATAAAAGCTCTGGTGTATCGCTTGAAACTGGCATTGTGTATAGAGTGAATGAAAAAATTAAGATTTTCTCAGGAATCAATTATCTGATGGCAAATGTTGTTCTCGATAGGATTATTATTGAAGATGACTTTTATACCCTAACGGATATCAACAAAAATGAGAATGAAGCGGAGGTAAGTATGAATGGTTTCAACTTTAACTTTAATATTTCATATATACTGTCCAAACCGATTAAATTTGAAAATTGAGTTAAAAAGAAGAGGATATTTGGGATTCATGTCCGCCCACCAGTGAAACCTCGTGATGACAATATTAGGTTTTTTTAAAAAGAAAAAGGTATTGTCATTGCGAAAGGAACGTAGTGGAGTGTGGCCTGTCCGTATTCTAAGGTAAAACCAAGTAAAATATCAGGCTGCATAATTTCCCATGATCACGTATGGTGTTTTCCTTTTAGCTACTGCAAAAACTCTGGACAGGATTTTATTACGGATGATATTTATCGTACTCATTTTACTATGTCCAGAGGCAACTCGTTTGGAATAGTAGCTTTTCAATTCCGGATCGCAAAGTATGGCAGAGCATGCTGAAAGATTTAATAGTGTTTTTACTCTTTTGTTGGCTAGGTGATGAACATGCTTTCGGGCATTAAGGCTAATACCGGATTGTCTTTCAAAAGGCGCAACGCCACAATACCAGGCAAACTGCCTCCATGATTTAAACCGGGTGAAGCATTGGGTATAAACCAACAGATGGGTGGCCAGTACCATGCCAACCCCTTTTACGGTAATGATCAGTTGGTAATATTCATTTAAACGTTCATCATCAGATATGATCTGGAAATTCCGGAGGTTTCGGACAGTGATTCCGGAGAAGTTTCGGACACCATTC
>CAZIFK010000025.1:0-27750 GCA_964538995.1 uncultured bacterium
GATGATCAAATGTTCAAGCGTGAAGTTGAAAAAATGGGGATAGAGTGTGAGATTATGACAAATGGTGATGAAATAATCGCATAAATGCACCAGTGATTCCATTGTGTTGATTGTAACAGCTAATTACTTCCCATGCAGTTCTTAAGGAAAAGGAGGAAAAATGATGATCAGGATTGATAAAGATCTATGTAATGCTTGTGGTATATGCGGCCATGTTTGCCCCCGTCATATCCCCGTGATAATTGAGAATGACAGTAAAAAAATAACCATGATTTCATCGGAACGTATTGGCCTTTGCATGGAATGCGGACATTGTGCAGCCATCTGCCCTAACCGCGCCATACAGGTGGGATGTTTGAATGAAGAGGAATTTACCCCGGTCAAAGAGCTTGATATTGATGACGATCAGCTTATTTCGCTTATGCGGCAACGTCGTTCCGTTCGCAGATACAAAGACAAACCGGTTCCACGTAAAATTATAGATCGGATTATTGATGCTGTACACAGTTCCCCGACCGGTACGGGCCAAAGGACTACAGGGATTATTGTGATTGACAACCCGAAAACACTGGTTACATTTTCCGAACTTGTTTACGAGCTGTACGAAGGTTTGGAAAAAAACCTTAAAAACCCTATTGCTCGCTTTTTTATTAAACGGCAGGCCGGTAAAAAGAAGATGGGCGAATTGCAGAATTTTGTCATGCCGGGAATGCACTGGTATATCCGTTGGTATAGGGAAGGAAAAAGCAATGAAATCCTGCGAGATTGCCCCGTACTGCTACTTTTCCATAGCCCTATCAACGAACCTGTGGGTGCGGAAAATTGCCTCATTGCAGCCTTTCATGCCATTATGATGGCACAGGTCAACAGCATAGGGACATGTTTTAACGATTTATTACCACCGGCGTGCAATAGGGTTCCGGATATAAAAAAGCTACTTGGCCTCCCCGATGACCGTGAGGTCTATGCCAGTATCACAATGGGTTATCCGAAATATCAATTCAAAAGAACGATCCCCAGGCAATTGGCAGAGGTCCGATATCTTCAATAGAAGCTACATCTCATATTAATTGACCTCACTTGGCAGTGTTTGAACAAAAATTGAATTCAAAACAAAAAGCGACTTGACGTTCCGCTCCAATGGAGAAAACTATGTTATTAAAAGTTCCTGAAGAAAAGATTGTCTACTCAAAAGAACCTGAAAATTCGGATGAGTATACAAAAATACTCGATATGGAGTATTCAAAATATGCGAAAGTATATGATGCTGCCGTAAAACTACTTCCTGTCTGGAAAACCTGGATAAAGACCATTATTCCCCACATTGAAGGTGACCGTGTTTTAGAAGCCTCATTTGGAACAGGATATTTGCTGATGCAATATGCCAATAATTACAAGACATATGGTATCGACTTCAATAAGGATATGGTCGAAGTTGCGAAGAAAAACATAATCAGTAAAGGCGTAAAGGCAACGCTTCAGCGGGCCAATGTTGAAAAACTTCCTTTCCCTGATAATTATTTTGATACGATCGTTAACACAATGTCATTTACAGGATACCCTGATGGAAAACAGGCAATGTCAGAATTTTATAGGGTATTAAAACCGGGTGGGAAATTACTCATTGTTGATTTCGATTATCCCGCAAATAGAAACCGGTTTGGTTATTGGCTTACAAAATTAATGGAGTCCGCCGGAGACACGATACGAGACATCTCTAAAATACTTCAAGCGTTTCCTTTTGAATATACTGAAAAAGAAATTGGAGGTTTTGGTGGTGTGCATCTGTATTTAGCAAGAAAGTTGACAAACGTATGAATACGGATTTGTTTCTACGCTGTCGTTGCGAAATAAACCGGTTTCAACCGGGTGATGAGGTCTTCGGGAGATACAATCTGCAATCAAACTATACAGGGAGTGATTAATGGAAAGTACAATCGTAATTGAAAACCTGCATAAGCGGTTTGGATCCATCCGGGCGGTAAACGAATTGAGTCTGGCAATTAACAAAGGAGAAGTATTCGGTCTTCTGGGACCAAACGGCGCCGGGAAAACAACCACCATCAATATTATTGCCGGACTGCTACGCCCCGATTCAGGGAAAATATATTTTAATGGAAGTGAATCAGGAGAAACATTCCAGGGAGTACTATCAAGAATCGGGTTATGTGCCCAAAATATAATTGAGTGGGAATTATTGACTTGTTCGGAACAATTGGTTTTTATGGGACGGATGTATGGATTAAGTAAAGGTGTTGCCCGGGATCGTACCCGCGAATTACTCGATGTATTTAACTTAACCGGTAAGAAGGATAAACTTACCAAAACCCTTTCCGGAGGTATGCAGCGGCGGCTGCACGTGGCGATGACGTTCATCCATGACCCTGAGATTATTATCCTGGATGAGCCGGAGGCCGGTCTGGATCCGCAAAGCCGACTGATGGTTCGGGAATATATTCGACAGCTTGCAGGACAAAAGACAATTCTATATACGACTCATAATATGGATGAAGCGGAACGGATTGTAGATCGCGTAGCGATCATCGATTTTGGCAAACTTCTGGTAGATGATACACCTACCAATCTGACCAAAACCTATGGTAAGGGTGATATCCTGGAGATTTCGCTAAACAGACGCAATTTGGAAAAAGGCCGTCGCTTACTGAAAACAAAATTGAATGTGGAAAATACAGTTATTGAAAACAAAATCAGTATTCAGGAACGGAATGCCATCAGCCTGCTCGCAAAAATTGAAGAGCTATTTACGCAGAATCAAATTCCGCTGCAAAAAATTAATATTCGTAAAAACACCCTTGAGGATGTGTTTATCAGTTTAACCGGGAGGAGCATCCGTTCATGAAAACAGTTGTGATCATGGTAAAGAGCCTGAAAGAACAGGTGCGCGACTGGAAAATGCTTACGTTAAATTTGTTATCGCCGGTGATTTTCATGATCATCTTCGGAGCTTTGTTTGGCAAAAGCTTTTACATTTTTAATCTGGCTGTTCTGAATTTGGACCGGGGAGTAACGGAGTCGGATGGGACCAACTATAATGCCGGCACACAGATCGTGGAGGAATTTTCGGCTTTACGTTATGATGACGGGAATCCGATTTTCACGGTGAAAACCGTAGAGAAATCAACCCAAATACAAGTGCACGATGATTTAAAAGCCCACCGGACAGTGGGATTTCTGATCATCCCCGAAGACTTTACCCGATCTTTGGTAAATCCAGCTGCCAAATCAAGTACTGTTGATATTTATGGAGACCCGTCTTTTCCTTCCTTCAGTCTGGTTAATATTTTCATTCAATCCACCCTTAAGGATTATGAAAAAACCAAAACCGGAATTAAGAGTTCCCTTGACATTACAACGCATTATATCGGAACGGGAAAAGGCGGTTCGGAATTTCAATATATGGCGCCGGGACTCATGTTACTGGTGATTTATTTTTTGATTGTTCAATGTGCTGTTGTTGTAGCCCGTGAAGTGAAAAATAAAACACTGATTCGGCTGAAACTGGCTAGCCTGAAATCACGTCAGTTTCTAGGGGGGATTGCACTTTCACAGTTAGCTCTGACAATGATAATGTTACCGATTATGTTCGGATCAGCAGTAATGATGGGGTTTCACAATCAGGGATCCTGGTTCGCAGCGTTTCTGCTGGGTCTGCTGGCATCCGTCACAGCGATTGGAATCGGGTTAATAGTAGCGGCTTTTTCGAAAAATACGGTTGAGGCATTCATCATCAGCAATGTGGTTATCATTCCCATGATTTTCATTTCCGGGGTATTTTTGCCACCGCCTTCCCTGACAGTCTTATTTACATTATTTGGCCGGGAATTTACTCTCTTAAGTTTTATACCTACCGTTCATGCCTCGGCGGCCATTAACCAAATCCTGATATTTAATGTTCCTTTGAAAAAATTGGTATTTGAAATAGCTATGTTGACCGGGTTATCCATCGCCATTTATATAATCGGGGCCTATTTGTTTAACAAGCGACATCTAAAACGAATGCAATTATAAATTGGAAAAAGGAATCTGCTAATGACAAAACAACAAGCTTGGTACGGTCCAGCGCACTACCAAATTAAGGTTAAAGGACGCCTCGGCAGTCACTGGTCGGATTGGTTTGAGGGTATGGCTATTTTCTATGAAGAAGGTGTAACTACCATCTCAGGCAAAGTTGTTGACCAGGCTGCTTTGCATGGTTTACTAATTCGAATTCGGGATATGGGACTACAATTAATCTCTGTGTATCGTATTGAATCCGATTCAGGAAAATGTATTCATCAAGTCGATGAGTAAAAAAAAGGAGTAAAAAATGAATCCAAATACAAAGACAGAGAAGATAATAAAAATGACGAATAAACAGACAATACTGATTGCTGGAGCGACCGGAAATATTGGGAGAGCTGCTGCGGTCGCGTTGGCAAAACGTGGCACCCAAGTTGTATTGCTCGGGCGTCGTCCCGACAAATTAAAAGCCAAGGTGAACCTTATCCGTGGCGCTTTATCTGAAGCCCGGATTGATTGCCAGGATAAGGACATTGATATGTTGGTAATTGATTTCTCTGATATGGAGTCTGTTAGACTCGCGGCTACAGAGGCTATAAACCGATTCCCAATGATAAATGGTCTGATACTGTCTGTTGGCGCCTATATCCAAAACGGTCCGAACATCCTATCCAGCGGTCATGAGGTGATGTTTGCTACGAACGTGATGGGGCCGTTTCTGTTCACCCAGCTGTTGTTAAAGAGGATGCAGCAATCAGATGGTTTGGTCCTTCATGTGATTGCAAAATCCATTAAAGAAATCGACTGGGATGATCTTGAAAGTATCAGGAATCACAGGGCAATGACTGCATTCAATAGGACCAAGGCATGCAACCGGGTGATCGCCGGGGAGTTGGCTCGACGATATGTAGGAAAAATCTCCTCTGTAGCATTCGATCCTACGTATGTCATCGATAAATCAGATCCCGATTTGGACAAGAGGTGGCCATCCGGACTAATGGGTATCGTCTGGCGGATGATGACAGTATTGTTTGCAAAGCCACCTGCGGTTGCAAGTGAGCCAATGGCGGACCTGATGCTTTCACATCGAAATCGTAGGGCACTTAATGGCGCATTGTTCAAACTGGATAAACGTGTCGAAAAACCTGATAAGGCAATGAATGACGAAGTATTAGGAAAAAGGTTGTGGGATGAGTTGGTTCTACTAACAGGACTAAAGCCTGAATGAATCATTATATCTGTGCACAGCGACTCATAACAATATGATAGAATATTATCGAAAAGTCACTAAATCGAAATATGAAATTTCATAAGACGATAATATATTATTTCTCAGGGACAGGTAATGCAAAGAATACTGCATTTTGGATTGGAAAAGAAGCTGACTATATGTTAGGTGGCGCAATAATGTATCAGATTCCGATTTCAATGGTTTTACTGTCCAAAATATTACCCTATAAAGCAAATCGTATGGCAAATATTATTGCGGCTGGATTAATGACCGTTGCTGTTGTGACTGGTGGAGAAACAGAGCCTAGTTATATTGTCTGCGCAAGTGCAGAAGTTGTGGCGATGTCACTCATTGCCTGGAAGGCTTGGAAATGGCAAAATCCAAAAGGTAAGCACAATGACAGAAAGCATGATATTGGATTGAATTTAAATCATGATAAAAAGGCTTATGGTTTATCATATACTTACAATTTTTAAAAACAGGTCAAACCCAACTGAATATGTCCTCGAATCCAAGGCTATCTGTCCCCCATGATCGTTTTGAATAAAGGAATCTGCTAATGACCAAGCCACAGGGTTGGAATGGGCCCGCGTTCTACCAGATTAAAGTGAAAGGGTGTCTCGGGAACCAATGGTCAGATTGGTTTGAGGGTATGACTATTTCCTACAAGAATGGTGTTACTACTATCTCCGGCAAAGTTGTGGACCAGGCTGCTCTGCATGGTTTGCTCATTCGAATTCGTGATCTGGGACTACAATTAGTCTCCGTGAATCACATTGAATCCAACCATCAGGATAAGAAATGAAGACGAAAGAGAAAAATGTTTGTAATCGTAGAATAATAAACAAAAAGCATAGAAAGATGTTATGATGAAATACAGTGTCATTCTAATACTCATATTGGGGCTGATAGGCTATAGCGTTGGACAATCCCCTTATATATTTGCGGGAAAAACGGTCAAACCCCAAGGACGGGAACTGGTAAGTAAGAGCAAATTCGTGCTCCCTGTTGGGTTCCATGAGTTTCATAAAGATGAATCTTTCAACTTCCAATTGAATCGCTGGTATTCTATGGGATACGCCAGGTTTGAAGATATGGAAGAAGCAGGTCAAAAGATTAATTCTTTTGAAGACTGGAAAACAGAAATGATAAAACGAGCTGAGATAGCCGTTTCTGAAGACAGGATGATGAATGCGGCGTATTATTACCGGGCTGCTGAACTTTTTACAACACGAGAGGATCCTGATAAAGAACATCTTTATGATCAGTTCATTGACCATTTTCAAAAGGCTTTTCAAGAGGATGCGATTGAAAGATTTGAAGTCCCCTATAACGATGCATTTCTGCCTGCAATGCGAATACAACCTAAAGATGCTGAAAAAAGAGGCACTGTCGTTCTGCATGGAGGGTTTGATTCCTTTATGGAGGAACTTTACTTTTTGATGAGATATTTTTCAGATCATTGTTATGAAGTGATTGCTTTCGATGGTCCCGGTCAGGGCGGTGCTCTTAAAAAATATGGGCTTGCATTGGATTATGAGTGGGAAAAACCAACAAAGGCTATTTTAGATTATTTCGAGCTGAATGATGTCACTTTAATTGGAATATCAATGGGTGGATGGCTCTGTCTCAGGGCCGCGGCATTTGAACCACGAATAAAAAGAGTTATAGCTTGGAGTGTCTCCTTTGACGTCATTCAGTATACCAATATTGTGGGGCAACAATTTGCCAAATTGTTTTTTAAAAAATTTAGAAATTTTACAAACAATGCAATGGTAAAAAAAATGAAGAAGGATCTGGAGTACTCATGGTTTGTGAACAACCTCATATATATCACGAATAAGGACATGCCGATAGAGGGATTCGATGTTCTGCTGCAACTTAACGAGGAAAATCTTCATTCGGATTCAGTAAAACAGGATGTTCTGATTCTTACCGGGAGAAAGGATCATATGGTTCCATTTAAGATGCATAACCTGCAGATAAAAGCATTAACCAATGCAAGGTCTGTAACTGGAAGAATTTTCACAAAAGAGGAACATGCGCAAAATCATTGCCAGATAGGCAACATAGGTCTTGCACTTGACGCCATGGTGAAATGGATCGCCGAGAAGGAGTGAGTTTGATTACTATGAATTGCACAATGATCAGGATAAAAGCCCACCCAACAAATCGCTAAAACCGAAGCCTAAACCGCTGCGCGGTTTGGGTTCTCTACGGGTTTCTCGCCCTCCGGCGTATCATAAATGGTCCAACTTTGGGGGGCGGGTCAGGTTTTCATTGCTCGAACTTATGAACTGGGGCAACTTTTGGGGGCAAGGTCATGATCCCATCAAGAGTCACTAACAATCTCTTGGATAAACTATTATCCTCTATTATTAAAATTTTTCATCAACCTACCCGCAATCTATGCAGAAAGGCATCCCTTTTGATCTAGAGGGACTTTCTATAAAATCACCCCTAAAAATCATCCTTTCGGACGATTACACATCCCTCCCTATCCAAGTAATTTTGTAGTGCTACAATGATAGAACTATTCAAAGAATAAAGGAATTAGCCAATGACTAAACAAAAAACCATGTTTGACCCGGGTTGTTACCAAATCAAGGTGAAAGAACGCCTTAATAGACAATGGTCAGATTGGTTTGATGGTATCATTGCATATGAGAAAGGTGTAACAACTATCAAGTGTGAAGTTGTAGACCAGGCTGCTCTGCATGGTTTGCTAATTCGAATTCGGGATCTGGGACTACAATTAATCTCTGTGAATCGTATTGAATCCGATTCAGGAAAATATATTCATCAAGTCGGTGAATAAAAGGAAATAAAATGAATACAAACAAAAAGATCGCTATAATTACGGGAGTAACGAAGGATATCCCAAAAGAATTAAAAAACCCGACCTATATGAAGATACTTAGTTTAACACTATTAATAATTGCGATGTTAACAACACTGGTCTTTAGTCAAGAACTAACACAAACAGTAAGAGGTACCATAATTGATACCGACAGTAAATTGCCGCTAGTCGATGCGGAAGTAATGATATTTGGTACCGACCCATTAATTGGTACGGTAACCGATGTAAACGGTAATTTTAGATTGGAAAACATAGCGTTAGGTAGAATTACATTACTAATATCTTATATAGGTTATGAATACAAAGCCATTCCAAACATTGTGGTGAACTCCGGTAAGGAGGTAGTCTTAAATCTAAACATGCAGGAATCTGCTGTAAAAATGGTTGAAGTAGTTGTTAGTGCGAACAAGAAAAAAGGAGAGGCATTAAATGGTATGTCGCTGCTTAGCGCTCGTTCTATTTCTGTAGAAGAAACCAGTCGTTACACTGGTGGTATGAACGACCCTGCCTTTGTGGCTTCTAGTTTTGCAGGGGTTACTTCTACTTCCGGTAGCAGCGATATAATTGTAAGAGGTAATTCGCCCAAATACATGCAATGGCGTTTAGATGGTATAGAAATCACAAGTCCATATCACATGGATGATCAAAACGCATCATATGGGGCAATTTCTGCCATAAACAACAGTTTATTAGCCACCTCTGATTTTTATACCAGTGCATTTTCACCAGAATATGGAGATGCTTTATCGAGTGTTTTTGATGTAAAACTCAGGGCTGGAAATAACGAAGTATTTGAAGCTGCCTTAGGGATGGGTTTAATAGGTACCGACCTTACACTAGAAGGTCCTTTTAAAAAAGGATATGCAGGTTCTTACCTTGTAAATTACAGATATTCTACAGTTTCCCTAATTTCAGATCTTGGTATAATTGATATTGAAGGATTAGTGAGTTACCAGGATGCGACATTTAAAGTTGTATTGCCTACAAAAAAGGCAGGTATCTTTTCATTCTTCGGATTGGGAGGTTTAAGTGGTTTTTCAATGGAAAATATTGGGCCAGATGGAATCACTACGCCAGGTAGCATTACAAATGCTGATATTAACAGAGATTATGAAAAAGATAACTACCTGGGAAACTTTGGAATCAATCACATCCTGTCTGTTAATAATAGTAGCTTTATTAAAACATCTCTATCCTTTTCTGCAACTGGAATTAATGATGATCTTTTTGAGTTAGATTCAGTTTTTAATAAAACTCAAAAGTTTAAAAGCAGGATAGTAAAATCAACCTACAGAGGAGCTATAACGTATAGCAACAAGATCAATGCAAAAAACAAAATTAAAATAGGCGCTAAATACGCATTATTTGACTATGACTATGATCAAAGCATGTTTAATGATGATACGGATGCTATGTTTAACGTAACCGATTTCAAAAATAATGCAAGCATGTTAAATAATTTTATAAGCTGGAAATACAAGTTAAATGAAGATTTTACTTTAGTATCCGGGATTCATAATATGAATGTTTTACTAAACAATAAACATACAATTGAACCTAGAATTGCTCTAAACTGGAAACTGAACAATACTAATTCTGTACACGCCGGATACGGAAAACATAGTACTATGGAAAACATACACAACTATTATACTAAGATAGAACAGGAAGATGGAAGTGTAACTGAACCTAATAAAAACCTGAATCTACTAAAAGCGCACCATTTAGTTATGGGCTATGAAAAAAGATTCACGGAGAATTTAGTGGCTAAAGTAGAATTATACCACCAGTACCAGTACAATTTACCAGTTGAAAATATTGATACAAGTTATTATACCACCATAAATGAAGGTATTGATTACAGATATGTTGATTTAGTAAACAAAGGAACCGGAAAGAATTATGGAGTAGAATTTACCTTGGAGCGGTTCTTTGATAATAATTACTACTATTTAATTAATGCTTCGTTGTACGATTCAAAATACAAATCGTTAGAAGGAGTTGAGCGAAATACGCAATACAATGGTAACTATTTAGTCAATATTTTGGCTGGTAAAGAATTTGAGAATCTTGGCAAGAAGAAAAACCGAACACTGGCCTTAAATGGCAAGATATTTTTCGCTGGTGGTAAAAAATACATCCCTCTTTTGAGAGATGCTCAGGGGAATTTAGCTGTTGACCCAGCAAATAATAAATATTGGGATTATAAAAAAGCTTACAATAATAAAATTGATGATATTTTTCAATTAAATATATCTGTAAGCTATAAATTTAACAGGCTCAAATCTACACACGAAATTTTTCTCGATTTAATGAACCTTACCAACAATGAAGCCAGAATAAGTGAATATTACGATGAAAGTGAACCTGACAAAATTGGTTACATGAAACAAATGTTCTTTTTTCCTAACTTAATGTACCGTGTATATTTTTAATTTTATTTTTACCAATCTCTTCGCTGAAAGGAACATTGTCAAAACACTCAAAGCCAATGTTTCTGCCTAATATTACCAAAGAGCTTTTCAGCCCATGTCGTACAAGGAAACTCAATTCCAACCCTGTAAAACAAAAATTAGTGCTTTGTGATACAGAAGTGGCTGAAAATGTACAAGCCCAGCACATAACATACGGTATAAATAATTTAGCACTCAGTGGTTTGCCAGGCTCAGTACTTTTCTTTAAGTTTACTTACAAATTGAAAAGAATGAGCTATAAAATACCAAACAATTCATACTGCCATCGTTAGGCGTAATTAGCATGAAAATTAAGGCATTATTTGATGAGTGTAGGAAAAAGATGAAATTTGAATATAGAAAGAGAATATAATGACAGATAAAAATACAATAAAACAGCTTCCCGGAATATTACGTTTCCTTATAAAGCTTTTTCAAATCATCCTTTATATACCGATATAAATAATCTTCATTCCTTTATTTATTATTGGACTAGAAGTTGGAATTTACAAGGAAATGGGAAAAAGCAAGAAACTGGGATTCTCCTTCTCGACAATTAAAGCGCTTCAATATAGGTGGTTCATGCATTATTTTATAAACCAAATCTCATTGGAAGGATTATATCATGTCATATAATATTTTAAAAAATATATTTAAGAATTCCATACTAAGGAAAATACTCAAATACACTTTAGTTGGATATTCAGTTATTACTTTCTTACTAATAGTTATTATTATTTGGATCTATCTTTTCTATTTTTCGGGTCCAAGTGCTTTTAACCTAAATGAATATCATCCATTTAAATCAGAGAAGTCAAAAAACGAATATTTAGCTTATTACGATAAAAAATCCAATGAATGGCCCCTCCGTTCAGAAGAGCGAATGGTTAGTACCTCATATGGTGAAACATTTGTTCGTATCAGTGGCCCTAAAGATGCTCCACCTATTGTTTTATTGCCTGGAGGAGGAACATCTTCGCTAATGTGGAAGAACAACATTGTTGCACTTTCGAAAAATCACAGGACATATGCCGTTGATGATATTTATGACTGGGGCAGGAGTATCTATACAAAGAGAATGGGCTGTTCTGAATCCATCACAAAATGGCTTGATGAATTATTTACTGCTCTTGAGTTGGGGGATAGTATCATCATAATTGGTGCTTCATATGGTGCATGGAAAGCAAGCCAATATCTACTGGCATATCCGGAAAATGTCCATAAAGTTGTCTTCCTAAGTCCTGCCTATACGGTATATCATGGGCGTAAAGAATTTGAAAAAAGAGTGTTTAGAGGCTTTATCCCACTGCGGTATTTTATGAAGAAGGAATTGTATTGGTCATGTGAAGATTTGATTCAGACAGCTAAAGGCAAAGCGATAGCCGATGACCATTTGGATGGCCTCATGCTTGCAATTAGGAGCTTTAAAACCAAAATTCCTCCGGCAATGACAGTTCTGTCTGATAAGGAATTAAAAAGTATTAAAGTTCCGGTTTTGTATCTGGTAGGTGAAAATGAAAAAATGCATTCGGTAAAAGATGCCGTTAAAAGGCTCAACGAGATTTCACCTCAAATAAAAACTGAAGTTATTCCAAATACGGGTCATTGTTTAATGTTTTTATATCCGGAAATAGTAAATGAAAAAATTCTTGTATTTCTTAATAATTGAATTTCTTATAAGAACATACAGTCATGAATTAAAACAAGGAATAATTATCAATATTCTATAAAAAGCATATGTTTAGTATTAGAGGCTATTATTAGCAAGCTGTCAAACATTTGCTTTTCACTTCAACTTTCGAAATCAAAATAAGCCTCGTACGAAAAAAAAACAACTCGAATTTATTGTATTGATTCGACTGTAGCCGCCTTGCACATAACAAATCACTAAAGCCGACCGTGTCACGCACTTTGCAGAAATGGCAAAGTCAGCGCCACGCTACGGCGGCTTAGTTCCACTGTTATCTGTACACTAAATCATCTCCAATGGGCGAAAAAATTGAAGATTTAATCTTTCTCAAAGAGCTCATTGAAGCTGGAAAGTTAAAAGCGCTCATTGATAGACTATATCCTTTGGAGTAAATGGTCGAGGCTCACAGATATGTAGACAAGGGGCATAAAAGGGAAATGTAGCAATAACTGTGGAACTTCAATAGGTCATTTGTTCCGGTATCTATAGCTATAGACGCCCTTTACCTACTCATCCGCCAAAACAGTGTGCTTCTTGTGCACACCCGAAGCCCTCCCGAATAAGTCATTGAAAAAATAGGGGTAGGCTGGGACAGGCTCCCGGAGGCTTTGACCTCATCACGCATCATGCAAAGAAGGAAAGGGTAAAAATCACCCCTAAAAATCATCCTTTCGGATGATTACACACCCTTAACTGAATTAGTAATTTTGTAGTGAAATAATAATCGAATTATTTAAAAAGAATGAACTAATGAATGTAGTGATAAAAATTGACTCAGCGAGTAGAACCTTCCTGAAAAGTAATTGCTCACACGCCAAAGAAGTAAAAATATAAAAATAAAAATGTTTTGCGAGGGAATAACAAATTGAATAAAGGAATAATCAAAACATGAGTGAGAACAACCAAAATCCTCAACCAGCCGACAATCGGTTTGCAGCGTTCGTGATAGGTGGAACAGGAGGCGTCGGCGCACATCTTGTCAATAAACTTATCAACTCTCCTTTCTACTCTCGGGTTACCGTGATTTCTCGAAGAGAACTCACACCTTCCCCCAAACTCAACGTTGTGGTCTGGGACAATTTCACCGATGGTTTGTTAGATCATCCGGAAAAAGCGATCGAGATCTTCAAGAATCATCATGTAGGGTTTTGCTGTCTTGGCGCCTCGGAGCGAGCTATGATGGGGTTGATATTCAACCCGAAGAAATATGGCAAAGTCTTTCGTACAGTTGACTATGAATACGTAGTTGGGACTGCCTCGGCAGCGCATTGCGCTGGCGTGTCTTACTTCTCCGTGATCTCAAGTCCGACTGCCGATCCTAAAGCTCGGTTCCTCTATTCGCGAATCAAGGGTGAAATGGAGCATGCACTGCAAGACATTGACTTTAGGGGATTGAGCATCTTCCAGCCTTACCATTTAATGAAGGTTGCTGCAGAGAGCGACTCGTATATGAAGCAGGTAGGGAAAAATCTGCTTGCTTTTATTGCCCGTATAATACCGGCTAAACAAAAAGCGATTTGGGTCGAAGAAGTGGCTGAAGCAATGAAGATGGAGTTCGAGCAACGCATGGCCAAACAGGGCGAAAAAGTAGCGTTCTACCAGTCTGATGTCATGATAAAACTTGCAGGTCGCCGCTCTTGAAAACAAGGATCATAAATACCGGGAATGGGAAAACGAAATAACTAAGAAATTCTAAAATCTGTATACTAAAAAAATTGATTACTTGACTAAAAAGGAGAAGTAGAAAATGAAACATTTAAAATTGATGTTAATTCTGTTATCAGGATTGTTGAGTCTAACATCTCTGCCAAAGGCTCAGACGATTACTTTGGATGAATTTCTCGATCAATTGAAAAAAGAACACCCTCTATTTGAAAAGGAACGACTTTTGGTTCAGATTGAAAAAGAACAACAGACCGGTTATTTAGGGTATCAGGATTGGCTTATTACATCAAGTCCATTTTATACATATCAAAAGCCGCTTGCCACCAGCACGTTTCTGCCTGATCAAGTCGAGCAAATAAGTCTGAATGCAGGGCTAAATAGAGTTTTTTGGAATACCGGGGGTCGGCTGTCGCTTTCTTGGAAATCTAACTATACCGATCAGAACACACAGGATATTGTCATACCAAATATTGTAACCATACCTGCCGGTCCGTCACAGTATTTTCAGAATGAACTGGCTGTCACGTACGTTCATCCATTGATGAGAAATAAGAATGGAATTTTGGATCGCCTTCAATATGATTTAAAACAATATGATATTGACTTTTCGGAGGTTCGGGCAATTGAAAATCAGGAAGATTTTTTAGCCGCTATTGCCGGTAAGTTTTTGGATTGGGTTCTACTCACAGAACAAAAACAGATTATCCGAGATCGCTTGAAACTAAGTGAAGGCGAACTTGTCAGAACTAAAAAGAAAAAAGAGGCTAACCTGGTTGATCAAGTAGATGTGATTCGTTCACAGGATGCTGTTCGTATTGCTAAACTAAATCAAGTGTTAATCGAATCACAATGGAATGGATTACAAGCTGAAATGGCGGTATTGATACAGAATAACGAACAATTCAATATGAGACCGGTATTCGACATTTATACCCTCCAGGAATTTGGTACTCTCGAGGAAGTCACAAAACACTTGAGGACTAGCTCAAGACTGATTAAAACCCTTAGGATCAGAATTGATCAGCTTGGGTACGCTCGTAAAGGATTTGAAGATATACTGAAACCGGATTTGTCGCTTGTGGCTCAATTTAATACAAAGAATCTCGATGATGGTTTTGGGGAATCTTTGAAAATGGATAAACCGGATGCGGTTATAGGTCTGCAATTCAGCGTCCCTTTAGGAAATCGCACAGCTCAATCGCATATCACAAAAACTGACATCCAGACTACTCAATTAAAAAGAGAATTAGACAATCTCACCATAACCTTGATATCGGCTTTGGCGAATTTACATATCCAGATTCAAGAATTTGAAACTGTATTGCAACTCAATGTTGAACAGATTGAATCGGCAAAGAAAAAAACCGAAGAAGAACTAAAGTTATATGAGCAGGGCCGCGGTGATCTGACCTTCGTGATCCAAAGCCAGGATAGTGAGGAAAATGCAAAACTGAACTATGCAGGGAACGCCGTTACATATCAAAAACTGATTATAGCATACCGGGCTTTGCTGGATGAACTATTATAATACACTACCTCCTAATGGCTATACCCTTTCAAGATAATAAATAAATTGGAGTAAACAATGAGATCATTTATCAGATTTTTCGCTGAACGTCATTTATTGGCAAATCTTTTGACCGTTATGATCATTGCATTGGGAGTGACTTCCCTTATGCAAATTAAACGGGATATGTTCCCCAACGTGGATTTGGATATGATAATAATCACAACCCGTTATCCAGGCGCCTCACCGGAGGATGTGGAATTAAATGTTACGAATAAGATTGAAGATGAATTGAAAGGTATAGATGGCATCGATCAGTTGACCTCGTATTCTCTGGAAAATATATCCGTTATCAGCGTTAATCTCGACGTGGATGCTAAAGATAAGGAGAAAATTAAACGTGATATCCGGGATGGTGTTGGGCGGGTCTCTGATTTCCCGGAAGAAGTGACGGATTCTCCCTATATAGTGGAAATTAAATCGGAAAATTTTGAGATTATCTATGTAGGTATAGCAGGTGATATGCCCTATGGAGAATTGCGAAAATATGCACGCCTGTTTGAGAAAAAATTAAAAAATATCAAGGGAGTATCGAAGGTTGATAAAATCGGGTATCTTGCCAGGGAAATCGAGGTAGAAATATCACAGGATGCCATTGAAGAATATCAGATTCCCATGCGTGAGATTGTCTCTGCCATTCAAATGCGCAATATCCGCTCAACCGGCGGCTCATTTGAATCCTATACAAGTGATAAAAATATAGTTGCTTTAGCCCAGTTTCAGGATCCGCAGGAAGTTGGGGACGTAATCATTCGTTCTACATTTGAGGGAAAACGGATCGTGCTGAGAGATCTCGCAGAAATAAAGGATGATTTCGAACCGGAAAAAACCCGGTTCCGTATGAATGGTAAAGAAGTCATTGCCTTTAAAGTGTTTAAAAAGTCAACCGCTGATATCATTCGAGTTGTGGATGCAATTAAAGAGTTCGTTAGTACGGAAAAAGAACTAATGCCTGATGGAATTGAGCTAATGTATTCATCCGACATGTCCCGTTTTGTTAAAACAAGAATTGGTGTACTAACTAACAATGCGGTTATAGGTCTGATACTGATTCTTATTGTGCTGTTCGTATTCCTTAATTTTCGCACTGCCTTCTGGGTGGCTATGGGCATACCGTTAACATTGATGGCTGTTTTCTTCATATCACCATTTTTTGATGTATACATTGATCTGATCACAATGATGGGCATGATCATGGTTGTTGGACTCATAGTAGACGATGCAATTGTCGTAGCCGAAAGCATTTCCCGACGGCAGGAAATGGGAGATTCACCCATTGATGCCGCGGTAGAAGGAACAATGAGCGTTATCCGGCCTGTATTTGCCACCATTATAACCACTATGATGGCTTTTGGTACTATGTTCTTTATGTCCGGTATGTTAGGAAAATTTATTTATTCCATTCCCCTGATCATCATACTGTCTTTGGTGATATCGTTTATTGAAGTAATACTGATACTTCCGGCTCACATCACAGCCGGTAAAAATCGTAGTAGTGAAACTTCCAACACCAAATGGAATAGACACACCTGGTTTGATAGGGTCAGGTCACGTTTTCAGCGCTCCATGGCACACGTACTGGCTTACCGCTATATCGTCGTGATGTTATTCGTTTTTATGTTAGTTGGTGCCTTCTGGTATGCCGGTAATAAAATGCAGTTTATTCTCTTCCCGGGAAATACAGCGGATCAATTTTATGTAACCGTTGAGCTGCCTACCGGATCATCTTTGGAAGCAACGACAGATAAAATCATGGAGATTGAAAACCTTTTCAACGAAATTCCGGAAAATGAACTGGACTCTTACTGGACCATGATAGGCAGTATGGGAGGAGGTGAATGGCTTACCCCAGGGGAGAGCGAGAATTGGGCGTTTATTTATGTCACCCTTACTCCCTTTTCGGAACGTAGCAGAACAGCAGATGAAATTGTGGATGAATTGCGAAAACAAACTGAAGCATTGGGAGGTTTTGATAACTTACAATACATTGTAGATGCCGGTGGACCACCTGTTGGCAGACCTATTGCGGTTCGTGTTGTGGGCAGTGACGATCCGATGCGGAAAGCACTGGCAGATTCGGTAGTTACCTTCATAACTACAGTTGAGGGAACATCTGACATCACCCGCGATGACAAATTGGGGAAAGATCAGGTTGAAATCATCATTGATTATCCTCGTTTGTCTCAATTAGGACTCACTGTGGCGGATATCGCTCGGAATGTTCGGCTTGCTTACGATGGAATGGTGGTAACTAATGTACGTTATGGTGAAGAAGATGTTGGGTTTCGTGTTTTGCTTGAGGAAAGTGTTCGAAAGAAACCGGGATATTTAGGCGAACTTAAGATCCCTAACCGACAGGGACGGCTGATTCCGTTGAAAGAGGTAGCCTCATTCAAAACCGGTCCTGGTCAATCAAGCTTTTTTCACTATGATGGTGAAAGAGCGATTACCATATCAGCCGACCTTGTTGAAGGCAGCAGCCTAACACCACTGGATGCGACGAATGCAGTGATAAACCATTTCAATCTCACCAGGGATTGGCCTGGTATGGAATTTATAATGGGCGGTGAGGCTGAAGAACAACAGGAATCCATGAAAAGTCTCTTAGTCGCCATGCTAATGGCTGCTGTGGGTATTTATTTCATTCTCGTCCTGTTATTCAATTCTTTGACTCAACCACTCCTGGTTATGTTTGCTATTCCGTTCGGATTGATTGGTATCATTGGAGCTTTTGCTCTCCACGGTGAGGCATTAGGCTTCCTGGCTGTGATGGGTGTAATAGGAATGATGGGTGTAGTAGTAAACGATTCACTTATCCTAGTCAACTTCATAAACATGCACCGACAAGAAGCTCCTGATAGGAAATTTTTAAGGATCGTTGCCGAGGGAACAGCTGGACGTCTACGTCCGATAATACTGACATCAATAACGACTGTCGGTGGTCTATTACCCACTGCTTATGGTCTTGGAGGAAATGATCCATTTATAGCCCCTATGGCATTAGCTCTGGGATATGGAATCCTGTTTGCAACACCGCTTACTTTATTTCTATTACCATGTCTCTACATGATCCAGCATGATATAGGAAAACTTGTGAGACGAATACCGAGGCTAAGGCATTTTTACTTCATTCCAAAAGATGCGGGGATTGTTGAATCAGATTAGGAAAAAATAATAATATTGCTGTTAGTACTAAAGTAAAATATTAGGAATTAATAAAATGCTCGTTGAGTAAAAGTGAATATAATTAAGTAAGGATATTATGTTGAAACAAATTCATTTTCTACTAACCTACACCTGCAATTATCAGTGTGATCACTGTTTTTTATATTCCGGTCCTGATGCGGAGGGAACGTTTACAATAAACCAGCTCAGAAAAGTCTTTGATGAGATTCCAAAGATTGGAACCATTGACACAGTATATTTCGAAGGCGGTGAATCATTTCTTTATTATCCTCTTATGTTAGAAGGAGTCAGAATTGCTCGAGAAATGGGTTTGAAGGTTGGAATTGTGACTAATTCCTATTGGGCCACATCCGTTGAGGATGCTGAACTTTGGCTCAAACCTCTTTGCGAATTGGGTGTTTCCGATATCTCTATGAGTGACGATCAATTCCACTATAGTGACATAGAAGAAAGTCCACCAAAAATGGCTTTAGCGGCAGCGAAAAAACTGGGTATGCCGGCAGGAACGATTTGCATTGAAGAGCCAACGGTAATGATATGCAGAGATCAGGACCAAAATAAAGGTGCAGCAATCGTTGGCGGTGATGTTGTGTTTAGAGGTAGGGCTGTGGAGAAATTAACAGAAGGATTGCCAAAAAGAAAATATACGGAGTTCACTGAATGCCCTTATGAAGAATTGGAAAATCCTAAAAGAGTCCATGTTGATTCGTACGGAAATGTACACCTTTGCCAAGGGCTGACAATGGGTAATATGTGGGAAACTCCTCTGGCTACGCTAGTGAAAAATTATGATGCCCATTTGCATCCTATCAATGGACCTTTGATCCAAGGAGGACCTGCGCTTTTAGTTAAAAATTACAGTGTTAACCACGAGGATGAATACATCGATGAATGTCATTTCTGCTATCTTGTGCGTATGTCTTTGATCGACAAATATCCACAGTACTTGGCTCCACGACAAGTTTATGGTTTGGAATAGAGAGATATGTCAAGTGCAGGCTAATTTATTATTGAATTCAGTGACAATTACTGAAGTATAAAATCATCCCTTAAAATCACCCTTTTGGGTGATTACAAACCCTTATTTCATATTGTATTTTTTATATGAAACAAGGCTGGAATTCATAAGGTTTAGAATGAAACAAAAATTATTAATAAACTTGTTAATTGTATTTTCATTAACAACGGTAACATTACAGGGGCGATGGCGATCACTCCCCACTGGTGTCAGCATAGAAAGCTCTTTTTACAATGTATCTGATAATGATATAGAATTTTTATATGACCTCACATCAAACCCCAATTCGGTACGAAAAATAGATCAATCTATTTTTACAAAAGTGTATGAAATGATTGATTCTGCTGAGCAATTAATCGTGATTGACTTTTTCTTATTTGGGTACGCGACCTATGAAGAGAATCCGGATTATATAAATGTAACCGGCGATTTAACTGCCAAACTGATTGAGAAGAGAAATAAATATCCGGAAATGCCAATTTATTTTATTACTGACGAGTTTAATATCTTTTATTACAGTTATTTCCCGCACCACCTGGAAATGCTTCGGGAAAACAGCATTAATATCATTATTACAGACATGACCAGAATGCCGGATTCAAACTGGTTATACTCAAAGTTTTGGCATTTTTTACCCAGATGGTTTGGTAAACCAAAGTATAAGGGCTGGCTTCCGAACTTTTTTGGTGATCCTGATAATAAAGTTGCCGTTCGATCAATGTTAAGGCTTTTAAACTTCAAAGCCAATCATCGTAAAGTCGTAATTACCGAAAAGCAAGCCCTGATCACATCCGCAAATCCTCACACTGCCAGCAGTCTACATTCTAATATTGCGTTTACTGTGAAAGGGGAATTAATTAATGAAATACTCGATTCCGAACGAGAGATTGCCAAGTTATCAAAAGATAGAATTGATATATCCTGGCAAGGAAATAAAACGTCAGGTCCAATAAAAGTAAAATATATTACCGAAAGTAAAATTCGTAAAAACCTGATTAGGGAAATCAACAAAACGACTGTTAACGATTCTATTGATGTCGGGATGTTTTATTTATCTGATCGAAAAGTAATTAAAGCTCTGAAACAGGCATTAAAACGCAAGACTCTTATTCGACTCCTGCTTGATCCAAATAAAGATGCTTTTGGAAAGCAGAAAAAAGGAATACCCAATAGACAGGTGGCTTCAGAACTATATAAATCGGGGGCAGAAATTCGGTGGGCTAATACCCATGGAGAGCAATTTCATACAAAATTGATCATTATTACTAAAAACGATTCAATTACAATTATGGGCGGATCGGCGAATCTTACCAGGCGAAATCTTGGTGATTATAATCTTGAATCTGATCTTCAGGTGCTGGCACACCGGAATACGCAAATCGTCAAAAAAGTCAAAAGCTATTTTAATCTTGTTTGGAAAAGTAATCCATATACGTTGGACTATGAGGAATATGATGACACTTCTAAATTAAAGTATTTGAGGTATCGTTTCCAGGAATGGAGTGGAATGGGCACTTTTTAATCAGTGTGAAATTTATCATGAACAGAGCAAGCCAAACCGGGTGTAACAAAATGAGATTACTTAAAAAGGTAATTATATTTTTCTCGCTTCTGTTGGCTCAAACTTCCGCAGATTCAATTAGTCGTCCTAAAATTGGATTGGTCCTTTCCGGTGGAGGTGCCAGGGGTTTTGCACACATTGGCACATTAAAGCTACTCGATTCCCTACAGATTCCTATTGATTATATTGTCGGTACCAGTATGGGGGGAATTACAGCTGCTCTATATGCAATCGGATATGACGGTGCGGAACTTGAGAAACTCGTAAATAAACAAGATTGGGAGGAAATTTTTACTGACACCCCATCCAGGGATTTACTTCCGTTCTTTGAGAAAAAAGATGCTGGGAAATATCAGTTTGAATTTGATCTGAAGGGTTTGAAACCGGTCACTCCGAGCGGATTAATTCGGGGTCAAAAGGTGTCTTTATTATTTTCAAGGTTAACCTCTTCCTACGAACACGTCACCAATTTTGACCAATTACCAATTCCCTTTCGTTGCATTGCTGTCGATTTGATCACCGGAAGGGATGTGATCCTGAAAAGCGGATCTTTAGCCAAGGCCATGCGATCAACCATGTCTATTCCTAGTATATTTAGTCCGGTGGAGTGGGGGGATTCCTTACTCATAGACGGGGGGCTATTAAATAATTTACCAGTTGATGTTGTTCGCGAAATGGGTGCCGATATAATTATTGCTGTGAATGTTGGTACGTCTTTGAAGAAACGTCAAGATTTGCAATCCATTCTGGATATTTTAGAGCAATCAGTCATTATCCCTGAAAACCTGCGGCAAGAGGAAAATATCAAACAAGCGGATATTCTGATCATCCCTCAATTGGAAGATCTTAGTCGTGTAGATTTTAATACTGAAAATATTAAACGAATTATTCACCAGGGAAATATTGCTGCATATAAAAATATAAACGAACTAATTCAACTAAAAGAGACCTATCAATTGAAGCGTACCGGATATTCCTCTGACTACCAAGGCACGGAAGAAAAACTGATCATCCATGGTGTAACTATCAGTGGCAATACCACACTTCCATATATATTTGTTTACCAATTATTGGGTATTAGTCCTATGGATATTTTTGATCCTGATACACTTGATGCCAAATTATCACGAATGCGCCATTCAGAATATTTTGAAACCGTTGAATACGAGATCAAACCGGTTTCCGGTAAATATGTCCGGCTCTTAATTCATATAAAAGAAAAGCACAAACCGTTTATCTATGGAATTTCTATCAAGGGTAATGAAATTCTTCCGTATTTCTTCATCTATCATCTGTTAGGTATTAAACCGTTAGATATATTTGATACCGATAAATTGGATCGACAGATCACCGAACTGTATAGTTTAGGCTATTTTGAAACGATACATTACGAAATTGAACCGGTTTCAGAAAAAAGTGTACGCTTGATCTTGCACGTTAGGGAACGATCTTTAAGGAAATTAAGAATGGGGTTACACTATGAAAGTCGCTATAAACTAATTGCAATTATTGGTTTAAAAGGCACTGACATTGTTATACCCGGCTTACGGATGGAAAGTGATGTGCAATTCGCCGGTTTAACACGGTTTCGATTTAAAGCATTCTATCCCTCCAGAACGTTAAACTTTCCAGTTTATCCTTTCCTACGGGTTAATTATAAGGATATCCCTGTAAATGTATTTGATATTATGGGGAAAAAAGTTGCTTCGTACCATGATCGTTCGACTGAATTTGGAGTCGGAATTGGGTTTTTGCCAACGAAATATTTAGATTTGGAAGTTGAATATAGTCTAGAGCATATGAACGTTGAACCCGAAATTGCTATGGCTGGAATCATTCAAACTACTACTGACACTATTGCATTTGAATCATGGTATGACAAGTTACATAAACTGCAAGCGGCTTTTCATTATGATATGCTGGACGACGTTTTTCTACCCAGAGAGGGAATACTTATTAGGGCGGATTATGAGGGTAGTTTTAAGGAATTAGGAACAGATAAAGAGTATAAACAAGTGGAAATTTCAGCTGATTTATACCGTACTTTCGGACGCCTTCATACAGGACGAATTTTTGCCCTTCATTGCCAGAGTTCAGGTACGTTACCCATCTACAAGTTCTTCTCTTATGGAGGGCCTGAAAGTTTCATTGGTGTGGATTATGATCAACTTTTTGGTGATAAAATGTCTATCTTGCGTTTTGATTATCGTTATCAGTATAAACCGGATTTGTTTTTAAAACTGATTGTAAATACAGTCCTGAACTATGAATATCACTTTGAGAACTTTACGTATAAACCTGAACCTGTTTGGGGTTATGGAATTAGTTTGACCTTTCTTTCCACAATAGGCCCCCTTGAACTTATTTTCAGTCGTGGGGAAGAAAGTGTTTTTAATCCTGGAAATAAAAAGAACAACATATATTTTACTGCAGGATATCAATTTTGATTTGGAACAATTTGCTGTTGAAACGGGCAACCCGGTGAAAAATAAGTTAATCAACATACAAGCCTAAAAAATTCAATGCACACAATAACTTTTTCAAAGAAGTGTGCGAAAGATTAAAAACCTACAATCGATGAAAAATTCGAGATCTATACGGGATACCAATTTTAATCACAGCCTGTAACTGAGGATATCTTTGAAGTTACATTAACCGGTTAACTGCAATGGGGTTCAGAGAGTCGCGAGTTCCCTGCCGGCAGGCAGGAAATCCTGTCGCTCCGACAAAATAAATGAAGCCTTTTTCATATTGAGAAAGGCTTTTATTTTCTTCTATGTTTTCAAGTCAAATAATGATCATAGATCCATCTATGGTCAATCCGGAGATCGAAGCAATTAATAATATTGCTCTCCGTTCAGAATTGGCCATATCTATTCATTTTCCTGCTCTTTACGGATGCGATAGCATTCGTAATAATAATGGACACATTTCCGGAATTATTATTTTGGGTAGTTTGGCTTCTGTGGAAGATGAGTATGAATGGCAAAATTTTCTTCAAAGTTTTATCCTTGAAGCATCTGATGACTTAATTCCTATTTTAGGTATATGTTACGGACACCAATTATTAGCTCATGTCTTTGGCGGGAAAGTGGAACCATTATGGAATGGTGAAAAAATGAGGGGAGTGCGCAATGTGATTTTATCCGCTAATGGTTTGTGGAATGATGAGCAATCAGGCTTTTTAGCATATTCACATTTAGAAGGCGTGGTTGAATGTCCAAATGATTTTGAAGTAATTGCCACAAGCGAAATGGTTCAAATAGATGGAATTGCCTCAAAAATTAAACCGATATGGGGTTTTCAACCCCATATAGAAGCAACACAGAGTTTTTTTAAAAAACGAGAAGTGAAAGAACATTTTAGCTATAATTTTGGATATGAAATTTTGGACTCATTTTTAAACTTTTGTTCGAAATAAATAAACACTTAAATTCATTAATCTGGAATTATTCATAGGTAATGAAATAATCAGGTTATCTATATTCAGGTGCATCATTAATTAAACCAGATAGAAATTCATTTTATTATGAACCTTTTTCAAGATCCAACTTTTATTCCAATCACTATCATATTTTTAGTGTTATTATTAGTTGCGTTATGGCAAAAACTGGATAAATACATCATCCCTTTATCCATTGTTTATGTCGTCTATACTGTTATTTCAGCATTTACGATTGAAAATACATTCCCACCAGAAATACTAGCTCAACCGGTTGATAACAATTCTGTAGTCATTGACATTATTAATGATGGTGTTAACCCGGTCGAGATCATTAACGATTCCAGCGAAGTCAATCTTCAAAAGGACACAGTAAAAATTGAGGAAGACCTCGTTATTGCCATTCCGGACCTTCGAGTAAATTCGTTGCTTTTTTGTGAGTCTATGGAAGATAGCGCTCGAAAACCAATCAAAATTGGGAGTGAATTTTCTATTGGCCTTGAAAAAGTGTATTGTTATTCAGGGATTCGAAATATTCTAGGAATTAGAACGATATTGTATGAATGGTATTTTGAAGGAAAATATATTGATACAATTCCTGTCGATATAGAACGATCTGTTCATTGGCGTTCCTGGACATATAAAAAAATAAAAAATGCTCAAGTGGGACAATGGTATGTTGTTATAAGGGATGAGCCAACAAATACAGCATTAGATACGGCTTACTTCACAATGATTGATGAATGACTAAAAAGAAATTAATTCTATTAATTATATTTTCTTTATTCCTGTTTTCATGTGGGAAAATGCAATCTTATCGCAGCATCCCCATAGGCTGGAAAAACATCTCGGCTGAATTTGAAGATTTACCGGATGGTATTCGGGTGTTTTCCGGACGAAATAAGAAAATACCCATTAATGCTTGGTATGTTGAAGTGGATAGTAAAAAACCGTTTTTAAATACAGATGTATTTATATCATCCGACGAAGATAGAAGAGAAACCCCCAGTCAATTTACTGAGAGATTGAACGCATCTGTCGTAATTAATGGAGGTTATTTTTTAATGCATAAAAATCCGGCAGAACACGTTGGATTAATAATGCATAATGGTAAAATTATCACAAATACATTACGTTCTTTGCTTAAGAGAGATAAGCGGTATTACGTCACACGTAGTGCTCTTGGTTTTAATGCAAATGGGGAAATGGATATTGCCTGGATTGCGAGTCGTAATGATTCGATTTTTGAATGGGGTAAACCTATGGATAATAGCCCTGACACTCCCGCTGATGCACTTGATTTTAGTCAATCAACCTATTGGAATGTAGAAAGTGCTTTACAGGCTGGACCGGTGATAATCCATAATGGCCATCGAAATGTCACGGATGTTGAAGAAGCATTTTTCTGGACAAAAATCCCTGATATTCATCCCCGTTCTGCAGCTGGATACACAAAGGATGGAAAACAAATATTCCTCGTAGTGGATGGTAGACAAGCTGACAGCAGGGGAGTAGACTTATTAGAATTAGCCATTATTATGGATGGCCTGGGCTGCGAAGAAGCAATCAATCTTGATGGGGGTGGCTCCAGCGCTCTTGTTGTAAACGGGAGGCTATTAAATAAACCGGCTGGTTTTACGACTCAGCGTGAAGTTATGTCTGCAATCGCAGTATTTTCCAATTAAATGTCAAAAACATATATCATTGTACCCGTATATAATGGGGAGCAGTACATAGAATCGTTTCTCGATCAAATCGGTGATAAATGGCGTAAGAAACTGATATTTGTTAACGATGGAAGTCGAGATAAGTCAGAGAAAATTTTAAATGAGAAAAATGTAGTTGTGATAAATCATGAATTTAATAAAGGCAAAGGAGCGGCCATAAAATCCGCATTACAGTGGATAAAAAGCCACGATGGGAATTCTGTCATTACAATTGATATTGATCTTCAACATCCTCCTGAACTATTAAATGAATTCAGCCATATTCCGAAAAATACGATTGTGTTAGGGTATCGAAATGATCGAAAATCAATGCCTGTATTAAGGAAATTTTCAAATTTTATGACAAGCTTACTTATTTCTGTCCGAAGTGGAAACGTTATTAAAGATTCACAATGTGGCTACAGATCATTTAACTTGGATATATTGAAATATGTATCATGCGAGGAAAATGGTTTCCATTATGAGAGCGAGTTCTTGATTAAATCTTCATTAATTGGGTGGAAAATCAATCACATTAACATACCAACAATATATGAAAATCAGCCATCAGCGATGAACCATTTCAGCGATACAATAAAATTCATCAAACTTTGGTTTAAAAGCTTTTTGTGGATATGAAGACGATTAGAAAATTATATGATTGGGTATTGCATTGGGCGGAAACACCTTATGGACCGATGGCTCTATTTATCCTGGCATTTGCGGAATCATCATTTTTTCCCATACCGCCGGATGTATTATTAATTGCGTTGGCATTAGGTGTCAGAAAGAAATCATTTTCCTTTGCTCTCATCTGCAGCATTGCAAGTATATCCGGTGGATTATTTGGGTATAGTATTGGCCATTTCTTATGGTGGGAGGGAAGTGCTTATTCTGGAATCGCACATTTTTTCTTCAATAATATACCAGGATTTACTGAAGATTTATTTATGTCAATTCAAAAGCAATATTCAGAATATGGATTCATGATTATCTTTACGGCCGGTTTTACACCAATTCCATACAAGATATTTACTATTTCCGCTGGCGCTTTTGATATAAACTTACTGCTATTTGTAATTGCATCTGCTGCCAGCCGGACAGCCAGATTTTTCCTTGTGGCCGGTTTGATTTGGAAATTTGGTAAACCCATCACTGCATTCATAGATAAATACTTCAATCTCCTAACAATAATATTTACAATTCTACTTGTTGGCGGCTTTTTCTTTATTAAGTATCTTTTCTGACGAATTAACCATTTATTCCCTTTTATAATCATTCTAAATTCGGAACCATTTCGGGGTGTAGCGCAGCCCGGTTAGCGCGCGTCGTTCGGGACGACGAGGTCGGA
>CAZIFK010000026.1:0-27110 GCA_964538995.1 uncultured bacterium
CTAATATTTCCTGCTATGATCAGTGTTTTTGGAATATTTCTGCTTCGCCAGTATTTTAAAGCTTTTCCCAAAGAATTGATTGAAGCAGCCAGACTGGACGGTTGCAGTGAAACATACATTGTATTCAAGTTAGTGTGGCCTAATTCAAAGCCGGCATTAGTTACGGTAGGAATCATAACATTTATGAATAGCTGGAATGATGTTCTTTGGCCGATAATTGTTATTAGAAAACAAGAATTGATGACCATGCCTCAAAGAGTGACTTTGTTTGCCACTGGAGGCCAGGCAGATGCTCAAATGGGAACTATACTGGCAGCCGCAACATTGCTTGCAATCCCGGTGGTAATTCTGTACTTAGTATTTCAACGGCAATTTATTGAAAGCATGGCTTCCAGCGGTATTAAAGGATAATTGAATAACAGTTAATGGAAATATTATTAGAAGGAAAAAAAGTAGAAGATATGAGATTAATTCGAATGGCTGATGAACCTATACTAAAGCCAATAGAAAAACATAATTGGGAAAAAGTAGCGGTTTTTAATGCCGGAGCAGTATATCATAATGATCAATTTCATATGATTTATCGAGCGACAGATTTAGGCGGAAACGAGAAATACGGCCCTTACATTAATTCTTTGGGTTATGCCACCAGCGATGATTTATTTCATTGGGAACGAAAAACTGAACCCATTTTAAGAAATGATGTACCGCAAGAATTGCGAGGTCCTGAAGATCCGCGAATTGTTAAAATTGACGATAAATTTTATATGACATATACAGGTTTTGGAAATCGATTCCCGGATGATTTTAGAATATGTTTGGCCTCTTCCAATGATTTAATTCATTGGGAAAGACACGGGGTAGTGTTAGATGAGCCAAACAAGAACGCATCATTATTTCCGGAAAAAATTGACGGTAAGTATTGCATGTTTCACCGTCGGCATCCGGATATTTGGATTTGTTTTTCTGATGATCTGGAACATTGGGTTGATCATAAAAAGGTCATGTCGCCCATACCTGATTCATGGAGCCAAACCAGGATCGGAATTGCAGGACCACCGGTTAAAATTGATGAGGGATGGTTCCTGATATTCCATGGTGTTGATGAAAAGAATCATTATCGGTTAGGTGCGGCTTTACTGGACTATGAGGATCCGAGTAAGGTACTGGCCAGACAGACAGAGCCGATTATTGAACCCGAATTGGATTGGGAAATTAACGGATTTATCCCGAATGTAATTTTTTCCTGTGCCACAATATTAAAGGATAATCGCATTTACTGTATTTATGCTGGAGCGGATACAGTCATGGGCGTCGCCTATATTGATTTGCAGAATTTGGTTTTTTCTAGTGACAATTTAGTAAATTGAATGAAACGTGTAATTCCTAGTCTATTTCTTTTAATTTCGGTAGGATGTGGAAATTCCATAAACGATGATAATTCAACCGATATAACATCACCTATTAATTTATCTCATGCTTTGTCTTTGGTAGATAGTATAAAGATTAAAGGAACAACTATTACCTATATTTGGATTTATGCCGATGCTCCTGACTATGACCCCACACCAGCGCCCGGAGAGGGAATCACTTGCGTAGATGACGTTGGGCGTTTCATGGAAGTGTTAGAGACAGAAATATTAACCTACAATAACCGGGACTTGATTCCCATTGCAAAAGGGATGACCCAATTTTTGCTTTACATGAGCAGAAATGATGGTCTTTGGTACAATTTTATGTACGATGATGGGAGCATTAATACAAACCATCAAAACAGTGTTGCAGATTTTGGGTGGTGGGCTGTTCGGGGATTGAGAGGATTGGCTGCGGCTTACAAAATTTTTGTTGATGATCCTGAACATGCCGAATTGTTATCCACAATAAAAGCCAGGATTGAAGCGGCTGACAGCCATATTCAAACCGCCATTCAAATGTACCCTGATCAGAAAATGACTCAATTTGGTTTGGGACCTGCTTGGTTGATCAAAGACGCTCCTGATTTAAACAGCGAATTGTTAATAGCCCTGTCCAAATTGCATAATACGGGAAACTTTGATTACTGTGATACCATTGATAAAATTTCCAAGGGATTAGTTGGTTATCAATATCAGGCAGCTGAAGACGATTTAAATGGAATGTATTTTTGTTGGAAAAATATTTGGCATAATTGGGGTAACAATCAAGCTTTTGGACTCATTGAAGCGTATAAAATCACAGCAGATAGTGCTTTGCTGTCAAGTGTGAAAATGTGGGCAGATTCCTTTGTCCCATTTTTACTTGAAAATAATTTCCCGTGGGAATTAACTGTAAGTTCCTCCAGTCATTCTGAAATGGACTCCCTCCCACAAATTGCCTACGGAATAAATTCAATTTATCGAGGCTTAAAATCATTATCGATGCTAGAAAACAATGTTGCATACGCACAACTTTCCGAAGAAGTATTTATGTGGTTTAAAGGAGATAACATTGCACAAACACCCATGTACAATCCTGCGTCCGGTCGTTGTTTTGATGGAATAAATGGAACTTTATCAGTGAATAGAAATTCCGGAGCAGAATCAACGATTGAATGTTTGCGTGCAATTCAAACGCGGAGATCTTTTTAATTTCAATAACAGGGACTGAAAAATGGCTAATGTAAAACTAGAAGATATCAGAAAGGTATTTGGCAAAGATACTGTCGTTATACCCAGTTTCAATTTGGAAATTCGTGATGGGGAGTTTTTAGTATTTGTCGGTCCTTCGGGATGCGGAAAATCAACATTGCTGCGAATGATTGCCGGCTTGGAAACTCCCACCGAAGGTGAAATTTACATTGGAGATGATTGTGTGACCCATGTTACACCCAAAGACCGAAACATTGCAATGGTCTTCCAGAATTATGCTCTTTACCCACATATGAATGTGTTTGACAATTTGGCATTTGGTTTGAAGCTTCGAAAAACGCCGAAAGAAAAAATTAAGGATCGTGTGGAGAAGGCTACTCAAATATTAAAAATTGAGGATTTAATCTATCGAAAACCAAAAGAGCTTTCTGGGGGGCAGAGCCAACGCGTTGCTTTGGGTCGGGCTATTGTCCGCGAACCACACGTGTTTTTATTAGATGAGCCCTTATCGAATCTGGATGCCAAGTTACGAGTTGTCATGCGGGCAGAAATAATTAAATTGCACAAACAGTTGCGAACAACCATGATTTATGTAACCCACGATCAGGTGGAAGCAATGACGATGGGCGACCGGATCGTTATCCTCAATAATGGTATTATACAACAGGTTGGAAAACCAATGGATATATATAGGAATCCAGAAAATATGTTTGTGGCTGGGTTTATTGGATCGCCGCCAATGAACTTATTAAAAGGGCGTTTAGAAAAGGGCATATTTTTAGCAGATAGCCTGTCGATTGATCTTAGGGAAGTAGAAAATATCAAGACATTAGATGATAAACCTGTTGTTCTAGGGATTAGACCGGGAACAATCCGCTTAGCGGATGATGGGCATTCTTTACCCCTTATAGTAGCTGAACAACTTGGAAATGAGACGATCTTACATCTTAAGGTAGGAGAAGACAAATTGGTTGCAAAGGTTCGCGGAATTGATGCAGCGAAACTAGATGATGTTGTTAAGATCAATTTCAACGTAAAAAAACTATGCATTTTTGATTCTGTGAAACAAAATCGAATCTTGTAAGCCACGATGGTAATGAGCCATTATTGCGAGAAGTTAGGGAGAAAAAAATAAGCGAATAGATTTGCGGAATTAACTGCAATCGTTTCCATACAGGGACTCCCTTTGGTATTACTGTAGATTACTAATCACTCGAAGAAAACACCGTTACTCTTCGTTATAGAGACATCAAAAATAAGAAAGAGTATCCAAAAAAAGAACTTGTCGAAAAAATCAAAGACGAAATATTCCATTATTCATAATACAATATTTATTAAAGTTAAATTTTTAAAATAAACTTTGGTATGTTTACCCATTTAGCCATAGTTTTAACAATTCCTTTCTACATTGAAGGGAAAAATGTATGTTTTTTTATACATACTTATTAACTAACCAAGGAGAAAATGATGAAAAAAGTCATTAGTTTAATTGCAATCCTTGGGATGTTTTCTGGCCTAATGGCACAGAGTGGTTCTATTTCTGGTACTGTAACAGACCAGGATGGAAATGCTCTACCCGGTGCCAACGTGGCCGTAGATGGAACATCCTTAGGGGCTGCAGCCGATGGGAGCGGTGCGTATTCAATAGCTGGTGTGGCACCAGGTACGTATACATTATCCGCTACATACATCGGTTATGAATCCACCAGTCAAAGTATAACTGTAGGTGCAGGAGCCGTTCAGGCTGACTTTACATTAAATGTAAGCACATTGGCTGGTAAAGCTGTATCTGTGATCGGGTCACGTTTTGCCCGCTCTGCAGAAGACCAGGCTGTACCTGTGGACGTCTTTACTGCCCAGGAAATCCGCCGAGCTGGCTATACAGAAACGGGACAGATACTTCAAGCACTGGCGCCATCTTTCAATATGCCTAAAACAAGTATTTCAGATGGTTCTGATTCTGTCCGACCTATGACCTTGCGTGGTTTAAGTTCTGGACACGTGTTAGTTCTTGTTAACGGCAAACGTCGTCATTCGACCGCATTAGTCCATGTGAATAGTAGCCCTGGTCGTGGTGACACAGGTGTTGACCTTAATGCCATCCCTGCAGCAGCTATTCAACGAATAGAAGTTTTACGTGATGGTGCTGCCGCTCAATACGGTTCTGATGCTATTGCCGGTGTAATCAATATTGTATTGAAAACGGCTGATGATGGTGGAACATTTACGGTTTATAGAGGAGAAAACAATCATGTAACTGAAGCAATCCCTGAGAGCGCCAATCTTTATGATTGGGTCGGGAATGGTCAACCATATGAATGGAATCCCACCGGAACAGTTGATGTTAATAACAATTTTACACCAGGTTCGGAAGCCCACATTACTGGTAGCGAAGATTTTGTCGTCACAGATGGTCAACAACTTCAAATCCAATATAGCAATAGTGTTAAACTTGGCGCCGATGGTTATTTAATGATTGCTGCTGAAGCACGGACGAAGGAAGCATCAAATAGAGTTGGTTTTCAAGCTGCACGTTTGTATGAAGTCAATTCAGATTATTGGTCTGATGACGAAGCTGAAACTCAACGCTTACAGCCTGGCAGTGATTGGTACATAAATCCCACCAGAATGATTTGGGGCGACCAAGCCAAGACTAATGCTGGCGCAATGTATAATGCGGAATTACCTGTCGGTGATAAACGGTTTTATTCATTTGGTGGCTACACAGTTCGCAAAGCAGATACCGGTTGTTATACGCGGAAACCCAATCAAGGAAACAAAACCTGGCTAAGTTCAAATCCAACTGGTTTTGTACCTCATATTCAACCTACAATAACAGACTTTTCTATGTCTACCGGCATGGAAGGTGTGTTTGGAAACTGGAGTTATGATGTGAGTACCACTTATGGTTCTAATGATTTTCATTTCAACATGTTAAGTACAAATGCATCATTTGGCCCCGAACAAATTCGTCGATATGATATTGGTGGCTTTGTATTTACTCAGTTAACCAACAATCTAGATTTAACAACTCAAATGGGTAATATAGATTTAGCTGTTGGAGCAGAAACGCGTAAAGAAAGTTATCGTATTAATGCTGGTGAAACAGCTTCTTATGCCAATGGACAGGCAGGAACCAATATCACCGGTTGGGACGCATACACCACTTCATCTGATACAAATGGTATTGCATATGCAGATACCTTTATCACAGGTGTTAATTCAAATACAGCTGGTGGTGGTTGTCAGTGCTTTAGTGGTTTTAGACCGTCTAATGCCGCGGCGACACAAGATGCGAATAGAACCAGTTATGCCGGTTACGCAGATGCCGAAATGGAATTAATGGCTGGCATGCGTGTTGGTGGCGCATTACGCTTTGAAAATTACAGTGATTTTGGATCAACTGTAAATTTCAAAGGAACTATCCGATATGAAGTTTCAGATGGTATTGTTGCTAGAGGTGCAGTTAGTTCTGGTTTTAGAGCTCCTGCTTTAGCGCAGGCATTCCAATCTAAAGTTGCAACTAACTTTAGGATAGATGATGATCCTGGATCTTCAACTTATGGACAGACTCTCGCATACGAAGTGGGTAACTTCCCTGTTGATAATCCATTTTCTCAAGCATTGGGTGCAAAAGAACTCACTCCCGAAAACTCATTTAATTTGAGTGCCGGTTTAAATGCAAATCTGGGTGGTATCAGAGTAAGTGTTGATGCTTATTCAGTTACCATTACGGACAGGATTGTTATGACCGGTAACTTTAAAGTAAGTGATAGCGAATTGGGGCAAACAATCAAAGATCTGCTTGCAACAAGCGGTGTACCAGAAGCAACCAGTGGTCGGTTTTTCTTTAATGGTGTTGATACAAAAACAACTGGATTAGATATTATAGCAGCTTACTCAATGGATTTAGCAACTTTGGGTAATCTGGATCTTTCTTTTAGTTACAATACCACTACTACAGAAATAACCGAGGTAAGAACACCTTCTGGGTTAGCAGATGTGTTAAACGCAGATGCTACTCTTTTTGACAACCAGGAACGCCGTACAATGGAGAGATCTCAGCCAAAAGATAATCTTCATTTAACAGCAAACTTCTCTAAAGATAACTGGTATGTTAAATATCATATTTGGCGAGTTGGGGAAACCTTAAGCCGTGCAGCTTATAAGAAAGACCATGATGGTGATGGAGTAAATGACAGTCCGCTCACTTTGGCTGAAAACGCCGGTGGTACTTGGAAAGACTGGACACGTACATACGTCAACGCCAATGGTGAATCTGTAACTGATCATGAATGGGTTCAGGTTTTAGGAAATAAAATCTTAACGGACCTTGAAGTAGGTTATGACCTTGGAATGGCAACTATATCTGCCGGTGCAAACAATCTCTTTGACGTCATGCCGGAAAAACGTGCACAACCAGGTGGTGGAAATAATGGCTCATTTGTATATAGTGCCCTTTCACCTTTTGGTATGAACGGTAAATTCGTTTACACGAAATTATCACTCAATTTCTAATCGAAATTGTTTCATTATAAAAAAAGGGCGACTGAATAGTCGCCCTTTTTTTATTTTCAGAACTCCTGATTTTCTGAAGTTATTAATCCGGCAATGATTAAAGTCTGACGTATTATCATTATCTAAATTGTGCGAGTCTCCCTTGGTAGTAGAGGATAAGTTCTTTACATATGTAGTGTGTTCAGCAAATGAACTTTATGTGTAAGTTTTCAAGGAACAATTAAGCCACATTGAAATATGCTCCGCATTTCACATGATAAACAAATTGTTTTACGGAATCGCTTAATTTAGGTAATAGTATTAACAAATAATGATAATTGAGTCCACTCCTAAAAGGGCTTAAAGTTCCGTATTTCTTCGGCTTTGGCATTACCCCCAACAGAAAAGAACGGGGGTAATTATTTTACTGCTTCATCCAAAACAAGGGGAACATCCGCCGGAAGTCGGACACGGTATTACCTTGTTTTCCGATAGTAACGTATTTCTTACATTGTCATTTTATAGCTCATCCCACCAGTGAATCCTTATGAGTGTACTAATAATTGCATTGGATAATTTATTTTTCATTCTGTGCTATATGTTTCACATTTTTAAAATAGTAAAGAGTTCCACTTGCGGTTAATGCCATACCAATTAAAGAAGGGATAAAGGCTGTAATCAATGTTATGATTAAAAACATCGAGTAGAGGATGAGCACAATAATCATACTCCAGGGATAAAAAAGTGCTTTATATGGGCGGTTTTTATCCGGCCATTTTTTGCGCAAAATATAAATGGAGCCAAAGGTCAATAGATTGAATACAGTGCTGGTAGCAGAAAAATAATCAATCATAACTTCATAGGCATTAGAGCTTCCTGCACCGGGCTGTAAATTAGATGAAAGAAAAGAAAAAACAAGGAGGACAGTTACCCAAATGCCTTGTCCAATCATGGCATTATTGGGTGTTTTGAAAACGGGGTGTAGTACCTTGAATTTTTCAAAAAACAAACCATCTCTTGCCATGGCGTGCCAGGTTCTACCTTTGCATAAAATTTGGCTACTAATATTGCTAAATGCGTTAATAGCCACAGCAGCAGAAATAAGAATACCGCCGAAGGCTCCCAAGGCTACTTTCGCAGCAGCAGATGCAACTGATTTATTTTCAATGATTGCATCAACATCCAATTGAAATAAATAACCCAAATTTGCACCGAGATAAAGCACCATTACGCCGCCGATTCCCAGGAAAATCGACAACGGTAAAGTCTTATGCGGTTCTTTAACTTCCTCAGCCATATAGGTTGCACCTTCCCAACCGCTGAAGGCAAAGAACGAATATCTTAACGCCGCTCCAACAGCTAAGACGGTGTGCCAGCCAAATGTTTCGGGCCAAAGAGGATTGACGAAGTTTTCTGCATTCCCGGTGGAAAAAGATGTGAGCGTAATACCAATAATTGCTCCCATGGCAACTACTTTTAAAATGGTGGAATATACCTGAAATTTTCCGCTCATGTTTACACCGAATAAATTTATTGCCGTTAATCCCCAAATAATTAAAAGGGAAATGGTAAAAGATACCGAAAGACCAAAGGGTGTGCCGGCGGTTATCTCCCAAATTGCATTTATATAATCAGTAAAAACCAGCGCCACTGCCACAATTGGAGCGGATTCGGAAACAAAAAACATTGCCCACCCGCGGATGAAGGCAATATATGGCCCGTAGGCTTCTTTCAGAAAAACGTAGGGACCTCCAGACTTAGGAAGCATGGCTGTGAGTTCTGAGTAAATAACAGCGCCGAAAATTGTTATGACACCACCAATAACCCAAACTAAACCAAACAATGAGGTACAGGCCACTAACGCCATAATGGGTGCTGGAGTACGAAAAATCCCAGAACCAATAACGCGATTGATGACGATGGAAACGCACTCTTTTAGCCCTAATTCTTTTTTATATTCAGTCATTATTTATCAATAATCTAAATTAGACGATTCTTCTATAAAACAGAGAACAGGTTCAAAACCTATTTGGTGGTTTAATTAAAGAGATTTTATCATTAAAGAGGTTATACTTTTGCAAATGCTTGTTTCAAATCAGCTATTATATCATCAACATTTTCGATTCCCACGGAAATGCGAACTAATCCGTCAGTCAATCCTCTGGCGATACGTTCATCTTCTGGAAGGTCCCCATGTGTCATGGTTATCGGGTGGGTAATCATAGTTTCCACAGCACCGAGACTTTCTGCTAATTGAGCAAGACGGACTGAATGCATGAGAGTTTTTCCTGCCTGGATTCCACCGCTTAATTCAAACGAAATCACCCCACCGAAACCGGACATTTGCTCTTTGGCCACTGAATGATTAGGGTGGGAAGACAACCCCGGATATGCAACTGTCGCCACTTTTGGATTTTCTTCCAAATATTCGGCTATCGCCATGGCATTTTTATTATGTTTTTTCATACGCAAATCAAGAGTTTTTACACCCAGTAAGGTGAGCCAGCAATTAAAGGGACTGGGAACTGCCCCGATAGTTTTTTGGATAAATCGCAAATATTCAGCTAAATCTTCTCTGTTTGTAATGACCATTCCTCCGATGAGTTGATTATGACCGCTGATGTATTTAGAAATGCTGTGCATAACCAAATCTGCACCAAATTCCAAGGGGCGCAATAGAGCCGGTGTGGCAAATGTTGAATCAACGCCAAAGAGAATATTATGCTTCTTGGCAATGGTACCAACCGCTTCCAAATCAGTTATTTTGAGCAAGGGGTTCGAAGGAGTTTCAATCCAGATTAATTTGGTCTCAGGACGAATAGCATTTTCTACATTTTCAGAATCTGACGAATCTACGTAGGTAAATTCCAATCCGTAATTTACCAGTACCTGATTAAATTGTCGGAACACACCGCCATACACGTTATCGGAACACACCACATGGTCGCCTGATTTTAGAAATTTTAGGCAACTGTCAACAGCAGACATTCCGCTGGCGAATGCAATACCGTATTTCCCTCCATCCAGAGCAGCAAGATGTTCTTCCATCATCTGCCGTGTGGGGTTTGCTGAACGGGTATAGTCAAACCCTTTATCTTTCCCCACTTCTTCCAAAACGTAGGTTGCCGTTTGGTGAAGCGGTGGAAGAATGGCGCCGGTTTCTTTATCCGGCTTTATTCCGGCGTGGACTGTCTTTGTATCGAATTTAATGGTTATTTCCTTTTTTTGTCATGACCAATTGTTGTTAGTACTTGAATACGTATTCTAATGTGCTAATAAAAAATCTTTTAACTCAGAATAATCATTTCATTTTGATTAATTTTACGTAAAATAGTTGTTAATTATACCAACAAGATGCTGCTAATTACTTTTAAACCTAATACATTTTTTGAAATGGAAAAACTGAAATTGGTAAAGCTGAATTGTAACCCAAGTTTGTACAAAACAATGGTGATATTGCTAGCCATTGTTTGTTCATCCAATTCTACAAATTAAAACACACCACTTTCGGCTCGGTCATTTCCTGCAGGGCATATTTAATTCCTTCCCGTCCCAGCCCGCTGTTTTTCACTCCGCCGAATGGCATGAGATCCACGCGGTAATCCGTAGAATCGTTCACCATAATTCCGCCCACGTCCATAGTTTGGATTGCCTGAAATGCGTTTTTTAGGTTTTGCGTAAAAATGGCGCCGTGGAGCCCGTAATTTACGGCATTGGATTTTTCAACTGCTTCATCTAAAGAATCGATTTTATACAAGGTAACCACTGGCCCAAAAATTTCTTGACTATCCAACTTTGCCTCTGCCGGCATATTTTCCATGACCGTGGGTTGTACTAAACTACCGTTTCTATTACCACCACATAGACAATTTGCTCCCATGTCTTTTGCTTCATCCACCCAGTCGATGACTCGTATTGCTTCCTTTTCTGTAATCATGGGACCCATGTCTGTTTTTTCATCCAATTGATATCCTACGGAATATTCATGGGTGCGAGCAACAAACATATTTTTGAATTCTGAATAAACAGCATTATGAATAAAAATACGCTGGACGCCAATGCAGTTTTGTCCCACTGCCCAGAAGGAACCGGAAACGCAAGATTTAACGGTCGGTTTTAAGTCGCAATCATCCATAACAATTACCGGAGAATTTGAGCCCAATTCCATGCCAACTTTTTTTAGTCCGATGTTTTTCATAATTTTTTTTCCTGCTTCCACTCCGCCTGTGAAGGAGACCATGCTGACCCTTTTATCTGATACAAGTGCTTCGCCGACTTCACTCCCATGTCCCGTTATTACGGATAATATTCCTTCTGGCAATCCTGCTTCCAATAGGCATTCTGCAAGTTTGAGTGCAGAAAGTGGTGTCACCGTTGCAGGTTTCAGTACGACGGAATTTCCGCCGGCAATAGCAGGACCTAACTTATGAGCCACCAGATTTAACGGGTCGTTGAAAGGCGTAATGGCGACGATGATACCGATGGGGAACCGATAATAATACCCCACGCGGTTATCTGAACCTTCTGCCGAATCAAAGGGGATGGTTTCGCCGTGAATCCGCCGGGCTTCCTCACCCGAAATGGTGATGGTATTGATGGCACGCCCCACTTCCTTGCGGGCTTCTCGAATGGTTTTTGAGCCCTCTGTTGCTATTGTTTTCGCCAAGTCTTCAAACCGGTTTTCCATAATGTCCGCAGTCTTTTTCAAGATTGAAATTCGTTTATGTACCGGCAATTCTCGATTAATTTCGTAGCCGAATTTCGCTGCGGTTAACGCAGCATCAACATCTGCCGCTGTTCCCTCCGGTACCGTATCCACTAATGATTGGTCAAAAGGATTCAATACATCAATGGTCTTTTCTTTTCCGACCCATTTCCCACCAATGAGCATGTCCATTTTATTTGACCTCCATTCCGGTATGAATATCCAACAAATCGGTGAGGATAGAAAATCCTGTTTCTATTTTTCCTGCACCGGCACCTACGATGGTGATTTCACCAACTAAATCCGTAGAAAAGGTGAGAGCATTGGCAGCTCCCATAATACCGGACAAGGGATTTGTTTTAGGAATCATGGTTGGCCGAACATACGCTTGAAAACCCGATTCCTTTTTTTCGATGCCACCAATTAATTTCCAACGGGCATTTTGCTCTGTTGCACCCGAAATCATTTCCGGTGTAATTCCGGTGATACCTTCCCGATCCACATCAGCAGCAGTGAGGGGAATTCCCATGACGACATTTGCGAGAATGAGGACTTTCGCCATGACATCAAATCCTTCCACGTCACCGGTGGGATCGGCTTCGGCATACCCCAATTCCTGTGCTGTTTGAAGGGCATCGGCGTAAGGTTTTCCGGCTTCCATTTCCGATAATATATAATTGGTGGTGCCGTTGAGGATTCCCTTCACTCCGGAAATGGTGCAGCCGGCTAAAGGACCTTCAGCTAAATTCAACACCGGTGTGCCGGACATGACCGTCCCTTCAATTTTGAATTGTACGCCGTTGGCATCGGCCAATTCTTTCATTTCCTTGTATTTCAAAGCAGCGGGACCTTTATTGCTGGTGACAATATTTTTCCCGTTTTCAAAGGCAGTTTTGCAGTGGGTCATGGCCGGCTCGCCTGTTTTCACGTCAGTGTAAGCCAATTCGCAAACTGTATGAGCATTGGATTTTTCGATGGTGGTGACGGCATCCCATCCCTTCTCACATCCGCCGCAGTCCTTTTCACATTCATACTCTTCCAGTGATTTTCCGGCGGCTGCCAAATCCAAAAGCTGCTGCATATCCAATCCTTCAGAACAATAGACCGACCCTTTCAGCATATCCGAAACGGCAACCACGTTGCCTTCAAAATTGTAGTTTGTTTTCAGTTCATTTTCTTTATGTATCAAGATTTCACACAGTCCTTGACCGACCGTGCCGAAACCGATGAGTGCTATGGTGTGTTTCATGATTTCCATCTTTTTAGATTAGTTATTTGTTAATTTAATTCCAATGGGTATTGCATTTTTACTCTTTTTCAAAACATTCATTGCGTTTTTTGGTATGGGAATTTTGGTATGGATGATGGAAGAAACCAAGTCCGCAAATTTTCCCGGATGGGCGGTTGCTGCTCCAATTTCAGCATTATTGCATGCCCAACGAGCTCTTTCTTCATCTACATCTCCTACAATCCATTCTATATTTGATTCATCTCGGGCGGCAATATGCCGCCCTTTATTATTTCATCCTGTGTATTAGCGTTTATTTTCATATAAATTCACCACTCTTTTTTGAGATTATAGATATAAAATGAAATCACCGGAAACATCTCCAACACTTGTCCTGAATGAACAGGTTAATGCCCTGTGGGCAGCCGGAAAAGATGTATTACATTTAGGTTTTGGTGAATCCCTTCTGCAAGAAGGTTGGAAAAGGTGTGTTATTATTATATGCCAATCAACTAACCAATGAGAAAAATAAAAAAACTCATTAGTTTAATTGCGATCCTTGGGATATTTTCTGGCCTTATTGCACAGAGTGGTTCCATATCTGGTTTGGTAGCTGACAAAAATGGAAATGCTTTACCCGGTGCTAATGTCGTCGTTGATGGAACATCCTTAGGAGCAGCCGCCGATGGTGGTGGTGTATATACAATTTCTGGTATAGCGCCCGGAACCTATATGGTATCCGCCTCTTACATCGGTTATGAATCCGCCAGTCAGAGCGTGTCTGTAGGCGCAGGAGAAGTCCAGGCTGGTTTTACTCTTGCCCTAAGTACATTAGCTGCGAAAGCAGTTTCTGTGATTGGTTCTCGTTTTGCACATTCGGCAGAAGATCAAGCTGTACCAGTAGACATTTTCACAGCTCAGGAAATTCGCCGTGCCGGCTTTACAGAAACTGCACAGATCCTCCAGTCTTTGGCACCCTCCTTTAACATGCCAAGAACTTCCATGGCAGATGGTTCTGATACGGTACGTCCAATGACTCTTCGCGGTTTGAGTTCAGGACAGGTATTGGTGCTTGTAAATGGCAAACGACGTCACTCTACCGCATTGGTGCATGTAAATAACAGCCCCAGTCGTGGTGACAATGGTGTTGACCTTAATGCCATACCAGCAGCGGCTATTGAACGCATTGAAGTTCTTAGGGACGGCGCCGCGGCTCAATATGGTTCAGATGCCATTGCCGGTGTTATCAATATTGTATTAAAATCCAAAAACAGTGGTGGAACATTCAATATTTATTCCGGCTACAATGAACATGTTATTGAAGCAATTCCAGAAGGCTACGACCTCTATGGGATCAAATATGGCGATGAAACAGAACCGTATACTTGGAACCCAACAACAGAAGTTGATTATTCCCGTAGCAGCGGAAATCCAAAAGCAATTGTTACCAGTAGTGAAGATTATACCATCAATGATGGTGAAGTCACTCAGTATCAGTTAACTCGCGGTTTTACAATTGGTGATGGCGGTTCACTGCTCATTGCAGCTGAATACCGCACTCGCGGCAGCTCCAATCGTGTTGGTGTAGAAGGTGAACAGTATTTTGAACCCAACTCCGATTATTGGAGTGATGACGTAGCTGAATCGCAACGGTTGAAATCCGGATCAAACTGGTTTGTCGATCCATTCCGGATGATCTGGGGTGACCAAGCTCAAGATAATATGGGTTTCATGTTTAATGCAGATTTGCCATCAGGTGACAAACGATATTATGCCTTTGGTGGATATACAAGCCGTCATGGTGACACAGGATGTTTTACCCGCCAAGCAGACGAAGGAAGTAAGGTTTGGTTAAGTTCCAACCCCACCGGTTATGTCCCTCATATCCAACCTACGGTTATTGACTTTTCTACCGCTTTTGGAATTGAAGGTGTCTTCGGAAGCTGGAGTTACGACATTAGTAATACGTATGGTTCAAATGATTTTCATTACTATATGCAGAGTACGAATGCCTCTTATGGCCCGGCACAACTCCGCAGGTATGATATTGGCGGTTTTAAGTTTGAGCAGAACACCACAAACATTGATGGTACTACTAAAATGGGTAACATTAATGTCGCTGCCGGATTAGAACTGCGTTCTGAAAGTTTCCGTATTTATGTCGGTGAAACTGCATCTTTTACCAACGGACAAGCAGGTACAAGTGTTGTCGGATGGGATTCGGCAGAGGAAGATTCATTGGGTAATGTAACATATACTGGATATAACAGTAGCACAGCCGGAAGTGGCTGCCAGTGTTTTAGCGGTTTTAAACCATCTAATGAATTGGCTACAAAAAATGCAGATCGCAGTGTGACAGCTATTTATGGTGATACTGAAATAGAAATGGGTATACTACGCATTGGTGCCGCCGCCCGTATGGAAAGCTATAATGATACACAGCTTGATGGTTCAGATCACACATACAGCAACTTGAGTTTCAAAGGGACTATTCGTGCAGAACCTATGCCAGGCGTTGTGGTGCGCGGTGCGTTTAGTACTGGATTCCGTGCCCCGGCATTAGCTCAGTCTTATCAGGCCAAGATCGCTACAAACTTCCTACCCGACCCTATCACGGGTGAAACAGTCGCATTTGAAGTGGGTACATTCCCAGTAAGTCATGGCTTCCCGGTCGCATTGGGTGCTGAAGCGCTTACTCCTGAAACATCAACGAACTTGAGTTTCGGAACTTCATTAACATTCGGTGACATCCGTATTAATGCTGACGTTTACAATGTTGCCATTGTAGACCGTATCGTGTTGACAGGTAACTTCACAGGCAGTACTGATGCAGTAAACAATCCTTTTGGAGTTGCCATTCAAAAACTGCTTGATGATGCTGATGAAAATGCCTCTGGGGGCCGTTTCTTTATGAATGGTGTTGATACCAAAACAACCGGTATCGATTTGACAGCAGCTTATGGTATGGACCTTGGCAAATTAGGTGTATTAGATCTTTCATTTGGATATAACTGCACCTCTACTGAAATTGATGATGTCCATTTACCAAGCGGTCTTTCATCTTCACCTGAACCATCCGTAATAAGTGATGCTGACTTTGTCGCAGAAGCAAAGAACACCATGTTTGACGCCAGAGAAGAGCGCACCATGACCAGATCTCAGCCACAAACCAATATGGTTTTGGGTGTAAATTGGAGCGGATATTCACTTCCGGTTCTTGGTGTACCTGTTGGTGTAAACCTTAAATTACATCAATTTGGTGAATATCATAGTCGCTATACTATTAGTAGTGAGCCGAATTTTGATTCTGAAAAGTACAGTGATGGGTGGGCTCAAGTCTATCATGCAGTTATGATTATGGATTTGGAATTCACGGCTGATCTGGGTGCAATGAACCTTGCTCTTGGGACAAAGAACCTGGGTGATGTATTGCCGGAAAAAAATCTACTTGTCAGTAGAAATAATGATGGTGCATTCGTTTATCCAGCATCTTCGCCAAATGGCATGAACGGTAAATTTGTTTACACGAAATTATCGTTTAGGTATTAAACGGGCGGCTATTTACCTCCCTTTTTTATTTCATCCTGTGTATTAGCGTTTATTTTCATATAAATTCACCACTCTTTTTTAAGATTATAGATAAAAAATGAAATCACCGGAAGCATCTCCAACACTTATCATGAATGAACAGGTTAACGCCATGTGGGCAGCCGGAAAAGATATATTACATTTAGGTTTTGGTGAATCCCGTTTCCCTGTTCATCCCGCACTTTCAAGAGCGCTTCAAGAAAATGCTTCCCAGCGGAGTTATCTTCCTTCATTAGGTCTCCCGGAATTGCGGGATGCCATGGCAAAATATTATTCAGAAAAACATGGTAGTACATTTAGTGCAAATCAGGTAATTGTGGGCGTTGGGAGTAAATCTCTCCTTTTTGCCATGATCCAGTCAATTGATGGGGACTTACTGCTCCCAAAGCCTTCATGGGTTTCATATAGTTCAATTGCAAAATTAACCGGAAGATCGGTTCATAGGTTTCTTTTAGACGCGGAAAAAGAATATTGCTTAAATGTAGATCTTTTGGATTCTGCTTATGCCGAGGCAATTCGTATTAATTTATCTCCCAAAATGCTTGTATTGAATTCTCCTAGTAATCCAGTGGGGAATGTAGCATCTGCCCATGAACTGGAATTAGTAGCTGATTGGGCTCGGAAAAAAGGTCTTTACGTATTAAGTGATGAAATATACAGTCTTGTCACGCATGATGAATATACTCATCGCTCAATAGCAGAATATTATCCGGAAAAAACAATCATTTTTGGCGGACTAAGCAAACATTTATCATTAGGTGGATGGCGCTTGGGAATGGCTATTCTTCCGAAAGGCGATATCGGTATATCTCTCTCAAATTCGTTTCAAGCCATTGCCGGATGTGTTTGGTCTTGCGTACCGGCGCCCATCCAATACACAGCGGTGTTCGCTTATAGTGGGAACGAAGAAATTGAAGCATATATTAAAACATGTACTGCTATTCACCAAATTCGAACACATTACATTTATCATTCGTTAATAGATATGGGGTTCGATATCCCTAAACCATCCGGTGGGTTTTATCTTTATCCTTCATTTCGGAAATGGAAAGACACGTTAAATGAAATGGGTATTTTTTCATGCACTGATCTTTCAACATATTTGTTAAATATCTATGGAATTGCAACCCTTCCCGGAAGTGCATTTGGAGATGATCCGAAAAATTTAGCATTACGTTTATCCACCAGCTTTTTGGATATGGAAACAGATGAACAAGCAGCTCAAATCATTAAAGCATACGAATTGAATGATAACCCGGATTCTTTTATTCATAATTATCACCCTCGGATAGGATTATTTTTAAAGAAAATAAGTGAATTTTTTTCTGAACTGAATTGAATAGAGATTAGATGAAAGAGATTGTCATTATAGATGCCGTCAGATCTCCCATCGGAAGAGTTGGCGGGGCATTATCCTCTGTCCGACCCGATGATCTTCTTGCGGAAGTTTTAAAATCTTTAGTGGAAAGAACCGGAATTGATCCGAATTTGATCGAAGATGTCTATGCCGGATGTGGAAACCAAGCGGGAGAAGATAATCGAGATGTCGCTCGGATGGCTGTTCTCCTGGCAGGGTTTCCTATAGAAGTTAGTGGTGTAACCGTGAATAGAAATTGTTCTTCCGGTTTGGAAGCTGTCAATCAGGCGGCAAAAGCTATTATCGCCGGAGAAGGAAATGTTTTTATTGGGAGTGGTGTTGAAAGTATGAGTCGCGCTCCTTGGGCAATGCCAAAACCACAAAAATTACCGGCAGTTGGACATCCAAGGATTTTTGATACTACTGTTGGATGGCGATTCCCAAATCCTAAACTTGATGCTTTATATCCGATTATCAGCCTCGGTGAGACTGCCGAAAATATTGCCGAAGAGCTTAAGATTTCCCGGGAAGAACAAGATTCGTTTGCTCTGGAAAGTCAACGTCGTGCAATCAATGCAATTAATCAGGGGAAATTTAAAAATGAGATTATTCCAATCTCTGTTCATCAGCGAAAAGGAAACCCCAAAATAGTTGACACGGATGAGCATCCAAGATATCGAATTGAAAATGACCAATTTTTATTAGACCTTTCACTTGAAAAATTATCAAAACTTAAACCGGCATTTCGAAAAAATGGCACTGTAACAGCTGGAAATTCCAGTGGAATTAATGATGGTGCCGCCGCCGTTCTACTTATGAGCCGGGAAAAAGCAAATGAACTTGGACTAAAACCAATGGCTCGTTGGGTTGGATCTGCTGTGGCGGGAGTGAACCCAGGTGTTATGGGTTATGGGCCTGTCCCATCTACTGAAAAATTATTTAAACGATTTAATCTTTCTTTAAATGATATTGGATTAATCGAACTCAATGAAGCATTTGCAGCCCAAGCCATTGGCGTAATGAAAAAAATGAATATGAATCCTGACATTACGAATGTAAACGGAGGAGCCATTGCTTTGGGTCATCCATTGGGATGCTCCGGTGCTCGTATCCTCACAACACTTGTCCATGAAATGAAGCGAAGAAATTCTAATGAAAAAAAAACTTATTACGGTTTAGCTACGCTTTGTGTTGGAGTTGGACAAGGTGTATCAACATTGGTGGAATCACTTGATGAATAATACGATAGACCGTCCTCTTTCAGGTATTCGAGTTGTTGCATTAGAACAGTATATGGCCGCACCTTATTGTACCATGCTTTTAGCTGATGCAGGCGCAGAAGTGATTAAAATTGAGCGTCCCGGCAGCGGTGATCCCCGCCGGTCAATTCCCCCTTTTGCTGAAGGACCAGATGGCAAGAAAAAAGCCGGCGGTTTCATGGCATACAATCGCAATAAAAAAAGCGTCGCATTGAATATTCGGTCTGATGAAGGGAGAAAGATTTACAAAGAATTAGTCAAAACCGCTGATGTGGTTGTGGAGAATCTTCGACCGGGCGCCACAGACAAAATGGGAATTGGGTACAATGATCTAAAAAAAGAAAATCCAAAATTGATCTATGCAGCTATTTCCGGTTTTGGTCGATTAGAGGGTTATCGCGGTCCTGACTCCAACAGACCTGCATTTGACATCGTCGCAGAAGCCATGGGTGGTATTATGCATTTAGTAGGATTTGAAGATAAACCCCCATCTTGGACGATTTATGGAATGGCAGATGTTTATTCTGGCGTTTGTACATCTTTTGGAATCACACAAGCGCTTTTTATGAGAGAAAGAACCGGGAAAGGACAATTTGTAGATAGCGCCATGTTGGACAATATGCTTTCTCTTAACGAACGAATGGTGATGTTATATTCTATTTCAGGAGTAGAACCCCATCGAGGGAGACTCACGCATCTTTATCCGCGAGGCGCTTTCCAATGCAGCGATGGGTATTTGGCGTTAAATGTTCCGGATGATCAAATCTGGTCTCGACTTTGCAAAACAATGAAACGGGATGATTTGATTGAAGATGAACGAAGTATAAACGGAACAGCTCGGGCGTCGAATGCAAAATTTTTAAGACCTATAATCGATGAATGGCTTTCCAAAAGAACGCGGGCAGAAGCTGAAGAATTATTGAATGAAAACGGTGTTCCTGTTGGATCGGTTTATACTGCAAAGGATATTTTCTCTTCTGAACAGGTTTCTAAAAGAAAATCATTGGTTGAAATTAATGATCCGGATGTTGGGTCTTATACTTTTGCTCGGGGGCCGGTTATGCTTTCTGAATCGCCTGAGATTGAAACTAATCCTGCTCCAAACTTGGGACAACACACTGTAGAAATACTTAAAGAAATTTTGCACTACTCAGATAAACAAATTACACAATTGGAACATTCTCAAATTATTCAAAGGAGTTAACATTTATGTCAAATAAATTTTTTGTGATAACAATTTGGTTTCTTTTCAGCAACCAAGTCTTCTCAGCTACGCCTAATCCGGTGTATGCTAAAAATGGAATGGTTGTTTCCACCAGTCGACAAGCATCTGAAGCAGGCATTGAAATCTTGAAAAAAGGTGGAAATGCAATCGATGCAGCGGTTGCTGTGGGGTTTGCCCTAGCTGTAACATCACCCTCTAATGGCAATGTTGGCGGGGGCGGTTTTATGGTTGCACAAAAAACAGATGGATCTGATTTTACATTAGATTACAGAGAAAAGGCTCCTTCGGATGCTCATAGGAATATGTACTTGGACGACGATGGAAATATTATTGAAAATATGTCATTACGTACCCGGGCAGCTTCCGGTGTCCCTGGGAGTGTAGATGGATTACTGAAGGTTTGGGAAGAACATGGCTCCGGCAATATTTCCAGAAGAGAACTTTTAGCGCCAGCAATTGCATTAGCAGAAAAGACGTTCAAATTGAGTCACTTTGAAGCAACCCGTTTCAATAATTTTAAGGATTTCTTTTTAAAGAATGATGCAGCTGCAAAAGTATTTATTCGTAATGACGGTCAACCCTGGAAAGCTGGCGACAGTTTCAAACAAAAGGACCTTGCTAAAACACTGAAACGCATTGCTCGTGAGGGAAAGGATGGTTTTTATACAGGAAAAACGGCAGATCTAATTGTAGCGGAAATGCAAAGAGGAAATGGCTTCATCACCTACGAAGATCTACTGAATTATACCTCCAAGTACAGGGAGCCGGTCAAAGGAGATTTTCTTGAATATGACATTTTATCCATGGGTCCTCCCAGTTCAGGTGGTGCCGTATTAATCGAAATGTTAAATATGCTTGAATTGACGCAATTAGATTCTTTGGATTGGAATTCTTCAGAATATATACATTTATTGACAGAAGTTGAGAGAATAGCTTATGCAGACCGGGCTGAGCATATGGGTGATTCGGATTTCTGGGATATTCCACTTAACATGCTGCTTTCCGATGATTATGCCGCCATGCGATTTTCCAGTATTTCGATGGAAAAAGCTGCAAAAAGCAGTGACGTATTTCCCGGCAATCCATCCGGATACGAAAGTAAAGAAACGACCCAATATTCGGTCATTGATAAAGACGGCAACGCCGTCAGCGTCACTACTACTATTAATCTAAGTTTTGGTAGTGGTATTTTGGTAGAGGGTGCCGGCTTCTTTTTAAACAACGAAATGGACGATTTTTCATCCAAGCCCGGAACGCCAAACTTTTTTGGATTAGTCGGGAAAGAAGCAAACGCTATTGCTCCGGGGAAACGTCCCTTGAGTTCTATGACACCTACTATTGTATTAAAAAATGGAAATCCATTTATGATTACCGGATCTCCCGGAGGTTCTATAATCATTACAACCACGCTTCAAAGTATACTTAACGTCGTCGTTCATGGGATGGATGTGCAGGAAGCTGTATCGGTTCCACGGACACATGCTCAATGGCTTCCGGATATTTTATTTTATGAAAAAAGAGGATTACCTCAGGATGTCATTCAAAATCTGGAGAAAAAAGGACACGTTGTAAAAATGCACCCTTGGGAATATTTAGGCAAAGCAAACGCCATCGTTATAACAGATGAATGGATAACCGGCGGCGGCGATACTCGGGGAGAAAATACTGCCATTGGTTATTGATGTCTTTTTATATTGAGGATATTTCTCCGGAAGATTTCCCCCAAGTTCTGGAATTGAATCAACAATCCCAACCCCACGTGAGCGCTTTAACACTTGAACGATTGAAAGAACTGGCAAAGATAACATTTCATTTTCGGATTATAAAACAACAGGATGAGATTGCCGCATTTCTCATGGGCATGGAAGAAAACCAACCATATGACAGTATGAACTATGCTTGGATTTCTGAACGATACGAATCGTTCTACTATATTGATAGAATTGCCGTTGCAAAGGAATATCAAAGACAAGGATTAGGTATGGCATTGTATAATGATGGCCAATCATTTGCTCTGCAGAAGAAAAAACCTGTCATGGCCTGCGAAGTAAATATTAAACCGTCGAACTCTGGTTCAATTCTTTTTCATAAAAAGTATGGATTTTACTCAGTAGGGACACAGAATACTGAGCAAAGCAAAAAGACTGTTCAATATATGATCAAGGACCTGAGTTAAGAAAATTTTCCCACTCCTTGATTCGGCTCTCCACCCATTTGAGTGAGGGAAAATCTATGTCCTGAACATCACCTTCCGGTGTAATCCAAATCCAGGAATCCCTGGGGTTTCCTAATGCAAAATCCCCGTCTAATGCTACAGTTCTATCCGGATACCACCACGTCCAATGACCAATAAATAATCCATTATGGAATTCACCGTCCAGACGATTGTTTCCGTCTCCATACCACTCTTTCTGTTCACCGTGAGGCTGACCAGAACTGTAATGATGTGTATATAATCTGTGACCATCAGGATACCAGCGATGGTGAATACTATCTTTTTTTCCTGCATTCCAATAGAATTCCCATTGAGGGGCCCCGTTTTCATACCAGCCCCGATCATAACCGTTCTTTAATCCATGTACATATAGCGCTTCCCCCTCTTTATATCCAGAATCATACCATAAAATAAATTTGCCGTGAAGACGCCCATCACGATAGGGTTCTGCGGATGATACTACTCCATTTTCATACCATAAAGACCATGTCCCCTGTTTTTTCCCATGGACGTATTCTCCCTCCTGCTTGATTTGATCGTTCTCATACCATGTAATCCATAAACCTTCTTGCCGAAGATTGTTGAACACTCCTTCTTGTTGTTTTACACCATTTGTATAATACCAAATCCAATTGCTATCCTGAAGGCCTTCCTTTAAAAATCCTTCAAATTCTTTGTTACCATTTTTATAATTGAAAAATACTTTTCCTGAATATGGCTCTTCATCTCGGATACTGTATTTCCGTTCAGTTCCATCTAAATCATAACGGCTCACCAAATCCATAATATTCACTTGAGCAGTCAAAATGTTGATTATTAATAATATAAGTGCATTTATTTTCATGATATTAATTGATCTTCTTTTAATTGTATAAAAAATGCGATCACATCTATAGTGACCGTTTATCAATATCAAAATGTAAGCAGTTATGAGGAACACTGCAAAACAACAGAATGGAAATAATCATCATTAGATTTTCTATCAACAAACAATTTTTGTAAGTTTAAAGACGAAATGTTAAAATTTATTCAGAAAATATCAATTCTCTTCTTTTGTGGAACTCTGCTTTATCCATGCACGACCATTCTTGTGGGTAAGCGCCTTACAGCTGATGGATCCATCATCCATGCACATAATGAAGATATGGGCAACCTGACTGTAGGACGATTATGGCGGGTCAATCATAACTTGTCCGAAGATGATTCAACATGGGTGCCTTATGTAACAATTCCAAATACAGATAAAAAACTGGATTATTGGGCTTCGGGGAATACAAAGCAAACCAGTAAGGATGAATTGAATCAAACAATTTTATCCTATAATAATATTCTCGTGGGAATGAATGAATCCGGATTGACGATGAGTTGTAATTGGATGTATTCAAAAGAAGAAAGTTTAGAAAAAGTGGGGATTCGGCGTTACACCATTCGACAATTGATTTTAGAACGCTCTGCAACTGCCCGAGAAGCTGTCAATCTTATAATTACATTTATTGATACATATGGTCAAGCCGACTGGAGCGGATTAACTTATGTTTTAGCAGATCCGCATGAGGGTTGGATTGTTGAAACGACCACACATAACTGGGTTGCTAAAAAACTTAAAGACGATGAAATAATTGCTATTGCCAATCGCTATACAATTGGTGAAGAGTTTGATCTGTCCAGCAAAAATCTAATTCAAAATGCTATTGATAAAGGTTGGTATGATCCAAAAGAGGGGCCATTCAATTTTAAAATGGCATACGGCGATTCAGAATTTATGAGTGAAAATTATGATTCTGATCGGGAAGAAAGAGTTGAAATATTATTAGAGGATAAACAAGGCAAAATAAAGCCTGAAGATTTGATGACTGTATTAAGAGATCGTTACCATAATTCTGATGGATATACTCCTCCAACCCCTTTCGAACCGGATAGAATTACATGCCGAACTAGAGGGGCGAAACGACCAATTTGCTCAAACTTATGCCAGTCATCTTTTGTGGCTCATTTGCGACCTAATTTACCTTCTGAATATGGCTCTGTATTATGGTATACCATGGCCACTCCTGCTTATGGTCCATATTTTCCTTTATATCCGTTTGGTTCGAAAATTGTTAAATCGTTTACAGTGGATGATCCCGATGAAAACAATACATCTGCATGGTGGTTATTTCGTCACCTACAGCAGAAAGTTGATATGTCAAACGCGGAAACAATTAAATCTGTTAGAAATCAAACGCAAACTGAAACAACAGCGATTATATCACAACAGGAAAAGTGGGAAAAGATGGTACAGAATTATTTAAATAATGGAAATTTAAATCAAGCCAATAGACTGTTGAATAAATTTTCTAACCGTTCAGCTCGAAAATCACTTCATCATATTAAGATTCATTTAAAACAATTAGATTAATTTTTTTTCATCAATTGATCTTCAATCAATTGTACAAAAATAGACGCCCCAACCAGTAGAGCCCTTTCATCAATATCAAAATGGGAACAATGGTGCGGTACGCTTCTGAAGGGCTGGTTTTCCGGGGCAGATCCCACAAAGAAAAAACAACCAGGTATTTTTTGAGCATAATAGCTGAAATCTTCACCGCCCATAGATAGATAAGGGTAATCCGCCCCTTTGCCAACAATCTTTTTAGCTGAAGCCAAAAGTTTCTCATAGACCCCTTTATCATTTACTGTCGGCGGGTAGCCATCACGATAAATAAAATCAATGGTGGCGCCGAATGACTGGCCTATCCCGTCAATAATTTCTTGCATGCGTCTTTTTATCATTTGCCGGTTTTCCTCGGTGTATGATCGAGCCGTACCTTGCAAAACGACTTCATCGGCAATTATATTGAAATTATATCCTCCATTAATCATACCAATGGAGACAACTGTACTTTCCAATGGATTTGTATTTCTACTGACAATAGTTTGCAAAGCAGTAATTAAATGTGCGGATACAACTACGGCATCCACTGATCCTTGGGGGGCGGCGCCATGTCCTCCGGTACCTTTTATGGTGATTTTAAATTCATCTGCTGCCGCCAGGATTGGACCTTCTTTTACACCCACTTCACCATATTTTTGATAATTCCATAAATGAATTCCATACACTTCGTCAACACCTTCCAAACAACCATCTTCAATCATAAACCGTGCTCCGCCTTCTCCCTCTTCTCCAGGTTGAAATAAAAAACGAACCGTTCCTCTAATCTTATCTTTTTTATTCGCCAATACTCTTGCTGCACCTAATAGCATCGCCGTATGTCCATCATGACCGCATGCGTGCATGACACCATCGTTTATGGATTTAAATTCACTATCCCCGATTTCCTGAAGAGGCAGGGCGTCCATGTCTGCCCTGAGAGCAATAGTTAAACCTTTACTGCCTTTTAAATCAGCGACTATACCTGTTTTACCAACACCGGTTTTGACATCGAATCCAAGTTCAGTCAATCGATCCGCCACCAACCCCGCCGTGCGATGAACTTCAAAACCCAGTTCAGGATATTTGTGAATATCCCGACGGGTAGCAATGATTTCATTAGAAATTTTTTCTACTTCTTTCCGAATGTTTATGTTCATATGTTTTAATTAATATGGTTTTTAAAGATTAACGAATTCATCTTTATTTAGAAGTTTTTTCCAACACTGCTAATTGTCCGCATCCGGCAGAAATATCTGTCCCTTTACTCCACCGAATTGTCACTTGAAATGGGGCATTTTTCATCACAGCAACAAACGTTTCAATTACTTCTTCTGGAGGCCTGCGGTAATCCCCACCTATTTCATTATAGGGAATGATGTTTACTTTGCATCGTCTCCCTGATAATAATTTAATTAATTTATGTGCATCATCCATGCTATCTGTAACCCCCTCTATCAATATATATTCAAATGTAACCGGATGGCGGGAATTCGAGGTGTAGTCGTCAATTGCGCTCATCAACTCCGGGAGTGGATATTTCTTGGCAATGGGTATCGTTTTAAGACGACTTTCCTGGGATGAACCATTTAAACTGACTGCCAATTTATAACGATGTTTCTCACCTGCATAACGGATGATTTTCGGCACAATACCCACTGTAGAAATAGTGATTCGCTGTGCTCCAAATTTAATCCCATTTTCATTGTTTAATAGATCAGCCGCTGCAATAACTTTGTCATAATTCAGAAACGGTTCGCCCATGCCCATGAAAACAATATTCGTAATCGCTGATTGTGATTCTTTACTCACTTGCAGAAACTGATCAACAATCTCACCTACGGATAGGTTTTTCTGAAAGCCCATAGATGCGGTTGCACAAAAAAGACAATCCACTGCACAGCCAACTTGTGAAGAAATACAAATGGTCACTCGGTCTTTTTCTCTCATTAACACCGATTCAATCATTTCACCTGTTTGCAAACCAAAAAGGAACTTGCGCGTGGATTCAGTAGTTGAA
>CAZIFK010000027.1:0-26801 GCA_964538995.1 uncultured bacterium
GTTCATGCAGAATTTACACTAACACACTGCTCAGTTTTTGGGGTCCACTTCTATACTTCACCCTACACTTCGTTCGGGTATGCAGGATGACATTCGATATTATACAAAAAAACCCTCATTGACCAAAAGAACAATGAGGGTTTATCAAATTGATAAAAAATTGATTTATCGTTTTTCGGCTATACGGGTCGCTTTACCGGAAAGCTTGCGTAAATAATGCAGTTTTGCACGGCGAACCTTTCCGCGGCGGATAACGTTGATATTCGCAAGCATGGGTGAATGGATGGGGAAAATTCGTTCGACACCAACACCATTGGAAATTTTCCGTACGGTCATGGTTTCTTCAATTCCACCTCCCTTACGGGCAATAACGACACCACGATATTTCTGAATACGTTCTTTATTGCCTTCCACAACACGAACGTCCAGCTCAACGGTATCACCTGAATTAAATAAAGGTATATTTGTTTTTAATTGTTCTTTAACAGCTTCTTGTAGTTTATTCATCGTTTCCTCCTAAATCTCACTTTTTTCTAATTGTTTACGCCATATATCTGGTCGTTTTTCTTTCGTTATACTTTTTCGTTGCGACTGTCTCCAGTCATCAATTTCTTTGTGATTTCCATTCAGCAATACTTCAGGAACATCCATACCATCCACTTCACGAGGTTTGGTAAAATAAGGATTGTCCAGAAAATCACCATAAAATGAATCCGTTTCTGCCGATTCGCGTGAATTCAATACTCCTGGGATTAAACGAACGATTGAATCGATCATGATCATGGCCGGTATTTCACCACTGGATACGACATAATCACCGATCGAAAATTCATCCGTGACATATTTTTCAATTATTCGTTGATCAATCCCTTTATAATGTCCGCAAATGAAAATAAATTTATTATGTTCACTAAAGTTTACTGCTTGCTCATGATTCCACGTATGACCTTGCGGTGAGGGAAAAATGACACGGATATTCTTCTTATCATCCATCCATTCATACGCAGATTCTATAGCAGCCATCAAGGGTTCAGCCATCATAACCATTCCACTACCGCCACCGTAGGGCGTATCATCAATTTGGCGATAATTACCTTTACCAAATTCCCGCAAATCAATAACCGTGTATTCCACGACATTTTCTTCATCCGCTCTACGCAGCATACTCTGTTCAATGATGGTTTTCACCATATCAGGGACGGGTGTAATGATGGCAATTTTCTTCAAATCAAACCTTCCATCGGGGATATAATGATCACACGCAAATGATGATCGATTCCTTTGACTATTTCGTCAATCACCGGTATTAATTTTTCTTCTTTTCCGTCCATAATGACATAGACATCATTCGCAGGCAACCACAAAATATCCAATAAGGTCCCAACAACATTACTGGATTCAGTGATAACAGTATACCCGATCAACTCCTTGGAAATGAGATCTGCATTATCACCATCCCTCTTTTCGGCATAAACAGTCTGACCAATCAGAACTTCAGCATCATCTCTATTTTTAACACCTTCAAACTTGAAGCGTTTCCTTTTACCAATACCAATGGACTCCATCAACTTAATATCGCGGCACATGTCCACGTCATAGCCGATACTTAACGCACGTGTTTCCAAATATTCATCAAAGTACCGTGACAACGGTTTTAAACGCACCTCGCCATGTAGACCACTGATTTGGGATATTTTTGCAATAGGATGAACTTTCTTCGCCATATCAGTCAACAATATCCACAACATCCAGTCGAGCGCGTTTTCCGCCTTCTTTGGCATTGACGGCAAAGACCAATGTCCGGACCGCAGAAATATTACGTCCTTTTTTACCGATTACTTTACCGTAATCACCTTCACCTACTGTTAATTCAAAGATGATTCTCTGCTCAGTTTCAACTTTGTTCACTCGGACTTCATCTGGTTTATCAACTAACTTTTTTATTACATGTTCGATCATATCCTGCATATCAGTCTCCTCAGGCTTTAATTATTCGCTTTTATCTTCCTTCGTTTCATCTTTGGAAGATTCCTTTTTGTCATCTGCTTGTTCGGTTTCTTCTTCTGTGGATTCTTTAGCTTCTGGTTTTTCTTCATCAGCCGGTTCTTCTTCAACTTCAGCGGTTTTTTCTTCTACACTTTTATCCGCTTCCGGTTCAGATTCTTTTCCTGCTTCATCTTCGCTCGATTCATCTTTGGAATCAACTTTTTCTTCTGCTGCTACTGCTTCTGCCACTGGTTCCGTTTCCTCTACAGCCGCTTCAGTCTTTTCTTCTTTTGAGTCTTCGTCTACAACAACTGCCGCTGCTTCATCTTTTTCTGCTACTGCTTCCTCTTTTTCAGTATCTGCTTCTACCGCTGGTTCCGTTTCTTCTGCCGCTTGTTCTTTTATGGCTTCAGTCTTTTGGGCTTTTTTAGTCGATTTGCTTTTCGCGATTTCTTCCCGTCCTAAAACCCATTTTTTCATTTCTTTCTCAATCGCTTTTTCATCCAGCCCTTGCTTAATTAAATGCCACCGATAGGCAATACCTGCCCGACGCAAAAGATTATGAGCTGTATTTGTAGTTTGCGCACCTTCCTTCAACCAATGAAATATACGATCTTCTTTCAGTAAATATAGTTTGTCGGCATCTTTTTCCAATGGGTTATACCATCCCAATTCCTCAATGGCAGCGCCATCTCGTCTAGATCTTTCATCCATAACTACCATACGGTAAAATGGTCTATTTCTGCGTCCGATTCGTTTCAATCTTATTTTAGTAGCCAAGCTATTCTCCTTTTTTAACTTATTCCCATAAATTGACCCATTGGCATTTTGTGGGATTTCATTTTTCCAAATTGTTTCATCATTTTTTGCATCTGTGCAAACTGTTTCAGTAATTGATTCACTTCCTGTAACGTACGACCGGATCCCCTGGCAATACGCTTTCGACGACTTCCGTTAATAATGTTCGGACGTCGACGTTCTGCAAGGGTCATGGAATTGATAATTGCTTCCGTCCAGGATAACTGTCGGTTGTCCATGTCCATGCCTTTCAATAATTTACGATTTACGCCCGGCATCATCCCAACCAACTGTTGAAGTGAACCCATTTTTTTTAGCTGATTAAGCTGTGTCTGAAAATCTTCCAGAGTAAATTCATTGCCCAGCATTTTCTTTTCCAGTTTAGCAATGGTTTTTTCATCGGTTAATTGTTCTGCCTTTTTAACCAGTGATAGTACATCTCCAAAACCCATAATACGATCAGCCATTTGTTTTGGATTGAACGGTTCCAGTCCATCCATTTTTTCCGTCACACCGGCAAACTTGATTGGGGTTCCTGTTACCTGGCGAATAGAAACTGCCGCACCACCGCGGGCATCACCATCCAGCTTGGTTAAAATAGTTCCTGTAAGCGGCAATGCTTCTGAAAAAGCTTTTGCTGATGTAACGGCGTCCTGACCAGTCATACCATCGGCCACAAATAGAATTTCATGAGGTGATACGGTATCAGAAATTTCTTGAATTTCATTCATCATTTCACCATCTACATGGAGGCGCCCTGCTGTATCAAGAATCACCACATCAAACCGATCACTCTTCCCTTTTGCAACCGCATTGGCACAAATGGATACCGGATTACCTAAACCTTCGTCATAAATGGCCACGTCAATTTGTTTTGCCAGAGATTTTAACTGATCAATTGCTGCTGGACGATAAACATCCGCAGCGGTCAGCAATACTTTTTTACCTTCATTTTTCAACCGGAGAGCCAGTTTTGCACAAGTGGTTGTTTTACCTGAACCCTGCAATCCAGCCATCAAAATAATCGCCGGTTTTTTCTTTAAGTCCAACTCGGCCGATTTATCACCCAAAACATGGATCAGTTCATTATGAATGATCTTGATGAATTGTTCACCCGGTTTGATGGATTTTAAAACCTTCGTTCCCTCAGCCTTTTCTTTAACGCGGGTAATAAAATCACGAGCCACCTGCAGATTTACATCTGCTTCCAGAAGAACGCGTCGTATCTCTCTTGACGTGTCCTCAATGTTAGAATCTGTAATCTTTCCCAGTCCTCGTAATCGACGGAAAATATCATCGAATCTATCTGATATTTGTTCAAACATATTTTTTCGGCTCGAAAATAGCCTGCTAAATTAACTGTTTCCCTTTAGGGAACCAATAAATTAGATATATAGATTAAGCGTCAAACTTGACAGATACAAGCTTAGATACACCTTTTTGCTCCATAGTCACTCCAAAAAGATAATCAGCAGCTTCCATCGTTAGCTTATTATGTGTAACCACAATAAACTGCGTTTCGTCAGAAAATGCACGCAATACTTTCGTGAATTTGCGAATATTTACATCATCCAGTGGAGCATCCACCTCATCTAAAATACAATAGGGACTTGGCTTGTATTGATAAATCGAAAATAAAAGTGCAATTGCCGTAAGGGATTTTTCACCGGCGGAAAGCATTCGTAATGACGTATTCTTTTTTCCGGGTGGTTGTACGCTGATGGCGATATCCGCCTCGAGGGGATCCGGATCACCCACCAATGATAATGATCCTTCTCCACCTTCAAAAAACATGGTAAATAATTTTTCAAAATTAACTTTAATTTTTTCAAATGTTTCAATAAACATTTTTCTTGCTTCACGATCAATTTTTTGAATCGTTTCACGTAGATTTTCTTCAGATTCCATCAAATCCGTTTTCTGCTCAACCAATAATTCCAGTCGTTCCGATTCTGCCTCATGCTCATCTTTTACGGCCATATTAATGGGGCCTATATTTTCAATACCGCGATTGATCTTGTCAATCCGTTCCTCCAATTCAAATAGACTTTCATCCACTTTTAACTGTTCGGGTAACTCGGAATTATAGCGGTCCCTGATTCGCTCTATGATCAGATTGATTCTCTGGTCATAATTTGAAACATCAAGTTCAGCTGTTTTTAACTCCTCTAATAAATTTTCCCTGCTCCTCTGCTCTTCATTAATTTTTTCCTGGACAGCTTCAACTTCATTAAAGGTATCCTGGGTGGTTTCTCTTTTCAGATCAAGAATTGAACGCAGTTTATGAACCACTGCATTGAATTTTTGCAGTCCCTTTTCAGCCACAACAATTTCTTTCTTTAAGCTCTCCCCTTCCTGTAACAATTCCTTAATCTCATTTTCAATGGTTGACTGGCGTCCGGATAATTCATTTATGGATTCTTCTGCAGTTCGTTTTTGAAATAATAGATTTTCACGCTGGTTTTCGAGATTCAATACTTCTATCCGCAAATCCTGAACTTTCTGGTGGAATTCATCGCGCTTTTTGCGGATATCCAAAAGTGATTCGTTTGCTTGGGATAATTCTTCAGCAAGTTTGGCTAGGATTTTTTCAGCCTTTTCTGTCGACGGTGTTAGTTTTTTCTTGGACAATTCCAGGGCAGTAATGGCTGCGTTCGTTTCATCAATATCATTGGCAATGGATTTTAATAATTCGGAATTCTGTTCCTGGCGAACTGTAAGCTGTAATAATTCATTTTCAGCAGTATTGAACTGCTCGTGTAATTTTTTTACCTCATCAGCAATTTCATTTTTTTCTGTGATGGAACTCTCGAGTTTTTTCGACCCGATTTCTATTTCGCCTTTGAGAATTGTTTGATCTTTTTCCGTGGTTTTAATGGAATTGTATAAAGCATCCAACTGCTTTTGCCTGCCCACAAGACCTTTACTTTTACGCTGCTGTTTTAAAACATAATTGGAACCGGCATAGGTCCCTTTTGTATCCACTAAATCCCAACCGGCAAGTGTTTTATCAGCAACTGCATCGGAGAGATCTTTGACGATTAATACATTTCCTAAGAGCAGATCCGTTATGGAAGAAAATTTCTTTGGTGTGTTAATCACATCCACTGCCCTGGCAATAATCTGATCATTTTGGGGTGCATTTTTCACGTCTGGTTTCAGTGAAGAAATTTCTTTTAATGGTAAAATAGACGCATTACCAAATTTTCCCTCCCTTAATGTTTTTAGTGTCGCTAAAGCTGTTTTTCTGTCTGTTGCTACAAGACATCCGGCTCTGGAACCCATGACACTTTCAATAATGTCCGCATACTTTTCGTCCACTTCTACTATTTCGGACAAGACGCCTTCAATTCCGGGAAAATCGTCTCTGTTTTCTAATACATATTTAACACCACCGGGGTATCCTTCTTTGGATTCCAGTAAGTGTTCATAAAATTGCACCTGGCTTTGCAAGCCTTCCAATTTTGTTTTAAGAGAATGCTGTTTACGGATGGATTCCTGTTTTTCTAAATCTAAAGTCTGTACGTCCAGCTCTGCCTTTTCAAATTTGGATTTAAAAAGGTCAACATTCTTCTGTAATGAATCAATACCGTTCTTTTGAGAATCAATTTCCATTTTAGCTGTTGAAATATCTTCGTCTAGCACTGATTTTTTTATCGTTAATGCATTGAGCTGTCCCTGTTTATCCTCCAGCATGTCTGACGTGCGTTTGAATAATGATTCCTGGTCAGCCAATCTGCGCTGTTCATTCCAGCGTTTATCCTGCAGGGCATCGACATTCTCCTGGGATTTTTTATAATCCGCATTCATTATGTCAAACGTGTTTTTTTCCTTTTTATATAATTCCACTTGCGTATCGATCTTCGGTAGGAGCTTTTTGGCCTCATCGTCATATTCGCCCATTTGTGTTCCCATTTGAGCGATACGGTTTTCATTGTTCGTTTTCTCCCGGGCTAACCGTTCGATTGTGGATTCTGCCGATTTGCGCTGTTCTGTGGAAACAAGGACCTTCCGCTGCAATGTATCTCTGCTTTCTTCCGACTGCGAAATCTCTGAACGCATTTCATCCAATTCGGCTTGTTGCTCTTTATAAATAGATTTCAACTGGTTCAATTCTTTTTCATGAATGGATGATTCTGTGGCAGTGGATTCACGAAGATGTTTGAAATCCTGAATCTTTTTTCGAAGGGGAGCTGCCGTCTCTTCATAATCTTTAATTTTAATAAACGCCAGAGCGATTTCACGCTGTTTTAATTCTCCGGTCAATTTTTCATGTCGTTCAAATCGCTTTAGCTGGAGAGCCAGCGCTTTTACTTTTGTTTCGACTTCCAAAATAATATCCTGAACACGTTCCAAGTCGGTTCGGACCGCATCAAATTTTCGTAATGTGGATTTACGTTGATGCTTATACTTATTGATTCCTGCCGCTTCTTCGAACATCCGCTTACGATCATCATTGGTCTCTGACAGGATATGTTCGATCATTTTAAGCTCGATGACGGAGTAGGCATCGGCACCCATGCCGGAATCGATAAATAAATTTTGAATATCTTTCAAACGGCAAGGCGTTCGATTGATGAAATATTCGCTGTCGCCGTTGCGGAATATCCGGCGGCCGATTTCAATATCGTTATATTCTACAGGCAGCTTGCCCTTGTTATTGTGGACAGTGAGGGACACCTCGCACACGCTTAAAGGCTTAAGTGAATCCGCCCCGTTGAAAATAACATCCTCCATTTTGCTGCTGCGGAGAACACTGTACTTCTGTTCTCCCAATACCCAGCGAATGGCGTCTACAATATTGGTTTTTCCACAGCCGTTGGGACCGACAATGGCGGTAATGCCTTCACCGAATTTTAATGAATCTTTCTTAGCGAAAGATTTAAAACCGTGAATCTTCAGGTTTGATATATACACTTAGTACTGGTTTTTCTTTAGTTTGTGGTCGGGGAATATAGGAAAATTCAGAGGAGAATGCTATAGTTAGGCTTGATTTAAACAACTAAAAAAAATGTGTCTTCACGAGGAGGTAACGACGAAGTGATCTCCTTGGTTATGCTGATTGAAGGAGATTGCCGCACCCCGACACTCCGTTCGGGATTCGCAATGACATTAATTGAGTGTGTTGCCATTAAAAGCAAAATAAATGTAGTACAGACATTCTTGTCTGTACTACGACAGTCAGGAATGACTGTCGTACGGAGGACTTATAAAATACCATGCATTCAACAACAGGGAAATTTTCATTGAGGTTAGTCGATTAATTCTATAATTTTGCCCTTGAAATATGCTAATACTCTATACGAACACTATTGAATTAATTATAGGTGGAAAAATCCCCACGATATTTCCAGAATCCTTTCGCAACATTCCAACAGTTAGTTATTTATTACAGTATATCTTACCCACTGGCAATTTGGTGGGTAGGTTGATTGAAAGCGAAAGTTTCCGCATTTTGACATTGTTAGGTATATCGCCTGACATTTTTATAATATTCGCATTTTAGTAGGTATTAAATATGGGTCAAAAACAAACTGGAAAATATTGCAATCATTGTAAAATAAATGTGATGGCAACTGGTACAACACCCAATCATCTTTTACATTTTTTCTTGTCTATATTTACTTTTGGTTTTTGGATAATTGTATGGATATTGGTAAGTGTTGGTAAAGTAGGGGGGTATCGTTGTTCAGAGTGTGGGAATAAGGTTTGATTTAGAGTATGTGCAGTCGCTTTTTGTTATTTTCTTTACAGAAATTGCCTAACAAATCACTACAGTGGACGGTAAACCGCCGCTGAGTTTGGGCGTTAGGGATAATATGATGATTAAAGCTAAAAAAGTTCTTGATGATTGTAGGTTAGCCTTAGTTGAGCTAGAATCAGCCATTTCTTCAGGATCGAAAGAATTAGCTCGGATTCGTTGGTTTACATGTTTGGTTCTCTTAAGAGCTGTCGGACATGTATTATATAAGGTTGATCTCGTTTCCCTAAACAGTGAAAAGAAGGCAAAATCTGATGCAATATTTGTACAGATGAAAAATGAACCAATATTTGATGATTTCATTGATAAAGAAAGAAATCTTATCCTCAAAGAATACACATCACTAATTGATGCAGTAGAAAAAGAGAAGACCTTCAACTTAGTTACAGAAAGTGGAGACCGGTTAGTTAGTGAAGACGGAGATATTCTTATTGGATCGTCATTCGAAGAATGTATCGAGAAGATTGATGGATTTTCCAAAGGAAATAGTCCGTACCAGATTATCTCGAATGCCATTGAATGGTGGGAAGGTATTTTATGCAAATATGAGAGAGAACTTTTTGGTGCCTAACGGCACGGGAGGTAAGCAGTGTGAAAAGTGGAGTTAGAAAGACAAAATGAATTTTAGAGTAAAGAAAATGTTAGTCAAACATGCATCAGAGCTACCTCGTTAGAGTGCAACCATGTCAAAAAGAAAATTTGTAACTGAACTAGCTTTTAATCTCGCTTCACAAGGGATACTTGTTACGCATCCAAAGGATATAGATAAATTAGAAAATCAATCTGAAACTATTACATCTCTATCAAAGGACTGCCATATCTATTTAATAACTAAAAGGCCTAGACTTGGATTCATACCTGATTCAATTCACGGAGAAAACGGTATAACAACTGGCAAGTTCTACTATTTGCGTTTAGGTAAAAAAATAGAGGTCGAATTCATGCTTCGTGGAGAACCAAATAGTCCTATAGAATACACAGAGTATCCTCATCGCAAAATAGTTATGGACCCAGGAAGTAAAAATGAAATTGTAATTCCCGCACACTTAATGAGTTTGATGTGTAATGATATTGAGGATAAGAAATTACGTGATCTCGAAGTAGTATATGTTGGCATGTCATATGGCAATGGGACAAGATCTGCAAAAGATAGATTGGAATCACACTCTACATTACAACAAGTACTTGCTGACATGAGTTCAGATGAACCTGAAAATGAAGCACTCATTTTATTAGTACAATATGCTCCACCTTTTACAATCATATCTATCGATGGAAGAGATAAATCATTGGATATAAAGCAAGATAGAGATGTAGTTAGTGACTTGCGTCAACAACGAGATTTGATTAGTGAAAAAACAGAGATAGCTTTGGCAGAGGCCGGTTTAATAAGATATTTTAAACCAAAGTATAATGCCATATACAAGAATAATTTTCCTGATCAAGCTCACAAAATAACTGAATCCTTATATGATATAGATTTTTCAGGTTTTATAGTTGAGATTGATACTGATGATGTCAATTCGAGATTGTTTAGCACTAGTGTCACTCCAAGTTTTCACCATATCGCAAACTACGATTTACACGATCCTAAAGAGCGGGAGAGCTTCTTTCAGATTCTTGAGTCTTCCTCAAGTTATATTGATGAAAAATAATCTCTATAATTAACTAGGGTATGAATAAAGTTTTTATAATAGCTGCACCTAACACACGCTGCTACGGACCCCGATGAATCGGGGCAGGCTGTGAAAAGCAGGCCAACCTACGCCAAGGCTTCGGCTTGGCAAGTAGCGTGGAAAGAGAGTCAGAAAGACGAAATGAAGTATAGAGAAAAGAAAATGTTAGTACTCGCCCACCTGGGGCGGGCAAGCGCCTCAGAGCTACTTCGTTAGAACTAATTAAAAGGAGTCGATAATGAATTCACATAATTTCCGATTGTTTAAGCTACTCATTTTAATCTCTTTTCTTCTACTGTTAACTTCCTGTACAGCAGGTGATACTCAATTCACGCTAGATAACCCAGCTGGTTTCTGGTACGGTCTCTGGCACGGAATCATCGCGGTTATCAGCCTGATTATCCACATATTTAATGAGAATGTTTCTGTTTATGAAATAAACAATACAGGTGGCTGGTACGATTTTGGTTTCTTAATGGGTGTAATTTCTATCTGGGGTGGCAGCTCTCATGCGGCTTGTAAATCTACCGCGAATAAAAAACACGAAAAAGAATGGGTTGAGATAGGCGATAAAGTTGAAAACAAGGTAATGCGTAAATTAAAAGAATGGGCTGAAGAAGAAGAAAGCACTGATTCTGGCAAAGACTGGGAAGAGATTAGTGAAAAAGTAGAGAAAAAACTGAAACGCAAAATTCGTGAGTGGACAGAAAGAGATTGAAACTTAAACGCGCAGTATGATTATTTATATTTAGAAATTATAAAAGGAGAGATATCTACTATGTTTAAAACGATTAACAAAACTAACTATTTAGTCACAGCAATTTTACTATTCATCATTTCTAATCCATTAACCGCAAAATCAACGCAATCACTTGAATTCGTTGTTAATATGAATGGAATTTTAAATGAAATAGTCTTAACAGATTCTTTGTATAAAATTCATTTAGACACACGAGGTCATATTCTACAATTTTCCCATATTACACAAGGAAATATTGAGTATGATTACCAGTATTCTAATTTGGATGAGCGTCGATTAATTGGCCCTGGCATTCGATGGGACGAACTATTTCGTTTAGGTCAAATAGGTACCTTTAATATCGAATATGATCCACTTCAAGATGATGCTATTGAGAAAATTGGGAAATTTGATTTATATTATTTACGAACCGGTCATCGACAGGGTGAAATTGAATATGTAAACAATATTGCAATTCGAAATAAACACCGAAGTAATATATTGGACACCATTGGAGATGCAATATTTTTTTATAGAATTACAGATGATAAAATTGAAGAAATAAAAGGAATGGTGGATGAGAATTCTGATTATCGAATACGATTGATATTAGAAATCAAAGATACTATTGAACAATAAATATTATGACCCATAACAAATGTTGAAAACCTGTGTCAGGAAAACGAGATGAAGATTAAAAAAAATGAACAGGCCCCGGAATCTCAATAGTCGACTCAAAACAATCCTAAAAAGGAGGAATTTATGATTGATCACATTATTATTACCGTTTCAGATTATAATGCCAGCAAGGCTTTCTACGTCAAAGCACTAAAACCACTTGGCTACGACATAATAATGGAATTTGGAAAAGGCGGGGGATTCGGGGTCGACGGGAAACCCGATTTCTGGATTCAACAAGGAAAACCGGTTAAGCCTACAATCCACATTGCGTTTAGGAGTCAGGACAGACCCACCGTAGATGCCTTTTATACGGCTGCAATCGAGGCCGGAGGAAAGGACAACGGAACGCCGGGGCTTCGCCCCCACTATCATCCGAACTATTACGGCGCTTTCGTTTTCGACCCGGATGGGAATAACATTGAAGCTGTTTGTCACAAAGCAGTCTAAATTGGTGTTTCAAGAACGTAAGTTACGATTGACAAGGTGATCGCAAATTGCGACCAGCTCTTAAAACAAAACGTATTGGTTTTCAGTCCGATTGACCCAACAAGAAAATTCATGGTCTTTTCGTGAAACAGACCAAACCCACGCTTCGATGGATGTCAATAGCCAATAGCGTATAAAAGAAATATGAAAGAAATAACAATTAGTATATTAATCGTTTTTGGATTACTAATGGTCTCCTGTAATAAAGATCCAGGCATTGAACCAATTGAATATGAAACATATTTATACGATTTTAATAATGATGATCTTTCCGGTTGGGGCGGACCGGCAAATGCTTCTATAATTGATGGAGAGCTACATCTTTCAAGTCATTACGGATATAAATACCATACGATTGCCTATGATAGCAGTCCCCATTTTACTAATGGGTCCATAGAAGTAGATATTTATCCACAAAATAGTAAATATTATTTTGAGACTAAAGGTGCAGTTGAGAGCAATGGAATACTTGGCTGGGGCATAATTGTAGTATTTCGGGATGATTCCCTTTTTGTAAGACAACGTGATAATAATTCAGATTCAAGTCATTTTGTAAATTTTATGTACACTCCTTACTCATGGTATAAAATGAGATTTACGTTTAATAGTGAATTGGGCGATAAAGGAAAATACAAGTTTTGGATAACATCCTTATCAACGGCAAATAGTGAAGTATATTTGGGTGAATTTGACTATAGGGCTCGTTATGGTAGATTAATTGGTATTAATCAATTGTCCTTAGGTTTAGGTCAGTCAAATCAATCAAGTATTATTGAATGTATATTTGATAACATAAAATTCTCAGTAAATTAATTATTGAACTGACATTCACTACTGCGGACATCGAAATCAGGCCAACCTATGCAAAGGATTCGGTTGCCAGGCAGTGCAAAAGTCAGAAAAATGAAAATAACATTAAGGTGAAGAAAATGATTAAAATAATCCTATCATTCATCTGTTTGGCTGTATTAGCAAGCCAAAACTATTCTCATGGACAATCAGAGGAAAAAATAACTGGAGCCCTGAATGTACGTCATATCCCAAATCCTGTTACAGAAGCCACAATGGAAAGGGAGATGTATATATGGCAATTCAGAACCGAGATCAGAAATAATCTGATTGTTCCTCTGCAAATAACTCATTTCGGATTCTACTTCTATGTTCATGGCAAATGGGAATTGCGAAATTTCGATCAGCTCACGTTAACAAAAGACGATTTTACCCAACGCTATTCTAAAGGAGATAAAGTCGTCGATGGCTGGATACAACCTGGAAAGGTTGCGATAAACAATCATCATTGGGTTAAAAATCCAAGTCCAATAGCTCCAAGAAGTAAATGGGTTTACACTGCCGAAGATTCTGAAGGGAATATCTATTATGCTGAGGCCGAGATTGAACTAATTCCGTCTGTTATAGAACGTGTCAGCTGGGATGAAACCGACCGTTTGAACTTAGTCGAAATTTCTGGTCAGGTGCTCGATGAAAATGACCTTCCTGTTGTCAATGCTCACTTGCATCTTAACAATGATTATTCCCAGGAGTCAATAAGCGCAGTGGTCACCGGAAAAGATGGCTCATTTTCATTAGAGGCGCTCAAGCCGGGGCTGTTCCGATTATTTGTTTTCGCTGTAGGCCATGAACGTTTTTCAATTCCGCTAATACTAGTAGACATTGATCAGAAAGTTAATTTTGATATAAAACTCAAACCCCACGATTATAATGAAGGAATTTCAAATATTGTATTACCCACAGTGGTTTCCGGGAAAGATAAATCTGCTCTGCAAAAAATATGGACTCTAGACCAAATGCTCGAAAAACAGCAAACGGTTTACTGGATAGAAATGGAAAAATATAATAAAACACACGAAGATATGCGTGAATTCCGGTTTGATTGGTCAAAAACGGTGGCAACATTAAAAAACTACATGGAAGATAAAAGCGATTTAGGTTTACGTCAATTTGCAGCAATTAAACTGGGGCAACTTCCAACCCATCCGGGAGTCATTGATTCGAACACGATTCTAAAAATTATGGAGATTTTGCCACCGAGTTCAAAACTGTGGAGTGCGGCACCCCACCTTCCCAGCATACTTGTCTACCGAGTGGAAATAGGGAGACAGACCAAATTTCTAAATGATTTTGTAGAAAGTAATCCCGATCATATCGTTCGCGCTATAGCCCTGGCACAACTTGCAATGAGAGCTCATTTTAGCAATGATAAAAAAACGGCTGCGCTTTATTATGAAAAACTCAAAACAGAGTATGGCGATATTAAGGAGATTCAGTTTCAACTCTCGAGGTTAAATCCAGATAAGGCGATTGCAGCAGGTAAACCAGTACCAGATTTCGAAGTAAAGCTTATGGATAATAATAAGACCGTCTCCAACAAAAGTTTGCTTAGCACATTTTACCTGATTGATTTTTGGGCAGTGTGGTGTGCGCCTTGCGTTCAAGAAATGGAAAATCTGCACACAGTCTTCAAAAAGTTCAACAAAAAGAACTTCTCAATTCTAAGTCTTTCCTTAGATACTAAATTGGAGGATGTCCAAAAATTTAGGGAAAAAAAGTGGGCAATGCCTTGGCATAACGCGTTTGTCGAAAAGGGTTTTGAAAGTGAATTAGCTAAAAATTTTGATGTATTTGGCATCCCGAAGCCTATTTTTGTAGGGCCGGACGGCGTGATTCTGGAAGAAGGTGAGACATTGCGAGGTGAAAACTTAGAGAAAAGCTTAAGCAAGTACCTTGAAGGAAGAAAATAAATTTAGGATTGGTGACATAAGATTATAACCATTCAATCCAAAAGGATAACCATTGGCTGTTTGCACACTATCAATTACATCTCTTAAAACTTTGGGAGGATTAAGATGAGTAAACTAAACTTCACAAAAATCATACTAATAGCAATTTTGGCGGGGATTTTATTTTGGTTCTATCAAAATAATTTTTCAAGTCAATCATCAAAACTAAATTCCTCAATTGATTCTAAAACGTCATCGAATACAGCACAGAAATCTGAAGAAGAAACCATCCGTAAGGTTATTGAGAGCGAGACAGCAGCCATTACTAATCTATGTGATTTCGAAAAGTGGGCCGATCATTGGTGGCACGAACCGTATACTTTCTTTTCTCTTACATTTCCCAAATGGCATGTGGGCTTGCGCGGCTGGAGCGATATTGCCGCTTGGGGAAAGCAGACTGCCGCCAATTGCACACCAAATGAAACGATTTCCCCAAAGTACAATTACAGGTTTAAAATCGCCGATGGTATGGCCTTCGTCACCTTCCTTGAAAATCAGGGCAATGAATCAACGCGTGTACTGGAAAAACGTAATGGTCAATGGAAGCTCATCCAAATGGGTGTAATCGGTTCGGCTGCCTACGAGAGTCTTGCCCAAAATCAGGAAATGGAACGTGCAAAGATGAGACCGTACGACAAACCGCCTAAACCGATAGGTGGGATATCTGCGCTTCAAAATAACTTAGTTTATCCGGAGGAAGCCCGTCGACAGGGAATAGAAGGAATGGTCATTCTTGAGATTCTCATTAATGAAAATGGGGAAGTAGAAGATACACGAGTTGTTGAGTCCCTTAGCGCTGATTGTGATATAGCAGCAGTTTCCGCTATTCAAAAAACAAAATGGGAACCCGCTGAAAAAGAAGGTAAATCTATTAAAACCTGGGCTGGTGTTCCTGTTATTTTCCGAATTAAACCAAAAGAGGTAACAAAATGACTAAAAGTATCAAAGGAACACAAACAGAAAAGAACTTGCTAATCGCGTTCGCAGGTGAATCACAGGCGAGAAACAGGTATACATATTTTGCCGGTGCAGCTAAAAAGGAAGGTTTGGTACAGATAGCTCATATATTTGAAGAAACGGCAAACCAAGAAAAAGAACATGCGAAAAGATTCTTCAAATTTCTTGAAGGTGGTGACGTTCAAATAACAGAAACATTTCCTGCCGGAATTATAGGAACGACACTTGAAAATTTAAGAGCAGCTGCGGGAGGAGAAAATTACGAATGGACAAAAATGTATCCTGGTTTTGCAAAAATAGCCAAGGAAGAAGGTTTTAAACAAGTCGCCATGGCTTTCGATGCAATTTCAATTGCTGAAAAACAGCATGAAAAACGCTACAAAGAACTGGCAGATAACCTTGAAGCTGGAAAAGTCTTTAAAAGAAACGGAAAGGTTGTTTGGCGTTGTAGAAATTGTGGCTACCTGCATGAGTCGGAAGAGGCGCCAAAAGTATGCCCAGCCTGCTTACACCCCCAAGCGCATTTTGAACTCTTGGGAGAAAATTGGTAATCTATTTACTCAATATTAGCTGTTTGGTAACAATAACGATTCGAAGAAATGGCTCAGTTGTTCCTTAAAAATAGAATAAACATAGAAATATCGCGACCTAATACACCGCCCTCTTACTGTGAAAACTGTAAGAGCGAATTCTGAAGTTTTGTAAGTTCATGAAGGATAAATGAATAATTGTTAGCTATTTAGAAATAATCTTTCCACACAGGTTATTTCATTAGATATACAATTTGTTTTTTGTTATAAGAATAAGGAGAATCATATGAAATCATTACATTGGATATTAATAATACTTTTTCTTTCTTTTAATTCTCTATTTTCAGTCGAAACGACCCTAAAAGTAAAAACTACCCCAGATTTTCCGGAAGGTTTTCCACCTCAAATAATACTGTGGGACGGAATTGAGGTAGGAATAACCAATCCTGGAAATTCTGTTAGCATATCTGTTGATTTGACTAAGAGTAAAGGGAATTTAACTGTTGGTGAAACAGCAGTTTTACTTTGGAAATCAGGATTGGGTATAAAGGGAGAAGTCCTGAGTGGGAAAGCTAAAATGAAAGAAGGACCAACTATCGTGATAAAATCCAAATTGTCACCAGACGAGATCCTTCTAAATACAATGGAATATTTCCCAATCATCCAGGAAAAACTAAACAGCGATCTTCCATCACAGCAAAAAATAATCTATTCCCGATTACTGGTAAATGTACTCAACTACGAATTCAGGACAGAAAATATTGTTTCTAGTATTACTAGGATTGATCAAGAGAATGATCAAGTGTATCTGAATTTCTCGTATTTTGGTCTAATAGAAAAATCTTGGAATGATACATTAAAACTATCCGATGATTGTTTTTCGGGGAAAAAACCCAAAACAGGCAGTTGTGCCCAAGTTTTCTCAGATCATTTCAATTCAATTTCAAAATATGGAACTCTCAAAATGTCTCGAGATGGCGAACTCGAGTTAACTGCAATTAAAACAGAGAAATATAAATGGGGTACATATAAGAAAAAGAAGAAAAAGAAGAAAAAATATATTTTACCAATAACGTTTTATTCAAGATAACTTTGTTCACTAGCATTAAGTATTTTTCAAGTAAATCAATGTGTCTAAAATCCCAATGAATCCACTGTGGAATACTGTTGCAATAATTTTAAATTTTCGATGAAAAAATGGAGATGAAATGAATCAAATACACGGGCATGAAATCATGGAAATGATGATGAGGTCAGGAAAATCCTATACTGGAGAAATATTAAGGAATGAAATCATTCAACAATTTGGAGAAGATGCACGATTTTATACATGTTCAGCAGAAAATATGACAGCTGAAGAAATTATTTATTTCCTCTCAGGAAAAGGAAAATTTATTCTATCTGACAACGGTTTTAACACAGATCCCTCTAAAATTTGTGACCATTAAGTAATTATTCCCGCTGATAGCGAAAATTAAATCAGCACAATAACTCAAAAAATAATTTATACTATTAAACTGACAATGGTTACCTGCCCGACTTTGTCATTCAGGCGGGCGCCGATTAAGTCAAGTCCGATTTATACGACCGTCTAACGACTATTTTTTGCCGGAGTAATATTTCGAATATAAAATAATGCTAACATATTTATTGAATAGTATCACTTTAGTATCATAATATATGCCAAGAAAAATACGTGAATTGATTAAAGACCTTGAGAAAGCAGGATTTGTAAACCGTGGTGGTAAAGGGAGTCACAGAAACTATATTCATCCACAAGGGATTGTAATAACCATATCGGGGAAAATTGGATCAGATGCAAAACACTACCAAGAAAAACAGGTAAAACGTAAAATAGAAAAAATTAAACGATGAGAGAACGCGATAAGTATTTGAAACTTGTAGAATGGTCAGAAGAAGATCAGTCTTACATTGGTTCTATTCCAGGGTGGATTGATGAATGTTGTCATGGCGAAGATGAAGAAAAAGTATATAAAGAACTCTGCCAAATTTTAGATGAGTGGATTGGAATATATCAACAAGACAATAGACAATTACCTAAACCAACAAATAAAAATTATTCGGGTAAATTTGTACTGCGTACAGGATCGGATCTTCATAAAGCATTAGCTGTAAGAGCCATCTCTGAAGGAGATAGTTTAAATAAATATGTTGTAAAGAAATTGAAAAACATTATTAAATCCGAATAATAATGTAAAAATAATGTCTGAACTCAATTTCAAAAACCAAGCCGAACTTCATGTAGTACAGGCAAGAATGTCTCGAATTCATTTTTCAAGTATAATTGCTTTTATATTTTTCATACAATTGTCATCAAGCAATGCAGAAGAGAATAATATTTTTATATTTGATTACATGGAAATACTCCCTGAATGCTCTTCTAATTTGATTATGAAAGTTGGTTCCACTTTGGACAAAGAGCCGTCGGTTAATGTAGAATTAAGCAGGAGAAACAAAACAACACTAAAATTCACATTCAATAATAATGATGGTTCACCTGATGTCCATATCGATGGCCTTCTACCTGCTTCTGATGCAATTGGTCCATTTCCCTCTCTTAAAGTTTGTGGTAATTCTTCTCTATCAGTGGTAAGCATAAACAATGGTGTAGAAAAAGAATTTTCTTATCCCTCTATATTTAAATACTTGGGTATCGATGCTGTTGGGGAAAATGTATATTTTGAATATGCGGGTGGGTTGTTGTTAAAATACGAGATGTCTAAAGATTTAATTACAGAAATATTTTTGAAAAAAGGTAAAAAACAAACGATAAACTCATTAGTCAAATCAAAAGAAGGTTATTATGGTCGTTATGAATACAAAATGGATGGTAAACTTTTTATAACTGGAATTGACTACGACTACTATAAACGACTTACAATAACTGACCAAGAATCAGGTAAACTACTTATGGATGATTTGGGGGGAGCTCTTATACCAGTCGGGAAGCATGAATTATATTATTGTGCACCCTGCTGTTGGGAAAGTAATGAAAGTCTCTATTTTATCCTTAATTCAGAGACTTTAAAAAAGAGTAAAATCCAAAAGCTTCCTTGTCCTCGTAAAACTGGAACACTTAAACCACACCCCAAAGCCCGTCACTATATATATCTTGGGTGGTCAATTATGTAAACACAAACTCTAACATGCAATTCAACCTGACAACTAGACCTCCGACCTAGTCCCCACGCTTCGTTTGGTTACAGGTTAAGCAAGATGTTAATTAAAATAGAATTAAATATTAGTTGATAAATTCAAACAAGGTAATGACAGAAATAGATTTCAAAAACCAAGCAGAACTCCACGAATATTTCTCCAAACATTGTTATAACCAAGCATGGGAATTAATCGATAAAACAGACCGAAGTGAAGAAGAAACGGAGGAGATGGTCCACTATGCTCTGGCTTCACTGTTCCACTGGTCTAAACGGGAGGACTGCACAGACCGACATAAGAGCATCGGCTGCTGGCAAGTATCACGATGTTATACATTGGCCAGTGAACTAGAGCAAGCTGAACGCTATGGTAATTTGTGCTTGGAATTCAGTGAAAATGAAGAGCCTTTTTATTTAGGTTATGCCCACGAAGCCTTAGCCAGAGTTCATGCGCTTACTGGTAATACAAAAGAAAAAGAAAAACATCTAAATATCGCCGGTGACTTATCAGAAAAAATAAAAGACAAAGAAGAAAAAGAACGCCTCCTGACTGATTTGAAAACGATATAGTAATTTTCTTTTTTCAAATCGTTCGATTTTAGACAAAGTGATTTTGAACTAAAATTTCAACCATCCTGTAAAACAGTCCCCTCCTTTCTATTCTAAGTATTAAGCTTGCCTGTCGGGCAGGAACCCCTTTTCGGAGTGCACTCATTAAATAATTCGTTTAATTCTTTTTAACAATTCCTGCTGTTTAATTGGCTTGGCCAAATAGTCGTTACAGCCAGCAGCCAATACATTGTTCCGATCAGTTACAAAGGCATGAGCCGTTGTTGCGATGATAGGAATCTTTTTCCATTTTTTGGTTTTACGCAAATATCGGGCTAGATCCAAACCATCTTCATCACCAATTAGTGATAGATCCAATAAAATTAATTCTATGGGATTATTTTTTAGGAGTTCTTTAGCCTCATGCACAGATACAGCAAATACTAGATCATAGATCTCTTTCGTGAAGAATTTCACGAGATTTTGTGAATTGAAAACGTCTTCCACAACTAAAATCAAAGGCTTCTTTGAAAAGTCCTCTTTTGTTTTCACTATCACTTGTTGTGTTGATTCTTTGGTCTTTTTTATTGGATTTTTTTCATAGGTTTTAAAGGTGAGTGTAAATTTTGTTCCCTCCCCTTTGGAACTTTTCACATCAACTCCAATCCCATTCATGTCCAGATAACCTTTAGTAAGTGCCAATCCAAGACCCACCCCCTGAAACTTCTTGGTATAACCAGTGCTCTCCTGAGAAAAAACCTCAAATATTTGCCCTAAGTATTCATCTGACATCCCGATACCAGTGTCTTGAATTGTTAACAAAAGTTTGTCGCCCTTATCTTTAAGTGATACTACAATTTTTCCTTCTTCAGTATATTTAATAGCATTATCAATCAAATTGGATAGGGTCTGGTTTATACAATACTCATCGGCTATAATTATGGAATCCTTTACCGTTGGGTAGTATAATAGTTCAAGTTTTTTATTCTCAGCCATAGGTCGAAATTCTTGTATCAAACTTGCGACGGACTCGTTAAGGTCTAAGGGTTTGGGATTTAAGTCGAAAGTCCCGGCTTCAATCTGGGAAATATCCAAAATCTCATGGACCGTGTGCATCAACCGTTTACCACTATGTTCGATGGTTGTAAAAAAGGCTTGCTCCTCCGGTTCAAGTAAATACTGCGTGCTCTGTTTAATCAAATCTGTAAATCCAAGAATGGCATTTAATGGTGTGCGGATTTCGTGGGACATATTGGCTAAAAATAAAGACTTGACCTTATTAGCTTGTTTTGCCTGTTTTAGGGCTTTCTCAAGTTTTTTTCGGGCCTGGATACGTTCCGAAACATCTTGAACAATTCCCATAGTGGCTGGCATCCCCCCCCAATCCAAGCGAGTTACACTCACTTCTAAATCAATTTCCTGACCATCTTTTCGGAGTCCTTTAAACTCGTAGCGACTCGGCAGTTCCTCCCCTCGTTTTCGCATAGTCTCCCGGTCCTCTAAAACTTTTTTACCGCTTTCTGCCACTAATTGCCGAAAGTCAAAATCATCACCACTGATTTCATGCAATTTGTAACCGGTAATTTCAGTGAATCTGGGGTTAATGAAAACAAACTGAGTCCCCTTGAGTACGTAAATACCATCATTGGACTGTTCAATGACACTTCGGAATTTTAACTCACTGTTTTGTAGTGCTTCTTCCACCTTCATGTGGTTTAAGCCAAAGGATATATCCTCCGCCAGTTCTTCAGCCAGATTCATTTCCTCTTCATCAAAGCAATATGGTTCATCTGAATATAAATTAAGAGCTCCAATTACCCTTTCTCTGACCTTAATTGGAATACTACAGGAAGACATATATCCCCTTTCTAACATTGCATCTCTCCAGGGTTTTATGTCAGGATTATCTTTAGTGTTTGGATTAACGATTATTTTACCTTCACGAATACATCTTCCCGTTGGTCCTTTTCCCATTGCAATGTCTTTCGCAGAGATACTTATTTTGTCTAAATATCCCCTTATGTACCCTCGTGAAGCAATTGGTTTCACCAATTTCGTGGCCTCATCCAAAAGTCCTATCCAGACCATTTTAAATTGCCCTTTTTCAACAGCTACTTTACATACCTCTTTAAAAAACCTTTTTTGACCTTGAATGTGCGCAAGAGCCCCATTGACTCCACTGAGGGTTGCATACATTCTGATTAGATTCGCAATTCTCTTCTCTGACAGCGTGCGCTTGGTAATGTCTCTTACAACGATTTGAATGGCCTGTTTATCTTCGAATGGTATTACCTTGGCAAAAACTTCAATATTAATCCTTCTGCCATCTTTGCATTTTGCAATTGTTTCGTAGTGAGTAGGGGTATCTTTTCCTGCTAACCGTGCTTTCATTTTTTTAAGTAATACAGGGACTTCTTCCGGCACGATTAAAAAATCAACCCCTTTCCCTATCAGTTCTTCTTTTGTGTATCCGAAGATTTCCGAAAAGGCTTTATTTACCCAGTAGTTTTTCCCATCTATGGTTACCGCCACTCCATCTGTAATTTCATCGGTGAGAGTTCTGAATTTGCGTTCACTTACCCGAAGAGCCTCTTCGGCTTCTTTTCGATCAGTGATATCCAAAACGATGCCTTGGTAGTGGGTGATATTGCCATCTGAATCACGTCTGATCCAAGTGCGATCGTCAAGCCAGCGCACTTCTCCGGATTTCGTAATAATCCGATACTCCTGAACAAAATCATTAAGTCCCTGTTGACTATATCTGACAACCTCACCCCGTACACGCCCCTGGTCATCAGGATAAACAATATCTGAAAAAGCTATACGCCCAGAGTAGAAGTCTTCAGGAGTATATCCGAATTGCCGGATATTATCAGTAACAAATTCGACTGGCCAGCCTTCAGCGGCGCGCCAGAGAAAGACGATAACCGGACTGTGGTTAACAATAAGTTCCAATTCTTTATGTTTTTCGGAGATTTTCACCAGTGCTTCCTCCGATTGTTCTCGATCAATGGTCGAAGTTCTTACTAAAGATACACTTTCCTCGGTTAATCCAGTAATCTTCTGACGTATTTCCGCCAGTTCATTTATAAGCTGCTTCTTGGTTTTATTTTGATCTTTCATTTTATTTTTTAATCCAAATATCCTATTTAATATTTTTCACTTTTCAAATAATTGTTATGCGTTTGCCAAGTGCTGTTTGCATTGATACGTATTAGACACTTGCGTCAAATGCTTCACGACTTCAATTACCTGTTCATATTCGTTTGATTTATCAAAAAAATATTCCGCTCCTATTTCCATACATTTCTCCCGGTATTGGTAATAGGGATAATTGGTGACCATAATTACTTTGGGAGAATCCTTATCTTTCTTAATCTCTTGTAATACATTAAGCCCATTTTTTTTTGGCATCCGAATGTCTAAAATCACTAGATCCGGTTTTAATTTTTTTATGGACTTCACAGCTGTTATTCCATTTCCCGCCTGGCCTATGATTTCTATTCCTGAAATGTCTGAAAGCATGTTTATTATTCGTTCACGAAATAATTTTGAGTCATCGGCTATAAAAACTTTCATTACATCTCCGATTCTCTTTTTACTTTATTCATCTTATCAATATTTTTGTCATTAAAAAGTTACAGGAAGTGACTAAAAATAAATATCAGTCAAAGCCTGATTTTGCTATAGGACAATGGCACCACTATGTGTAGGTATATTTCTGACAAATATAAAGAATGGTGTAGCAGTGGGGGAGCTTGGGAATTTGAAAAGGAGAAATGTGCCATCTTTTCGACACATGTTATTATGCCGAATTAGATTGAGAAATTAATCCGGTGAGGGAGAGATGAGTCGATTTATTCTATGAGATTTTTCTTACTCAATCAGACCGTTTTGGATGGCATAGCGGCATAATTCCACGTTGTTCCTTATGTCCATCTTTTCCAGAATACGGGAGCGGTATGTGCTAATTGTTTTTACGCTTAGCGATAATTCTTGAGCAATTTCCTTTACGATCTTTCCAGAGGCGATCATACACATTACTTCATACTCGCGGTCCGAGAGTGTCTCATAGGGAAGTTTATCTGCATTAATTTCAATATTAAAAGCCAGTTTTTCAGCAAGAGATGGGCTTATGTACTTTCGCCCTTCTGATAACTTTCGTATTGCTGATAGCAATTCATCCGGTGTGCTATTCTGGGTTAAATAGCCAAACGCACCTGCTCTTAAAACCCTAATGCCATACCCGTCTTCATGATTCATGCATAATGTAAGAACGGGCATTTGTGGTTTTGTATTTTTAATTTGTTTCAAGATTTCGAGTCCGCTAACACCTGGCGAGGAGATGACTAACAAAACCACGTCATATTTTTTTTTGCTTAGCGCGTCTAAAATTTCTGTTCCAATAGTAACTTCATTAGCAGCAACAATATCTGGCGTATTTACTAAGATGTACTTGAGTCCTTCACGGACAATAGCGTGGTCAATAGCGATAAGAACTTTTATCATTAGTATTCCTTATTTTCCGAATGGGGATGGTTACTACTACTTTTGTTCATTCGATCAGATTATTAATAAATTTTAGCACCTTTATCTAGGATATTCCTCCGAGGGTATAGTCATTATTGTATTCAATTCAACTCAGAGGGTTTTAAAACGAACTTTTATTATCAGTGATCCTGTTTCTGTTGTTTTCACCATAACAGTTATTAATCACTGTCATCGTTTCAAATACAGTGAAAAATTAGTTTCTAAGCTACAGAAGAAAAAAAGAGTTAGGTATCAGTGAAAGTCTGATTTTTATGTAGGACAATGAGCAATTGTATTGTCGGTCATTATCCTATTAATTAATCAGATTATCCAGTGTTTATGAGAGGTTTATTGAGGAGATTTATCTGAGCAGAAAATCAGGTAAGAGAAGAGAGAATTTGTTGGTTAAAATTTCCAGAGCGTGCTCAAGTAAAACGTCCTATAAATTGACAGATTTCTAACGGAGAATTACTCAATCAGCCTATTTTGTATGGCATAGTGGATCAAATCCGCATTGGTTTTCATGTTCATTTTGTCCATAATACGGGCTCGGTAGGTGCTGATGGTTTTCGCGCTTAGTGATAATTCCTGGGCGATCCTGTTCACGGCTTTTCCTGATGCGATCTTACACATAACTTCATATTCACGATCGGAGAGCGAATCGTGAAGTGGTTTTTCTGTTTCTATTCCGGAGGATACACCAAACGCCAATTTTTCAGCAAGAGATGAACTAACATATTTCCGGCCTTGTGACACTTTTCGGATAGCGTTTATCAGTTCATCCGATGCAGTATCTTTTGTCACATACCCCGAAGCGCCTGCCTTTAAAACACGGATAGCATATTGGTCTTCCGGATGCATACTGAGTATCAGTACGTTGAGATTTGGTTTTACAGTTCTTATTTGTTTTAATACCTCAAGTCCGCTTTGACCGGGCATGGTTATATCTAATACAACCACATCAAAATCTTTTTCCCAAACCTTCGATAATACTTCCTGACCATCTTTCGCCTCATCAACCACAACAATGTCTGATGGTTCGGATAAAATCTGTTTTAATCCCTCACGAACAATCGTGTGGTCATCAGCTATGAGAACTTTAATCATCAAATTACCTTTTTAATTAACTAAGGGGAACATTAACAGATATGGTAGTCCCCTTGCCTTTTTCGCCTTTGATATTAACATCACCACCCCAGGGATAGATTCGTTCTCGTATCCCTAAAATTCCGAATGACCCAGGCTTGGAAATCTCCTCTTTAGTAATGCCTCTACCATTGTCCTTAACTTGTAAAAAAACCCTGGCCGATTTTTCTTTTAAACTCACCATAACCTTGGTAGCCTTTGCATGGCGTGCTACGTTGGTCAATGTTTCCTGGAAGACGCGGAATATAGTCGTGGATCGATCCTGATCAATAATTATGTTTTCCGGATTAATTGTGACTTTACATTCGATTCCGGTACGGTTTTGAAACTCTTCTGCTTGCCATTCAATAGCGGCTAAAAGACCGAGGTCATCCAGTAACCCTGGTCTCAGTTCCATGGAAATTCTTTTCACAGTCTTAATAGTTGAATCGATTAGGTTTGACATGGATTTTGTTTTATCACTCAGTGATTTTTGTTCTTTAGGTAATTTCTTGTCCATCCAGGATAAATCCATCTTTAAAGCAGTCAATATCTGCCCTAACTCATCGTGGATTTCGCGAGCTATTTGTGTTCTTTCTTCCTCACGAACATATTGGAGATGGGTTGCCAGATTTCGTAGTTGGTTATATGATTTTTTAAGTTCTTTCTCAATTTTCCGTTGATTGAAGAGGTCATGGATACCCATCAACACACCAATCGGTTTACCGCGTTCATTCCGGATCATTTTTACCATTATCTCGATGGGGTGATTTATGGGATTGCTAGGGTGATCTGCTTCCAGGGTGATTTGTGCGTCTCGTCGGGCACGTCTTGCTACACAAACCTGGCAGGGTTCCGTTTCTCCTTTCGGATGAAGGAGAGAGGTAATATCGTGGCCAATGGTTTCTTCCTGTGTTCGGCCGGTCATTTTATAAAAGGCTTGATTGGCTCGTATAACTTTGTCATCCATATCTATCAAATAGATGGCATCTTCCATAAAATCCATGGC
>CAZIFK010000028.1:0-26543 GCA_964538995.1 uncultured bacterium
TGATAGCTGATTCATATGTTCGAGCCGAAAGACGACTAAAAGACTTGCAAGCCATCGGAGAAGAAAAGTCAATCGAGGAATTAGAAGAAGATATCATACGCAGAGATGAATATGATTCATCACGAGAAATATCCCCTTTGAAGAAAGCCGAGGATGCTATTGTAATCGATACAACATATTTAAGTATTGAAGAACAAGTATCAAGGATAATTGAAATCGTTAACAAGAAACAATAATTAAACAATAAACAGGAAATATTAATCTTATGAGTAAAGAAGAATTAACCGCTGAACAGACGTCCGAAACTTTGGTTGAAGATGCCAGTGTAGAAGCAGCAACCACTGAAGAAGTGGTAGAAGAAACACCTGCGGTTGAAACAACATCAAACGGTGAAACCGAAATAAAAATAAATTATTTAGACCCCCAGCTTTTGAACGATATCCGTACAATAAGCAAGGAAGAAATCAATAAAACTGATGTTCAGTCAGACAAAACAGACGAATTAATTAATAAGTACAAAAATTCTCTTTCTGAAATTCAAGAAAACCAAGTGATTAAAGGCCGCGTGATTGGTATGAATGACCATGTCATATTTATTGATATCGGTTTTAAATCCGAAGGTATTATAAATCGTGATGAATTTTCTGAGGAAGATCTACCCAATATCGGTGATCAAATTGATATCTTTTTGGAATATCTTGAAGATCGTCGAGGTAATATGGTTCTTTCCAAAGAAAAAGCAGATTTTATGCGGCGATGGGAAGAATTAAATGAATTATTTAATAATGAAACTACGTTTTCTTGCAAAATCATTCGCCGAATAAAAGGTGGTATGATTGTAGATCTTGATCGCATCCAAGGGTTTTTACCCGGGTCCCAAATTGATGTGAGACCTGTAAAGGATTTCGACAATTTGTTGAACACAGATATTGAGGTCCGTATCGTCAAATTGAATGAAGCTCGAAAAAATATTGTTGTTTCACATAAGATTATCCTTCAAGAAAGCTTAAAAGAACAACGCGATGCACTGTTGAGTGAAATGGAAATTGGTACCGTAATAGAAGGTCGTGTTAAAAATATCACTGATTTCGGTGTCTTTTTAGATCTTGGAGGTGTAGATGGTTTACTACATATTACTGATCTCTCTTGGGGTCGCGTCAATCATCCTTCAGAAATAGTCAATCTCGATGACGCTCTGACTGTTAAAATCATTGATTTTGATAAGGAAAAACAACGTGTTTCACTTGGATTGAAACAGCTGACTCCTCATCCTTGGGAAGATGTTGATACAAAGTATCCTGTCGGTACAAACGTAAAAGGTAAAATTGTCAGTATGACGAATTATGGCGCCTTTGTTGAATTAGAACCGGGTGTGGAAGGACTAATTCACGTCTCTGAAATGTCCTGGACACGGCAAGTGAAGAATCCAAACGAACTATATAAGCTTAATGACGAAGTAGAAACAATGGTTCTGTCAATCGATACGGATGACAGGAAGATTAGCCTGGGTATCAAACAATTACTGCCGGATCCGTGGGATGAAATAGAAGAAAAATTTATGGTAGGGACTATCCACAAAGGAACCATCAATAACTTAGCTCAATTTGGGGCTTTTGTAGAACTTGAAGAAGGCATCGATGGCCTTATTCATGTCTCAGATCTTTCATGGACGAAAGTAGTCAGACATCCAAAAGAAGTAGTAGAGAAAGAAGAGAAAGTTGAAGTCCGCATTCTGGAAGTCTCCAGGAATAATCGTCGAATTTCTTTAGGATTAAAACAACTATCTGATGATCCTTGGCCTGAAATCATTAAATATTTTGAAACAGGTAAAGAAGTAAGTGGTGATATTATTCGTGTATTAGATAAAGGAATCATCCTTCAGTTGGAAATGGATGTTGAAGGCATTATTCCTTTTGGTAAAAAACCCAAGAAAAGACGTAAAGAAGTGGTGTCTGATCTAAAGCCTGGAGTTAGGGTATCAGGAAATGTCATGGAAGTAAAACCGGAGGAGAAAAAAGTGATCCTTTTCTCTGAAACATATTCTGAAGGTGGTGAGAAAGCCACTAAAGATTCCGTAAAGGACTTTTTGGAAAGCCAGGAAGGACCAGCTACAGAAAAAATAGAAATACCAAAAGATCTTCAAGTAGAAGATTCAAAAGAAAATACCGACAAAGAATCGTAAAGTCACTTCATAGCATAGTGATGTAATAATGGATAAGATCCAACTGCAAAAATATCTCAATTGGCATTCTCTGGGAATGAGATTGGGGGCAGCTGGATTGGCACTTTTACTTTGGGTATTTGTGGTAAGTGAAAATGAATACACCATGGTTATGGATGTACCCATAGAAGCTCGAAACCTGAATGCCCAAAAAGCCCATAAGAAAGAAGTTCCTGAATATGCGCAAGTCCGATTAAGAGGTCCTGGGCGCGTTCTGTTTAAAACACTTCTAGTAAAAAAATTCCTGTCTGATTTTAAGTTAGTTATTGATCTTGATCGAATATCTGAAGAATATGATTTTTACTTAAATGAGTATTATGAACGATATCCTCAAAAAGTAGTGCTCCCACCCGCATATGATTTAGAATACATAGAAGTTGTGTACCCGGATTCTATACACATTAGCTTAGATGAGTACATGGTAAAAACAGTGCCTGTAAAATCACCAGTGATTATTGACGCTGCTCCGGGATACGTTCTGGTTGGAAAGCAAAGTCTTCATCCTGAGAGGATCGAGGTTGCCGGCCCGAAAGAAGTTATAGAAAAGATGGTTCTTGTTATGACAAAAACGGATACGTTTACTGATCAAGAATTTGATATAAACATTTCGCTGGCTATTGAAAAAAAAACTCGATCTCTTCTTGAATATTCTCAAAGTTCTGTTGTTTTAAAACAGGATATTCAACCCATCAGTGAACGTATTATAAGTGAAATTCCAATTATCGTTGTGAATACGCTTCCGAGTTTGAGATTATTCGTAAATCCCACGACAGTTTCCCTTACTATAGTTGGGGGCGTCGATCGCATCGCAGCGGTAAAGCCTGAAGATATAATGGTCACGTTAGATTTTGCTAAAGAATGGGTTTCGGGAAAAAATTATTATGAACCCAGTGTGCGGACTCCTGAAGATATTTTAGAATGGCGAGATCTTTCCCCACGTAATCTTGAGTTGGTTGTAACGAAGGAATCTAATTGATTGTTTTAGGCGTTGAAACGTCTTGCGATGAAACTGCTGCTGCAATTTGTTCGGAAAGCAAGATTTTATCTACAATTGTCAGTTCCCAACTCATTCACTCTGATTTTGGAGGAGTTGTTCCCGAACTCGCATCTCGAGAGCATGAATTGCTCTTAAACTCCATAGTCGAAAAAGCAATTCAAAAAGCAGGCATTTCAAAAACGGATATTGAAGGTATAGCCGTTACCAAAGGTCCTGGGCTTGCCGGCACGCTTTTGGCTGGTGTGTGTTTTTCGAAAGGATTCGCTCATGGATTAAAAAAGCCTATTATTGGTATTAATCATTTAGAAGCTCATATTTTCGCAAATTTTTTAGCAGATTCCGATTTGCAGTTTCCTTTTGTTTGTTTGTTAGTATCCGGTGGACATACACAATTGTGGTTAGTAGAGGCATTGGGTCACTATAGGTTATTAGGTACAAGCAGAGATGATGCTGCCGGTGAAGCGTTTGATAAGGGTGCGCGTATTTTAGGGTTGGGTTATCCCGGAGGTCCTGAAATTGAAAAATTATCTCAAGGAGGTGATCGGGAAGCCGTTCGTTTCCCTAGGGCGTTTATTAAGGATAAAAATATTGAATTCAGTTTTAGTGGATTAAAAACTGCTTTGTTGTATTATATGGATTCTTATGATAAAAATGGGAACATTACCAAAGCGGATATTGCAGCTAGCTACCAATACGCAATTGTTGATGTATTGATCAGCAAATTAATACTGGCCATCGAACGAACAGATGTAAAAACATGTGTTATAGCCGGAGGTGTGGCTGCAAATAAATTGTTACGGAAAACAGTGAAAGAATCGTTAATTGATATATCTGTTTTATATCCTGATTTAGCGTTGTGTACAGACAATGCCGCCATGGTTGCTTATTTAGGTGAACTTTATCTGAAAAAAGGCGTTTCCTCTACCATGGATTTTGATATTAATCCTAATTTGAAATTGGCCTAATAATGTCATTACAGTTATTAAATGACATCGATGGATGGTTCTGGGCAATATTATTTACATCTATAGTTGTAACACTATGGGTATATGTTGCTGTCAAAACGGATCGGAAATTATCAATCTTATACTTCTTTAGAATTTTCATTTTTATGATTGTAATATTTTTACTGTTACAACCAAAATTGACTTGGAAAGAAAATCATCAGTATCCATTGCATTGGAATATTTATGTAGACAAATCTGTTAGTATGGCTTATCATCAATCCTTTTCTCCACAATTATATTTAGAAGAAATTCAAAAATATATTGGATCTATTCGTGAAATCGATCATGATGCGTTGGTATATACTTTTGATCACACTATTCAAGAATACGATGGTCAATCGTTTGAATTGGATGGTGCTGTAACAGATATTAGCAATGTCCACAATCATATATTAGAAGCGAAAGATGATTTAATCGGAGCGATCATTATTTCAGATGGACAAATTACTAAGGGAAATACAGATCAAAATCAATTAAACAAAATCCATACTCCCATTTATACAATTGGCGTTGGTGATACGATACCTATGATTGATATTGCCATAAAGTCCATTTCAGCACCAACTATTGCCGTAAAGGGCGAAGAGATGAATATTGATATTACGATCATTTCACAAGGAAAAATGAATGATCGTATAAATGTACTACTTTATAATGAGTCAAATCTAATCGGCTCAAAATATATCCACTTATTAGGAGATGGTTCTCTTTCAAAAGCAAAGTTCAGGATTTCATCAAATACGCTCGGTGTCAATAAATATTTGGTAAAAGCATCCGTGTTGAAGGATGAAATAAATATAAATAACAATCGTTTACCTTTTGAAGTTGCCATCTTGAAAGATCGATATAATATTGCTTTAATTACCGGAGCTCCAAATTTTAACACGGGTCCAATAAAGAAATCAATAATGGGTTTCCCCAGGGCCTCAATGGATCATTATATTCAAATAGGAGATTCATTTACACCATCCATATCTAAATTTTGGTCCAAACCGTATGAATTAATTATATTTGATAATTTTCCATTAAAACCTGTTTCTAAACGATGGCAGAGAATATTTGCAAAAAAACTGGTTTCAAATAAATCTTCATTGTTTTTTATAGCTGGACCTAATATTACATCAAAATCTGCTGAATCACTTTATCCATTTTTACATGTAAGTAATACACGTACTTCTTTAAAAGACAATGAGAAGACTAATTGGTATTGGTCAGAAAATAGCGATTACATAGGTCAATTTGATTCATATATATTTAATCAATCTGAAAACGTTCAAAACATGTTTCCTCCGCTTACACCCAAACTTATAATTACTCCCGATGACGAAGTATCAACATTGGCGCTGTATGATAAAACATATTCACCATTGTTGGTTTTTGGAGAAAAAGATGGGTTTAGATCATCCTTATGGACTGCATCCGATTTTTCTACATTATACTACAAATTAACAGAATCTGTTTCTCTAGATTATAGTAAAATACTGATGGGTAATATTTTTAGCTGGCTTATGAGAACTTCAGGTGAAAATGAATTATACTTCAGGTTGAATAAAAATGTCTTTCAACAAGGTGAAGAAATTTACGTTTCCGGTACGCATGCAGGATTCGATGAAAACGACATCGGTAATACTGTTGGGTATATCAACTTGGTTCAAGATAATGAGATACTAAAAACATTTGAGTTGAATTATAGTCCGACGAACGAACTTTGGGAAAAACGGTTTTTAGCAGGTAAACCAGGTAATTATTCATATTCAATACATATGGATATAGGTAAAAATTCTTTTGAACAGAATGGACATTTTGTTATTGATGAGAGTCAAATTGAGTTAAATAATGTATTTGTTAATGATATATATTTGAATTTAGTGGCTCATCAATCAAATGGAAAATATGTGCCCTGGAAATCCCGGGCTGAATTATTAGCATTTATCCATGATGATGTTAAAAATGAAGTGGTTTTAAAAACGGCAACAATTCATGAAAATTATATAGCGATAATTTTAATAATTATACTTTTATCATGTGAGTGGTATATACGGAGATTTATTGGTTTAAGTTGATATTATTATTTGGTTTCCGTCAATAAGTACGTAGTTTACAGAAGAAATAAAAAACAATAATGAAGAAAATAGCAGTTATAGGAACCGGTTATGTCGGGCTAGTCAGTGGTGCGGGTTTATCGGATTTTGGCAATACAGTCATTTGTGCTGATATTGATTTAGAAAAAATAAACCTACTTAAAAATGATCATATTCCGATTTACGAACCCGGGCTCAAAGAAATTGTTCAGAGAAATGTAAAAGCAGGACGTTTGTCTTTTTCAAGTGAGGTAAACAAATCGATCGAAGATTCGGATGTGATCTTTATTGCTGTTGGTACGCCTGAAGGTGAAAATGGAGCTTCAGATTTAAGTTATATATTCAACGTAGCCCGGGCGATTGGGAATAACCTGAATAAATATAAAGTTATCTGTACAAAAAGTACAGTCCCGATTGGTACTGGGAAAAGGATTATTGAAGAAATACAAAATCACTCAAAATCAGAAATAGAATTTGATTATATATCAAACCCAGAATTTTTACGAGAAGGATCTGCCGTAAAGGATTTTCTCTGGCCTGACCGAGTAATTATTGGTGCTTCAAATCAAAAAGCAGTTGATATGATGAAGGATGTATACAGACCGCTTTATATCAATGAGACTCCGATTATCGAAACCACGATTCAAACAGCTGAACTTATTAAATATGCAAGTAATGCATTTTTAGCTGTAAAAATCAGTTATATTAATGAGATTGCAAATATTTGTGATGAAATTGGAGCCGATGTGCATGTTGTCTCAAAAGCTATGGGGATTGATGGTAGAATAAGTCCGAAGTTTTTACATCCTGGCCCAGGTTTTGGTGGTTCATGCTTTCCAAAAGATACTAAAGCTCTGATTTCTTCCGCAGAACTACTTGGTGCCAGTCTTAAGGTTGTAAGAGGAGCGATCGAAGCAAATCAATCTCAAAAAGAACGTATGATTAATAAGTTAATGGACTTGATGAATAATAATGTCTTCGAGAAAAAAATTGCCTTATTGGGTTTGTCCTTTAAGGCACAAACCGATGATATCAGAGAGTCACCCGCAATTAATATGATTGATTACTTGTTGAAAAATGGCGCAATTGTGAATGCCTATGATCCTGAGTCAAATGCAAATATGAAGAAAAAATTCAATGATTTGAATGTATTTGATTCTTGGGAAGAAGCAGTGAATAAGGCTGACTGTGTAGCAATTATGACAGAATGGAATGAATTCAGGGGGCTGGATTTAGCGAAGTTGAAAGAGTTAGTAAAATCACCTGTTATTCTGGATTGTAGAAATATATTGAGTAATGAGGACCTTGAAAGTCATGGGTTTAAATACGATAATGTGGGTCGAAAATAAAAATGAAAATTTCTAAAACAGGATTTCCTGGATTGATGATTGTTGAGCCGAATGTGCATGGAGATAGCCGGGGTTATTTTTTCGAAAGTTTCAGATCTGAACATTTTGAAAATGTAGGTTTAAAACTGAATTTCGTTCAGGATAACCAATCCAAATCGAAGCGAGGTGTATTGCGAGGATTGCATTACCAGTTAAAACACGGTCAGGGTAAATTAGTCAGATGCACACTTGGCGAGGTATATGATGTGGCGTTAGATATCCGATTGGGATCACCCACGTTTGGCAAAACCTTTGCGATGAAACTCAATGATATTGATCACCATGCCATTTATATCCCACCTGGATTTGCTCATGGATTCTGTGTTCTTTCCGACGAAGCCATATTTCAATATAAATGCACAGAAACATTCGATCCTGAAGATGAATACGGCATTCGGTGGAATGATGAATCATTAGGAATTAACTGGCCTATAGAATCACCCGTATTATCCACACGGGACCAGTTATTTCCTTTGTTAGCTGAACAAGAAAAATCACTTTTACCGGCGTTTATTACATAACCATGGCAAAGGTATTTTTCATTACGGGTGGTTGTGGGTTTATTGGTGCAAACTTCGTCAGGTTTGTCTTCAATAAAAGCGTAAATGATAAAGTGATAAATCTTGATAAACTAACGTACGCCGGAAATCCAAATAACCTTTTAGATTTTAAGGATGATGAAAGATACACATTTATCCATGGGGATATATGTGATCAACAAACCATAAAAGAAATATTTAACAAACATAATCCTGATATTGTGGTCAATTTCGCTGCGGAAAGTCATGTGGACAGATCTATAGATGGTCCGGCGGAATTTATTCAAACCAATATTGTGGGTACCTCCGTATTATTACAGGAAGCGTTGCAATATTTTAATAAATTAGACAAAGAAAAATCTTCAGTGTTTCGATTTCATCACGTCTCGACGGACGAAGTATTCGGTAGTCTGGGCGAAGAAGGCTTTTTTACAGAAGAAACCCCTTATGATCCCAGTTCACCATATTCGGCTTCAAAGGCATCATCTGATCATTTAGTAAGAGCATGGCATCGAACATTTGGTTTGCCAGTCATTATATCAAATTGTTCTAACAATTACGGACCATTTCAATTTCCGGAGAAATTGATTCCATTAGTGATATTGAACTGTCTGGAGGAAAAACCATTACCCATATATGGTACAGGTGAAAATGTTCGTGACTGGTTGTATGTTGAAGATCATTGCGATGCGATTTATACAATAATCGAAAATGGTACTTTAGGTGAAACGTACAATGTCGGTGGTAATAACGAGATACAAAATATTGATATAGTAAAAACGATTTGCAGTATTTTAGATGAAGTTTTACCTTCAAAATATAGAAAATCTTACAGAGAATTAATGAAATTTGTTACCGATCGACCGGGACATGATTTTCGATATGCAATCGATTCATCCAAATTGAAAAATAAATTGAACTGGGCACCGAAAGAAACATTTGATAGCGGTATCAGAAAAACCATTGATTGGTATTTAGAGAATCAAGTGTGGTGGAAACAAATTCAAAACAATACATACCAACAAGAAAGATTGGGAGTTTTATAGTTTATTATGAACAATACAATGAAATCATTTTTATCAATAACTCTAATGACCATACTCTTTGCACAAACAGAAAATATTGAGTCATTAACTTCCGGAATAAGCGGAAATCAACCACTGTTTAATGATATGTCGAAACCAGCGATTCCTTTGGAAGGTGAGATTGATCCAAATGAATATTTACTGGGACCTGGAGATCAATTACATATTGTTGTAACATCCTTGGAAAATAAAATGCTTCCAGGGCAGGAATTTGATCTTTTCAACGCTGAAACAATTGAATATTATGAGTTTATCGGTCCGGCGGGTGAATTAACGCTACCTTCAATAGGTCAATTTTCAACTACAGGAAAAACCTATAAACAGATAAAAGACGAAATCATTTCTGCCGCTTCAAAAAAATCCTACAAAAAAATTCAAACAACAGTCCGCTTGGCTTCAATAAGAACATTCAAAATACAAATTTTAGGAGCCGTTGAATATCCGGGATTTGTTGTCATGTCGCCAACGGATCGAGTCCGAGATGCAATTGTTAAAACAAAAGGTATTCAAAAGTATGGTAGTAACGAAATTGTGTATTTAGAAAGAAATAGTGAACGTACTAAATTATTTCTTAAGGATTTTTTGGTTAAAGGTGACTTGATCCAAAATCCTACATTGTTGGAAGGAGATAAAATAATTGTACCTTTCATAGAAAATAAAGATGAAGAAGAATCAAATTTTACAGAATATAAAACCAGTCAAATTATTGTTCATGGATTTGTACGACGTCCAAGAGGTTTTGCTTATGTACCCGGTTATAAAGCAAGTGATTATATTGCAATGGTAGGAGGTGTTTTGAAAATTGGCAATGAAAATAATACAATTATTCATAGAGCAGATGGCTCTGTATTACAAGATGCTTATGATGAATTTGTCGAACCGGGCGATGTGGTTTTTGTTCCGGAAAGCCTCCGCAGCAGAATGTTTGGTAACATTAGTATTCTCCAAACGGCTACAGCAATTGCAACGCTCTATTTAACATATAAAGCAGCTATATGATTAAATTAACTCCCCACGAGCAAAAAATTCTGGATTTGGTTAAAGAATATCCGGAAGTTATTCATGATCCGGAAAAACGAAAGGAAATTGCTGAACAACATGGTCTTTCTGAAAAAACACTCAGGAATCGAATCGGTGATCTGAGGAAATATGGCGTTCTTCCAGGAGCAGAAGGATCCAACTTACCAATAATAGATACAGACTTCGATGACATAGATCTTTTTCGTATTGGTCAAATCATTTGGGCATCGAAAGTTGAGATTATTCGGAATGTTATTTTCGTCAGCATTTTATCAGTTATTTTAGCGTTTATGTTACCCAAAACCTATCGCACTACTGCTTTGATTATGCCACCATCATCGAGTTTTGATAGTGGTTTGTTGGTAAATAATCCCAATCTTTTTTCATTCCAAAATATTATGCCCTCTTTAAGTTCTAATGCAAGTACATTTATTGCGATTCTAAAAAGCCGAACAATCATGCAAAGCGTGATCAAAAAATTCAATCTCGTAGAGTTTTATGATGTAGAAAACAATGAGAAAGCACAGGAGTCATTAGAAAATGATACCAATTTTGAAATTGATGAAGAGGGTACAATTAGAGTTACTACAGATATTAAAACAGGTTGGTTCCATTTTGAAAGTGATGAAGAATTTTGCAAAGCACTATCGAGGGATATAACAAATGATCTTGTATTTAAACTGGATGAAGTCAATAAAAAATTGAAATCTGAAAAAACAACGCAACATCGTGGATTTATCGAGAATCGTTACTATCAAAATATAGACGATCTCTCCAGGGCTGAAGAAAAGCTGAAAGCTTTTCAGAAGGAGTATAATACTATTGCTCTTACGGAACAGACCACAGCGATCATTCAGGTTGCTACAGAATTAGTATCTCTTATTTCAATCAGTAAAGTCAAAATATCAATTAGTAAAGTCAAATTAAGTATTTTGAAAGAAACATTACCTAAAGATCATCCTGAAATAAAATTAATCGAGACTGAAATTATTCTGTTAGAAACTGAATTTATTGGATTAAATAAACAGTTAGAAGAATTGGATTATGGTGAAAAAGAAATAACGATGATTCCAGGATTTTCAGAGGTTCCGGATTTGGGTCTAAAACTGGGACGCCTGATGCGTGATGTGGAAGTACAGAATACACTTTATACATTTTTAACTCAACAATATGAAGAAGCAAAAATTCAAGAAGCAAGGGACACACCTACAGTTCAAGTGTTGGATTTTGCCGTATTACCTCAATTAAAATATAAACCAGTCCGTTCCCGGATATTAATTATTGGATTCGTTCTTTCAACAATCTTTTCAATGTATTATGTTTATTTCCGCACCAGATGGCAAATTTTTTCTAGTACAATCAAATAGTAATATCCTGTTATGGAAAAAGTTATGTATGCTGATATTCAGCAAAATGACTGGAATATTGATCGTGCATTAATATTTATTATTCCACTGATTCTGATAGCTATCCTGATTTGGATGCCGGAAGAATGGCTCTTGGAATCAGCACTAATATGTATTTCAATTTTTGTATATATACTGTTAACATATAAATATCGTTTAGTTTATGGATTTTCAGGAATTCGGATTGCTTCAATACCTTCAACAATTATCACTACGTTCACCATATTTATTGCAATTCCATCTATCTATATCTTAATGATCATGGACCATCCCAATGAAGTTCCGTATTTTTATTCTATACTTCTATTCTATATTCTTTTCCCTATTGGATTATTTTTAGGACAAAGGTATAGAAGAATAAACTTGAATAGGACATTGAATATTCTAAATGGTCAAATCAAAAGGGATGAGGATGATAAACAATTTTATGAAATAATCGTAATATTATTTTCCATCTCTATATTGATCTTTGGTGGATATTTATTACGTGTAAATGAAATACCTCTTCTGGAACTCATTAAAGATCCTGGGAATAGCACCAAATTTTTTTACATGCGTGAAGATGCTTTAAAGATTTTGAATATTACAAAAATTGAGCGATATTTATTTTTCTGGTTAAGATCATTATTTATTCCGTTTGGCATCATCGGTTCCCTTTTTCTCAATTCAATATATTCCAAGTATAAATATAAAATTCTCTTTATATTATTTTTTATCTTTGGTTTGATTGTAAACACTATTACTCTGGAAAAATCACCGATTGCATCCATTTTTCTTTCCATTGCAGCATATATATTTCTAAAACGAGAAAGAGTAAAGACAAGTCTTATTATTACCCTAATAGTTATCACTCTGGCTGGCCCTATGCTTATTTCATATTTTTTATTCATTGATCGTGAAGATGTATTTGATGTGATACTCTGGTCATATATAAATCGCTTATTTGTTACACCTGCTGAGGTACTATTTTATTATTTCCAATATTTCCCTGAAACACATGATTTTTTAATGGGCAGGTCCAGTCAATTATTTTCATGGATGTACCCTGAAGGAACATTTCCTGTTTCAAATTATATAGCAAAATTGTGGTGGAAAATGCCTGAAACGACCGGCTCAGCAAATGCGAATTTCCTGGGAAATTATTGGAGTGATTTTGGTTGGTATGGTACAATTATTTCTACATTTATATTTGGTATAATTGTTCATCTTTTCCAATGGAAAATATTGCAGATTTCAAATTATAAAAAAAATTTACTCTACTTATTATCAATGTCAATTTGTGTACCAGCATTTACTTTTGGATTTTTTAGTTCGAATTTTACAATTTTATTTTTTACAAAAGGATTATTGCTGTTAGTCATTTTTCTATTTGTTTATGATTATTGGCAAAATAAATCAGCTCTGAAAGTTTCAGTATGAATTGGTTAAATAAACATTTGTCATTCAAGGCTGATTTGATGGTGACCCTGCTGAACGGTCTAATCGTTATTGGCGGTGTTTTTATTCTAAATGGGTTAATCGCTCGTATTCATGGTCTTGAAGTATTGGGTGAATTTCTTTTGGTAAAAAGAACCCTGACAGCCGTTGTTGGAATATTGTTAATTGGGATGAATGTAGGTCTTCCAAATTATTTGAGTAGAAATTTTGAACGATCTTATGGCGATATTACTATTATTATATTTTTTGTAATTACTATTCCATCAACGCTATTGTTAATTTCTGGTATTCTTTGGTTAAACATTTCGGGGTTTTATACTGATTACTTTTGGGTATATTTGATTTTTTCATTAGGCATTAGTGCTCAATTTATTACCTATGCGTTGTATCGTGGGTACATGAATATGATTGGTGCAAATATCGTTCAATTACTGGGAACAGCCATTATTCCAATAGTTATATTTATGAATGTAAAAGATATAAATGAAGGATTGCTTTGGATCGGTTCAAGTATTCTGATTATTATGGTATTTGCATTTATTATACGTAATAAAGGGCTAAATTTTCTTGAAGTAACTTTCAGTAATTTTAAAAAGATCATCCATTTCGGAATAGAACGCATCCCCAGTTTCATTTCGCAATTCATTTTACTAGCAGGAATTCCCATATATTTAGCACAAACTGTCAATTTTGAAAGTGTAGCTTACTTTAATTCCAGCTTGAGTCTAGTCAGGCTTTCATTAATTATTGTAAATCCTATCGGGATGGTATTACTTCCAAGAATATCTAATAAAATTGCTAGTGGAGCTAACGAGGATATAGCAAATATCCTTATTATTTTCTTTAAAGCTGGTATTGTTTTTAGTGTAATTGGGACAGTGTTTTGTTATATCAATGCTCATTTTATTCTAGAGTTTTGGTTAGGTGAAATTAGTGATTCAGGAATAACCATTTTACGCCTTGCTATATTGGCTTTGCCTTTTTATACATTTTCCGGATTAGCCCGGAGTCCGATAGATGCTGTATCAGAAAGGGGTTATAATTCCCTGATATACGGATTAGCTGCAGTGTCGATGATCATTTTTATAATAATAGGAAAAAACTATAATTTGGATTTGCTGAAAACGGCTTTATTTAGTTTTCTTTTCAGTCATATTATAGCTGGACTCGGGAGTGGTTTCTTTTTGCAGAGGCTATATAATTTTAGTTTTATCGACTTCAAACTAATTCGCGATATTTTTGCCATTACATTTATCATGATCATAATTAACCAAATCGTTTCTTATACACATTTGTCAATATTATCACAATTCATACTAGTAAGTACAATTTATATTGTTATTGGAATAGTGATTTTTCATTTTGTTAAAATCGGTTGGATTGCTGAATTAAAAGAAAAGATTTATGCGTGATAAAAGAAAAATATTAATGCTTCTAACAAATGCTTTCCGTCCGGACATGAGGGTGAAGCGAGAGGCTAATGTTTTAGCAAAACAGGGACATTCTGTAAATATTATTTGTTGGGACCGACAAGTGGAATATCCTTCACACGAGATAATTGATGGTTTCCAAATTAATCGTATACATTCTGTCCTTTCTGTGTACGGTGCAGGCTGGATCCAATTAGGTCACTTGCTTAGATATTGGAATGAAGTGATAATATTAGCAAAAGAATACAAGCCTGATGTTATTCATTGCCATGATCTTGATACACTTTATGTAGGTGTAAAGCTTAAAAAAAAATTAGGTTATAAACTTATTTATGATGCTCACGAAAATTATCCTGCCCTTATGTCCCTTCACTTACCTAAAATTCTTGTTTTTTTGTTAACACAATGGGAAAAATGGTTGATTAAATTTGTAGATACTACAATTACAGCAAGCACTGTTTTGAGGGATGAATATTTATCACAAGGTAGGACTCCAGTGATAACATTAGGAAATTTTCAGGATATGGAACTATTCACAAATGTTAAAGAGGAAGAAATAAAAGCTGTCAGAACAAAATTAGGTCTTTCATCAGGTATAATTTCAATAGCTTACATTGGTGGTTTTTCCCGTAACCGGTTATTATTACCTTTCATTGAAGCAGCAACACTGTTGCCTGAAGTACACTTTCATATTTGGGGTGATGGTCATCAGCGAATAGACGTTAAAAATGCAACCGATAATCATAAAAATATATTTTATCATGGTTGGTTATCGCCAAATGATTTACCACTATATTTTAAATCAATGGATATTATTTACTACTGTTTGCGTTTGGATTATCCCGGTGCAATTTATAATGCTCCAAACACACTAACCCAAGCAATGGCTGCCGGACGTCCTATAATTGCTAACGAAGTTGGAGATCTTGGACGTATGGTACGCTCTTCTGGTTGTGGCGTGCTGCTTGATGAAGTCAATGCAGCAACTATTGCAGAAGCAATTCAGCAGTTAAAGGATGTTGACATTCGTCAAAAGATTGGTAAAAAAGGCTTTCAAGCAGCTAAAGATGTTTATAATTCACAATCAATAAACCAACAACTTATTGAAATATATGATCGATTATTTAGTATTTAATAAAATGATTATTACAATAGAATAATACGAAGTGTGTAAAAACTATATTTAATAATGCGGATGAGTTTACTTAAAGAAAAACGGAATTTACGTATCTTATTAATAACACATTTCTACCCTCCCGAAATGGGTGCAGCAGCTGCTAGGCTGCGAGGCCTGGCTTATTGGTTGGTTATGTGGGATCATAAAGTTACAGTACTTACAGGATTTCCAAATTATCCATCTGGTAAAATTTCAAGAACACACAAGTATAAGTTTAAAGCAAATGAACGGGTTGACGGTGTAAATATTGTACGTACATGGGTATTCGCTACTTCGCACTATTCTAGTATTAAGCGATTAATAAATTATATTTCGTTTGTAGTATCTTCTATTATTACAGGACTTACATTAAGAGAAAAATATGACGTTATATTAGTATCATCGCCACCTCTTTTTATTGGAATTGCCGGAATTATCTTGGGAAAGATATTCAATGTACCATTTGTGCTTGATTTGAGAGATCTATGGCCCGATGTTGCTATTGAAGCGGGGGCATTTTCTGAAAAGAGTCTTTTCATGAAATGGAGCAGGCGTTTGGCTAATTATATTTACCACAGAGCCGCTCACTTAACACCAGTGACGGAGTCAAAACTCAAGCGTTTGCATTCAATCAGTGTTCAGAAGGAGAGGATGACTGTAGTCGAAAATGGTGTAGATTTTGATAGATTAGAAATATCATCAAAATATAACTGGCGAAAAGAAATGGGTATTAAGGCCAAATTCGTGATTACGTATACGGGACTAATTGGTATCGCACAAGGTATTGGCATTGCTGTGGAGGCAGCTGAACTTATTAAGTATAATCCGGATATTCACTTTGTTATTGTGGGGGATGGTGTTGAGCGCGAGGTTTTGATTGAAAGGGTAAAACAACTGCAGTTGACGAACATTACCTTTTTACGTCGTCAATCACGGAAAATTATCCCGTCAATAATGGCGGCATCAGATGTTGCTTTGGTACCATTAGTTAGCGGTGCTTTGCGAGACGCCGTGCCATCTAAGTTGCTGGAGGCGTGGGCTTGTCAAAAAGCGGTGATATTGGCAGCCGAGGGAGAAGCAGCAGAACTGGTTAGGAAGTCCGGTGGGGGAGTGGTGATTTCTCCCGGCAAGCCGAATGAACTCGTGGAAGCTATTACTTTACTTTCCCAGAATCAAAACCTCCTGAATCAGCATGCTGATGCAGGTTATATATTTGTTCGTGAACGTTTTGATCGTCGTAAATCAACGCGATATATGGAGCATGTTCTTAATAGAGTTGTGGCGGAGAAAAAAATATGAAGATACTACATGTTGTAGGAGCTCGACCAAATTTTATGAAGGTAGCTCCAGTATGGAGAGCTATTGATAAAATGACAGACTTTGACCAATTGTTGATTCATACAGGACAACATTATGATAAAAATATGTCAGACGTGTTTTTTAATGAACTTGAATTGAGAGAACCTAATAAATATCTTGGAGTGGGTTCTGGTTCTCATGCCGAACAAACAGCAGCTATTATGGTTGCCATTGAACAGGTTTTAATAAAAAATAAACCTGATCTTGTAATGGTTTATGGAGATGTGAATTCTACAGTTGGTACATCAATAGTTTGTTCAAAATTATTGATTCCCGTTGGTCATGTTGAAGCCGGCTTAAGATCTTTTGACCGAACAATGCCTGAAGAAATAAATAGGTTAATTACTGATCAGATTTCAGATATATTGTTCACCCCATCTAAAGATGCTAATATAAATCTCCTTCGGGAAGGTATTTCATTAGAAAAGATACATTTAGTTGGAAACGTCATGATCGACACGTTAGTACGATTATTACCAAAATCAGACATTTCCTTTATGAAAGAGATTTCATATCCATATACTCTTGTAACTTTACATAGGCCATCGAATGTTGACCATGATATAATGCTTCGTGAAATATTCAAAACTTTGATTGAAATCAGTAAATCCATACAGGTTATATTTCCTGTGCATCCTAGAACGAAGCAGAAAATAGATGAATTTTCACTAGAAATTCCTGATAGTGGAAATTTCCGTTTAATGGAACCTATCGGTTATCTTGATTTTTTAGCATTGCAATCAAGAGCTAAAGTTGTGATTACAGATTCAGGAGGTATTCAGGAAGAAACGACTTTTCTTGGCGTACCTTGCCTGACAGTTAGAGAAAATACTGAAAGACCTGTCACTGTTTCTATTGGCACGAATAGCCTTGTAGGAAAAGACATGGAATTATTGAAAGAAAAAATGTATAACATTTTGGATGGAAAATTCAAACATGGAAAAGTTCCACAACTTTGGGATGGAAAAGCTTCAATGCGAATTGTAAAAGTTTTAAAAAGTATATAATTAAATTAAAATTTCTTTTAATGTAGTTTGTATTTATTTCTTTTTTGTACAGAAAATTAATAATTTATTAATAATCCCAATTTCCCTTCCAATATATTTTCACTAGTGTTAAAAGCGACATTTCCGGAAATATAAAAAAGTTCTGTCATTCGGTGCCGAAAATCAGCGCCAATTATCAAATTTTCTTTAATTTCTCCCAATAACATGGGTGTGTTGTCATCCAGAGATTTATCTCTAAAGTTATAATTATTATTAGGATCTGATCCAAGTGCCGAACCTTTTTTCAAATAAGATACATTTATGGAAAGAAATGTTTTATATGTCGGCCATAGATTCATTTCCAGGTAAAATAATTGTGAATTGGGTCCGATGGGAAATCCCAACCCATGACCTGCAGACGTATAAGTCAGAAGTGAATCCTGATGGGTATATACCCAAGGACGACTCGCTGTGTATTCGATTCTGAAATCGGGGAGTTTTGGATTGGAAAATGGCACCCAATGGAATCCTGACTGGAAAATGAATTTATTTCCCCACCACGGACTGAATAATTTGAACCAGGAAAGTTCATCCCAGAAAAATGTACTATAGAGTGTTAGCCCCGGTTTTGCATTCCACAGAGCTTCAAAAGACATGAGAACGTTGTCTCTGTTCCCGAGGCTATGTTCTTCTGACCAAAACAGGTTTATCGGTAATAAATAGCCCAATTCAATATTCCTGCGAGCATAAATAACCATCTCATTAAAGGATACAGTCAGGGCTTGAGTTAAGTCAAATTCAAAGCGATGGGCGGCAATGTGTTTTTCCTCAACAATCCCTTTTCGATTATCTCCAAAGGGATCTAATGACCCAATAAAACTTTGGGTTCGAATCCGTTTATAATCTTTTGAAAATCTGAGGAATGAAAAAGATTGAACATTAGCTGATAAAATAGGGGAGTGCTGTTTACTATATCCCCAATATATGGGAATTTTGCTGATTTCAACATTCATGATTAAGTTATCAAATCGCATCGATGCTTCAGATACATCCCAAACTAGCCAGTCCGTATTTTTTTCTAATAAAATATAACCTTGTTTGAATTCTTTTGGCATTGGATATGAATCTTTATGTTCAACTCTATATAATGAATATCGACTGAAAAAAGACAGTTTGTTATTAAACTGACCAGAAATAGTAACCCTGTCATTGTAAAATAATCGCTGAATGGTATCTTGAACATCGACGCTGATCCATTCTTCCCAATCAGTCCATAGAGCAAGTTCTTCGTCTTTGATCGATAAGAATCTGATTTCTGAAATATCTAGATTGTAAACAGAAAAGGCACCTTTGATAGCGTTTTTTAATTGGTTTCTTTGCCACGGTCCTTGGATTCCTTCACTTAAATTTTTGAAATCAAATTCCTTTTTGAAATAGTATAACAATTTTCTTTCACTTTTTGAAAGTTCGACATTTGAAATTTCATCTAATGCAATAATGACTTGATTCACTGAAAATGGTCTTAATCCGGGATTAATTGTATTTACAGTGCCTTTTGTGTGATAACGAAAAATAAAATCATTGACCGGGTGATCAAGATCTATGGGAGTATTTTGACCTGTTAATAGGTTATTAAAAAGGAATAAAAGCAGAAATGCGCATTTTTTATATTGTGTTTGGTTTCGCATGAGACTGAAGTCTACACTAATAAAACATATCTATTCTATAAATTTCATTTACTTGACTACGAATAAAAGTTGACCTAACTTTTCCCAACTTCAAAGGAGTTCTATCGCCCTAAATCGTTATCAGTTAGTTGAAACAAACAAGGAATCAACATGAAATACTGCATAACGATCCCTACATTTCTGGTGTGATCCAGCACATTTAATAGAAAAATATTTTTAGATAATTTTCGCCATGCTGGAAACTCTGCAACATCTACGTATACGCTTTCCCCGATGGGTCATCGCTTGGGGACTATATTTAACTGATGCAATTTTTACATTCTTTGCTTTTTATACGGTATTAATACCTATTATCAATAAAGGGGGAAATTATTCTCAATTTGAATTGTTTCTGGTATTTGCTGTGGGGCAAGTATTTTTAGGAATTATATTTTTGCCTCTTAATTTGTACCGAAGTGAGCCAACAGTTTCACGGTTTTATGAAATTCAGCAAATAGTTAAAGTCACTTTTTTTATATCATTAGTTTCAGTATTAATAGATGCTTTGACCCTCAATGACTGGCCTTTAAATGCCCAGGAGATACTCCGCTATTGGTTTACGTTCTCGATGAGTCTTGTTGCTTCTCGGTGGATTTTTCGCTCTATTCAAAAATATTTACTCACCAAAGGGTATGGTCTTCGAAAAACGATAATAGTAGGTGTCAATACTCGGGGATTTCAAGTAGCTGACAACATTACTGCCCATGTGAATCAGGGGTTTGATTTATTGGGTTTTGTCCATTCGGATGATGATCCTGAAATAGATGATTCCCAAGACATTCATGTGATTGGACATGAAAAAGATTTAAAATCCATCATTTTGGAAAATCAGGTTTCAGAAGTGATTGTGGCACCGGTCGTTCTGGAGCATACACATGTGACACGGATTATTACCCTTGCCAACGGATCGCCTGTGTCCATTAAAATTGTCCCTGACCTTCATGAAGTCATCAGCGGCTTGGCACGGACGGAACAGATATATGGGATACCACTCATTCAAGTAAATCCCAGCTTGGAAACGGTATACAATACGATTATAAAACGGTTTTTGGACCTACTCATTGCGATACCGGCCTTAATCATTTCATCGCCGCTCTGGGTTATCACTTCTGCAATTATTAAAATCGATAGCAGAGGACCGGTATTTTATACACAAGATAGAGTGGGAAAATTACAAAAACATTTTACCATTTATAAATTCAGAACCATGTTTGAAAATGCTGAAGATATAACAGGACCTGTCTGGGCCAGTAAAGAAGATACTCGTATTACACGAGTTGGTCGTATTTTACGCCGCTTTCGCTTGGATGAACTACCTCAATTGCTGATGGTAATTAAAGGAGACATGAGTTTAATTGGACCGCGGCCGGAGCGCCCGTTTTTTGTTGAAAAACTGGCTGAGGAATACCCTTTTTATTATCGCCGTCAAAAGATACGGCCGGGTATCACGGGCTGGGCTCAAATCAAACATCCCTATGATCAGAATATTGAAGACGTACGTCAGAAATTAAAATATGATTTTTATTATATTGAGAACCTGAGTTTTTCCCTGGATCTTAAAATTCTGTTGAGTACTGCATGGGTGATGGTGTCCGGAGAAGGAAGGTAAAAAAGTAGCAGTGGCAGTAGCAGCAGGATGGATTATTGGATAATATCTCCATCGTTGTAAATCCCTCTCAAACATTCTAATTTTAAAGTAAGACTATTCCAGAAAAATTATGTTATCCTTATCCAGAATCCGTGAAAATACAGATGTCGTTCAAAAGAGGGTTTCTTTAAAAGGTGAAGACATTAACTTTTTTTCGTTAATGAACCTTGATGAGCAGCATCGAAAATTATTAACAGAAATCAATGATCTACGCGCTGAACGTAATCGTGTATCAGAAGAAATTGCAAACGTAAAACGTGCCGGGGGAAATGTGGCGGAAACCATCGAAGCCATGCGGGAAGTCGGCGAGCAGATTAAATTACTAGAAACCAAAGCAGATGACTTGCAAGAAAAGATCAAATCTGCCGTTGAAGAGATTCCTAACGTACCTCATAAATCTGTTCCCATTGGCAGTAGTGAGAAGGACAATAAAGTTGTTAGGGAGTGGGGAGAAAAACCGGAGTTTGATTATACAATAAAGGATCATATTGAATTAGGGTCCTCCCTACGATTATTTGACTTCGAGCGATCAGCAAAAATATCCGGTTCCGGATTTCCTTTATTTATAGGTCAGGGTGCAAAACTGGAACGAGCGCTCATCAATTTTATGCTGGATTATCATTTAGATCATCATGGGTATACTGAAATTTTTCCACCATTTCTTACTCGTAGCTCTGCTCCGTTTACTTGTGGACAATTGCCTAAATTTGCCGAAGATATGTACTATACAGAAAAGGATGAATTATATCTTATCCCTACTGCAGAAGTGCCGGTTACCAATATCCATAAGGATGAAATTCTGGATGAACAGGAGCTGCCTAAATATTATTCAGCCTATTCAGCGTGTTTCCGCAGGGAAGCCGGTTCTTATGGTAAAGAAACCCGGGGACTATTACGTGTTCATCAATTTAACAAAGTTGAAATGGTCAAATTTGTTACACCGGAATCTTCATATGCTGAATTGGAATTACTCGTATCTCACGCAGAGGCCATATTGCAGACCTTAGGATTGCATTACCGGGTCATTGAACTCTGCACCGGAGATTTGAGTTTTTCCGCTGCCAAATGTTATGACTTGGAAGTGTGGTCTCCGGCTGAAGACAAGTGGTTGGAAGTGTCATCCTGCAGCAATTTTGAAGATTTTCAGGCGCGCCGGGGGAATATTCGCTATCGCAGATCCAGTGATAATAAAACCGATTTTGTTCATACACTAAATGGTTCAGGAGTTGCGACGCCAAGGTTAACCGTTGCCTTGTTGGAATCGTATCAAACGCCGGATGGAAAAGTCATCGTTCCAAAAGCGCTTCAACCCTATGTTGGTGTGGAGGTTTTAGGCTGATTCGCTTCATCTGGGTATTTGTTCATTTATTGATATGGACACCCATATTAGCCACAATTGGGATAATTTTTTCCTTGTTTATTCCCGATGGGAAACCCATTGCCTGGGTAGCAAAAATATGGTCTAGAATTATTTTATTTGTAAGCGGCGTTCCGTATTCCGTTGATGGATTGGAAAAGCTGGATCCGGATAAGCAATACATATTCATTTCGAACCATGAATCCGCATTTGATATTTTATTGGTGGTAGCTTGTTTACCATATCAACTAGTATTTATGACTAAAATTGAATTACGGAAAATTCCATTCGTGGGTTGGGCAATGGTACTGGGTAAATATATTTTTGTGAATCGTAAAAATCACAAGGATGCCCTTTCTTCTATGGACACTGCCAGGGAATCGTTAAAGAAATACCCCCGGTCCATTGTCATTTTCCCGGAAGGAACGAGATCACTGGATGGCAACATGAAACGATTTAAAAAAGGGGGTGTTGTTTTAGGTATTCAAACAAACCTTCCTCTCGTCCCAATGGGTATTTGCGGGACCTTTGATGTGATCAAAAAAGGAACATTCAGCATTCAGCCAAAACCGATTCGCCTTATCATTGGACAACCAATAGATACGTCGGAATATGATTATGATGATCGGAATCAAGTTACTGAAATGTTACGCAATGAGATTGTAAATTTAAAGTCATCATGGACTGTCAATTGAATCCATATCCTATTTCAGGTTTAAACACTGTTGTTTTCAAAATATTTGAACCAAAGACATATTATGAAAAAGATCTGGTCAAACAATGGTTTCATATTCCAACTGGTAAAATCATTGAAACTAAAGAGGGTCATTCTTTAATTATCATTCACCATGGAACAATAAATAAAAACAAGGGACCGGATATTAAAGGTGCCGTGTTGTTCATTCAGTCCAGTATTATAAGGGGAGATGTAGAATGTCATATTTATGAGCGTGACTGGTATTCCCATCATCATGATAAAGATATAAATTATAAACGTGTGATTTTACATATTGCTCAAAAGCCTGTTAAAAAAATAAAAAGCCCTGTTAAACATACAGTTTTACTAAAGATAAACAGTAAGAAATATTGCAGTCTAACTAAACACAATTTGTCACCTGAATACAATCATTTATTGCAAAATTTGAGCGAAAAAAGATGGCAGGAACATACTCAATCATTTTCCAGGAAAAACCATCCTGCACTATTAGCGAATATTTTGGGAAAAGGGGGGAATGAAGAAAATTTTAAACTTTTGGCTAATCATATAGATGTTGAACAGTTGATTCCATTAACTAATAGGGAGCAAATTGAAATCATTGAATCAACGTCAAAATCATTAAATATTGATTGGGAACATTGTGGTATTCGTCCTGCTCATTGGCCGGAAAAACGATTTTCTCTTTTATTAGAATTACTCACTTTTGTATCACTAACAAATCACAGTGAATTCACGGATTATGAAACGTTCTTTCACGCCCTTTCAGTACACTGCATTCGTGGGGGTAAAAGTATTTTAACTGAATGTGCAATCAATTATTTTTTACCATTGCTTGCAGCTCATGCAATAAAAATAAATGATATCGAACAATATGCATTATGGAAAACGTCATGGCGCCAACTGCATCTGCAAAATTCATATGGTTTTTTGTTAAAGAAATTTGGCAATGTATTCAGTCGAAAAGAGCTCACCAATGTAGGGAATACCCAGGGATTATTGTATTTGGATAGACAATTTTGCCAAAAGGATTTTTGCATTGTGTGCCCATTGAAAAATCTGGAAAATGATGTTTCCAGGAACTGAATTCAATTGAATTATTGTTGCCAGGAAACCCCAAACTTCATGCGCGCGTTAAAGGTGAAAACTGCAAAAAGAGAATATAGCAGTTTCTTCATTGATTTTGGTGAGTAATTCCCTTGACTGACCCTGTGTTTTCATATAACTTCGCCCTCCTTATTTTGCTCTAAAACCTTATGATTAAAGAAGTTACACGAATTTTACTGTTCATTGCATTTGCTCTGAATCTCGTTTTAAGTCAGGAATCTTCCTCTGAAGATGCCAAATCTGAAAACGTAAAAGGGTCTACAGCCCAAATAAACGGGATTTATTTAAATGGCAATGGTGTGGATGAAGCCCGAAACCGTTTGCCGCAATTGCTCCGCGATGTAAAGATGCTGCTTACGGAAGCTGTGATTGCTGATGTTCACCATGATACACTTGAGGTTATTTATTATTTGGACAATATTTATGAATTATTAGGGGAAGCAGATCAATTGGGTGAAAAAACAGATGAAGACCAGGAAGAATTTGATCGATTTGTTGCTTCATTAAATATTATCTATACAACACGCCTGCACACATTGGAATTATCTGATGCGTCTATTTCCGCTGCTTATACCCGACAAATGATAGAAGAAATCACTATTCCCGTTGAAATGGAGATGGGGAATAGTCAATTTATTGTCGTAGATGATCGCGACGGTCATATACCGCTAGTGCGGAATAAAGCAGTGGATCAGTTTATAAACTATTTTCAAAAAAAGGGTAAAAAGCAATTCCAAATGTGGTTGGATCGTATGCCCGAATTTTCAGGTTTAATACATAATATTTTAAGCGAGCAAGAACTGCCTGAAGAACTGCTTTATCTGGCCATGATTGAGTCGGGCCTTAATCCAAAAGCATATTCCAAGGCCAGTGCCCTGGGCATATGGCAATTTGTGTATTCTACAGGTAAATATTATGGATTGAAACGAGATTGGTATGTAGATGAACGCCGGGATCCCATAAAGTCAACATACGCCGCCTGTGCATATTTTAAAGATTTATATGAGGAATTTGATCACTGGTATCTTGCATTGGCGGCCTATAATTATGGACCGGGTCGTGTCCATCGGGCTATACGCCTGCATCAGACATCCGATTTTTGGCAACTTCATTCTCTCCCAAAGGAGACACGGAATTACATCCCGTATTATATGGCAGCAGCCATTATTGCCAAAAACCCACAGGAATATGGATTTAACCCTTCTTCGAATAAACAGAAAAGTCCATTTGAATTTGATTTGGTGGAGTTGGAGAAAAGTGCTGATCTGTCTGTTTTAGCGCGCTCAAGCGGAATTAGTTTAAAAACGATTAAGAATTATAATCCTGAATTGCGCCAATCTGCCACACCAAATAATGGTCCTTATTCATTGCGGATACCGAAGGGGATGAAAGATCAGTTTACAGCTAACTTTAATGCGTTGCCGAAAGACCAACGCTTTGCACCACAATACATTGTTCATAAAGTCCGTAGGGGCGAAAGTTTGTGGACCATATCGAAAAAATATAAAGTATCCATTCACGATTTAGCTGCTGTCAATAAGATTCGCAATCGGCACAGGATTAAGATCGGTCAAAAATTGACCATTCCGGTACGCGGTGTTTATGCGACTCATGATGGCCCACCAGGACATATTAAAGTTGTATATACAGTCAGAAAAGGGGATACATTAGGTCATATAGCTGAAAATTATGGAACGCGGGCTGCAAAGATTCGCCGTTGGAATAAAATATCCTATGGCCAATATATCTACCCCGGTCAAAAACTTGTTTTATGGGTGAAACAGGGATAAACAATCAAAATTGTCTCGGAGATTAACCATGACTAAACAGGATATAATCAATCAAGTATCAAACGCCACCGGGCTCACAAAAGTTGA
>CAZIFK010000029.1:0-25780 GCA_964538995.1 uncultured bacterium
CTCTTGTTTCAGCAAATTCATAAACCATATTCATGGCAGATGGCATAAATCCGCCTTGCCCTAACCCCAGACAGAGAAAAATTGCGTATACATGATACATCGAACTGGCAAATACAGTAAAAATAATTGCCAGAAGATATCCACTGAAAGACAATATAATAGCCGTTTTATGTCCCCAGCGGTCACCAATTTTCCCTGCAGACACGCTGCCAAACCCAAATGCAATAACTTGTAAAATGGTAAACACACCCGCTTCACTGATGTCAAAACTGAAAAGATCCTGAGTATAAACAGCATAAAGACTCATGGCGGGGAAATGGGCTGTGATAAAAATGCGGCTGAACAAATAATATCTGAAATTCCTGTGCGTTTGAATGATGACTTTTGTATCAGTCCAAAAATCAGCAATTGTCTTGTGAGGAGCGTCAGCGGACTTGTTATCGATATTGAACAGTAGAAAAACCAATATCCCGACAATGAGTGAACTACCCATGATAATGAAACCCCATCCAAAATTATTTGGAAAAGCGATGGAACTGTTCAACAATATTTTAACAAGGATACCGCCGAGGAATCCGCCGACGCTATTAAATGCAAAAGATATTCCCAGGTAATGACCGCGATTTTTTCGAGGAAATACATGTGAAAGAAATTCTGTCCAAATAGGTATAATAATACCAATAGCCAAGCCGTAGAAAATAAAACACACATAATAATACACCCAGGCATAGGGTCCTGTGGGAGCAAAGAAAGCGAAGATAAATCCCGCCATTAGAATAGGGGGCAATACGATGGTATGTGAACCAATAACCGCTTTTTTTATATTCCGAATATTTCTGCCCAGCGCGGCAGAAAAAAGCATTGGGAAAGCCAACAGAATACCGAAGAGGCCTGCGATTGAAATAATGATCGCATCCGGAGCCCCTAATTTTTTTAAAAACAATGGAATTACTGCATAGGTAGAATGAAATGCGATACCGAACCCCCAGCTGAATTCATGAATGCAATTGTAAAAAAGATTCTGTTTCAGTCTCTTCGGAGTAAGGTTAACCATGATTTTTTTGCCGTTCTCGGGCTAGCATCACAATGGCTGTAAGCAAAATTATGGAGCCCGCTGCTTGCGCAGGGGACATAGATCGTCCGCGAACAAACCAATCAATACTTATGGCAGATAACGGCCAGAACAATTCATAAATAGTTGCGTGGGAAGCCGGTAAGCGGTTGAGTCCATAGTAATAAATGAACAGTGCCACGGCCCCTGTGGACACAACGATCAAAATCAAGACGCTCCATTGGGGTTTGGTTATTTCTGTTACAGTTGTTATATCTTGTGTGGCCAATAATACGATACCTGCCAGCAAAGCAGTAACGGTTAATCGAAGAGACGTTACTAACTGGAAAGGCAGTTTTGTTAAGGCGTGTTTACCCAACACGGTGGAACTCCCCCAGGCAAAAGCTGCCAGTAAAGCTAATAAAGAAGCGATAGTTGTACGGTCATCCCAGGAGGACATGGGCGTCACGCCGAATGAGACAAGATATCCACCCACGAGGGCAACCCCCGCCAGGATAAGAAAGCGGCTGTTCAGTTTTTCTTTTAAAATAACTGAAGCGAGAAGGATAGCAAAAATCGGTTGAAATTTCTGCAGGAGCACCACCACAGATAAATCGATATAGTTTACATAACTTAATGCTTTTGTGTAGAAAAATGTCCCGAGAATGCCACCACAAATACTTATCCACAGTACGGAACCCCAACCTCGCTGGTTTAGTGTTTTGACTTGCCCCCACCCTTTGATCAGAAACGGTAGAAAAAGTAGAGCGCCAAATGCATGTTCCAATGTGATAATCAGAAAAGATGGAATAGTGTATAATTTCTGGCGCAGAATACCGTCAAGGCTCCATAGGAATGCGGCTGTAATGACAGCCAGGGGTGGAAGGTACTTTTTCACGGGCGGGAAATTAAGCCTTCTTTGGTTTGATGAAACAGTTGAATCAGACTATTTTCTATTAGGAAGTACTTCCTTATTTCAACAGCACCATCTTCTTGGTCTGTACGAACTCCCCAGCCTGTATCTGGTAGAGGTAGACTCCGGCTGCAACCGGTATCCCCAAATCATTCCTGGAGTCCCACTGAACGATCTGTTCTCCTGCAGTTTGTTGGGCATTCAGCAGAGTTTTCACTCCCCGGCCTAATACATCGTATATCCTGATCTCAACATGCATATCGGTGTGTAGAACGTATTGGATGTTGGTAACAGGATTAAAGGGATTTGGATAGTTGCCCCTTAAAGAAAAAGCAGTTGGTTGTTCAAAATCATCTTCAACAGACACTATTTCCTTGAGTGCTTCATACACACTCACCAGCGGACTGGCATCTGTAGGACAGGCAGTGTGTCCCGCAAGCACGTTCCAGTAATATGATGCACCAACCCAGTAATAGCTCGGTACTGTATTCAAAGCAATGGGGTCGAAAGCCATGAAAGCGCTCTTTCCTCCGTTACCAGCTTGGCCATGAATCATAACATTGTATTCTTCTGAACCTTCCGGCGGACCGATTTGAGCAGCACTATCCAGAACTAATGAATATGCGGTCATATCTACTGTATATCCCTCAACTGCCTCAACACCGTCTATCCAATTTGCTCCTCCGGTCTCATAATCAGGATCATAATTCAATAATAATGAATCCGAAAGGAATCCTACAAGTGAACTTGCTACACCGTCGATAACTGGTGTTAAGCGGGAAATACTAGATTGATCACCATTAGCTGTATAGTTGATATCATTATATTCATAAGCGATACCCAGAATGTTTTTAGCCACGCTACCATCTTCAGTTGGGCCGTCTGTATAACCAGAGCGCTTCCCTAACCATTCATCTCCAGCGACAATATAAATTTTATCTCCGTTCCACCAGTTTCCCACTTCATCATCATTATTATAAATTGGACCATCTCCACCGGTTAATTCAATTAATACATCATAATTCATTAGAAGTTCATCTGTCAAAGGACCATGCCTTGGAAACCAAACATCAAAAATGGGTGTACCCCAATAAAAGTAGAAACCAACCAAACACGGAAGATGACAGTAAAGCGCATTAGACTTATCTTTCTGATTAAGAAAGATTAAATCATTTCCAGGTGTAGGCTCAAAAATAAAATACCAAAATGACTCTGATTTGTTGGTAGCGCCGTCCTCTTCAGATGCTGTCAGATACCAATAAACACCTGTGCCTGGGCTCTGACCAGGAATTTCTCCTTCCCATAATTCATAACTACTATCGCCATTAGCTAATTCCATTGGAACATCATGGACAGGCGCAGTTAACGAATCTAATTGATAATGAATTGTGGCTGATGCAACTGGACCTCCACCTTCCGGGAAGTTATGTGAAATTTGTGCAGTTACAGGCCGACTCTCTGTAGATACCGTAGTATGTAGAACAGTTACATTATCTATAGCTGGCGGAGTCATTAATAATTCGACGGCAAGTTGAAAATTGAATATATCGCTACGAATATGCCAGCCACCATTACCGGAAGGCCCACTACATTCACGGTTGAATTTGGCCGATACCCAGGGATCAACCCATCCTGTTCCAACCGCATAAAAGAAACCAGTAGCATCATCTTCACCGCCACCATCTCCGGTAAAGGCAACCAGTATACCAATCCAGTCTCCATATAAAAATTCTACTTCAGATCCAAAGTCCGTCAGGATTATCCAGTTTGCTTCACTGTCTCCAGTCGCGTAGTCGGGATTATTTGTCGGATCTAAAGTCGCGGGTGAGTAACTATTAAGGGGCCAAATTATACCCATTTCAAGTGTGTCTAAAAGGTATGGTGATGGGTTTCCAACTCCAAGCGGATCTTGTGCTCCAGCAACAACATTGCTTGTATCACAGATACCCTGTGTCCCACCTGGAGAATAGGTTGTCCCGCCAATGGACATGTAACCGGTAGTATTATCCATATCATAACCGCCAATCCAGCCAGCGCTATCAACCAACGAAGATGGATACATCCTCCCATCTGTAGCATAGGGATAAGACATTTTATACAGAGTTATTGTTACCTGTTGATCTCCTGTACCCCATTCATAGACTGGGACATTGATACCTTTTATAGTTCCATCGCTAGGCATTTTAAATGTCGTAAACATTGCCTCTCCGGGAGACAGATAAGATTGTCCTCTCCAGCCGCCAGGTGGATAATAAGCAAGTGTATCCTCAACAGAGCGGTTTGGATTATAACGTCGGGCAGGAATGGATATTCCCTGCTCTATAATAATATCATCCTCTACACCGTGATTTATTCCGGAATTATTAAATCGATCACCATAGCCTGGAATCTTGATTTCTTCATCGGAGTTAAATTGCATTTGATTTTTTATCAGTTCAAGAGCATGTCCATCATTAAACTTCTTTGGAATGGGTCGAGATTGTTCTTTCCCTTTATCTGTTTGAGCAAACAGAATAGTGGTAATTAGTATACCGGTTATGATTCTACTGAATCTCATTTCAAACTTCTTCACTGAATTCGATAGTGTATTATGGCCATCCAATTCCAAAAACCAAATTGCTTATTGAAATGTCCAAGGCTTTTTAGTCCAAAACCAAATCCAGGAAAAACCCTTATAATAATTTCACTATCCAATGAAATACCTATGGAATTGTTGAAAATCTCGTAAGATTTTAATGGCTCTCTAACATCTTCAATACCGTAAAAAAGCGTAGTCAAATAGCTTAGGCCGGCAGATGCCGAAATAAATGTTTTTGATCCATTATTATTAATCCCAAACATTAATGCTAATGCATTTAAATTCGGATAAGTCTTTAAATTATATCTGTCATTTGAATAAAATAAGTTCAATCTATTCATTAACTTTGGATTATAATGGATATAGTGCAACGACCAATTTTTATATCCGTTAATACTTGAAAGATTAAATCCAAGTGCCGCATCAGGGTGAAGTGTAAAATTATTATATGGTAACGTGACGTTAAAATGAAATTGTTGATTACCATCGTTATTCGAGTTGTCTTTTTGATTACCGAAACCAAAACATATAAACAATACCAATGAGACTCTTCGTAAATATGTGAAGTAATTATTCATTCAAACACCTAACGGTACGGAAATTGACCATAGTGAATCTAATATTTGTAAGATTATTTTCATATTTTATGAGAGATTAGTCAAATCTCATTTCAACAACACCATCTTCTTGGTCTGCACGAAGTCTCCTGTCCCGACTCCATCGGGATCGTAGACTCGAATCTGGTAGAGATACACTCCTGCGCTTACTGGTTTGCCATGATTATTAGTTTCGTTCCATGTGACGGATTTGAAGCCAGCATCCTGTGTCTCTGACAGCAGGGTGGTTACCTTTCTACCAATTAGATCGTAAATGGTGATCTGGACATTGGATCGTTGTGGTAGTTCGTATTGGATGGTGGTGGTTGGGTTGAAGGGATTGGGGTGGTTCTGGTGTAATGTATAGGATCTGATAATTGAGTTTTCCATATCTTCAACTGATGAGGTGCCTTCATTTATACCCTTGAGAATAATTCCACTATCACCCACTATGTATCCAATATTGACATCAACAAAGAATACTACGTTTAGAGACTCAGTAGTTCCTGGATCTTGAAAACTCCATGAAGTTCCAGCGTTAATGGTTTTAAAAATGCCACCATCGCTGGGCCATCCAGTTACAGTATAACCTGTATCAGCATCTGGAAAATGAACTGAAGTAAAACGGCTATTAGTTTCAGTGTTTAAAGCAATCCAAGTTGTTCCTCCGTCCGTCGTTTTTAGGATTGTTCCGCCTCCTCCAACTACATATCCTGTATTAGGATCAGTGAAATAAACTGACCGAAGCCATTGATAGGTTCCAGCAGTCTGAGGAGACCAACTATTTCCTGCATCTGTAGTTTTGAATATAGTTCCACCAACGTTATTCGTACCCCCAACCGCATAACCAGTGTCAATGCTTGTAAAATATGCTGAATTAAACAAAGTAGTACTTCCTGAATAATTGAGGGAAAACCAGCTATTTCCAGCATCTATTGTTTTAAGGATCAATACACCTCTACCAAAAAGATAACCGGTGTTCTCATCGGTAAAAAGAACCACGTCGAACGCACTATTCGTACCTGGAGACAGCGTTTGCCAGTTAACTCCACCATCTGTTGTTTTCAAGATTGTTCCATATTCTCCAGAAACATACCCAATGTCAGGATTAAGAAAATGAACTGAGAGAAGACTTCGCGTCGTCCCAGAATTTTGGATGACCCATTGGGCATGAGCATTGGGAATTATGAGAAGCGTTAGTATTATGACAAGTGCAAAACAATTTAGTTTGTAATAAGGTTTAAACTTCATTCCACATCCTCTTTATTTTTATTCAATTTGTGTGTTTTCAATCCACATAACGACGCGAGAGTTAAGCTTACATAACGAATCTAATATCTGTAAGATTACTTTCATCTCATTAGTGAGCTTAGTTAAATCCTATTTCAACAGCACCATCTTCTTGGTCAGCACATACTCTCCAGCTTGTATCTGGTAGAGATAGACTCCAGCACTCACTGGTTTACCGTGATCATTGGTTGCGTTCCAACTGACAGATTTAACACCGGCATCCTGTGTTTCTGATACCAGCGTTGTCACCTTTCTTCCAAGTAGGTCGTAGATTGTAATTTGAACGTCTGATCTTTGGGGAAGTTCGTATTGGATGGTCGTAACAGGGTTGAATGGGTTGGGGTGGTTCTGTCGCAAATCGATTGATCCGGGCATATTCAAATTTTCATCGTTAGCTAATTCTGTATATTCAATTTCTAACTCACAATTTATTGTCTCGGACCGTATATGCCAACCACCCTCACCAGAAGGACCACTGCATTGGGGACTGAATAACAAGAACCGCCAGGGGTCGTTTAATCCGGTGTTATTGCCCGCAAAAAAGGAAATTGGGTCAATAGTTTCTCCGTAGTCATATTTTATAAAAATACCAATGTAATCACCTTGGTTAAATTCATATACGGGACCAAAATCCTCTATCGGCATCCAGTTATCTCCTAAACTATGAGTAATTGGCTCAATAAAAATTGGTGCCCAATGTCCGTACACTAATATCTCGGAGAGCGGTGGAAAAGTATTTAAAACCGGTGATATACTAGTACAGACACCAGTATCGCCGAAACTATTCCATTCAAGAAATGAACTCCAATAAGGAAAATAAGGAATTAGTAATGAATCATTGGTTGGGTTTAGGTAATATCCTAACCATCCATTTTCATTCACAAATGTACTGTCATATTGGTTCCCTATTGAATCCAAGGGATAATTTAGTTTATACATTTCAAAAATCATCCAGCCAGAACTGTCACCCCAAGATGCAATGGGAATATTAATGGCTGTGACTTTACCGTCAACTGGCATTTTATGTACTACCAACGCGATTTCACCTAAGAATAGATCGAACGAATCATTTACTACTTTACTATAACTAAGAGTATCGGTTACGATACTCTGACTATTGAGTGAAGAAATAATTAATAGTGTAAATAGTATTTGTTTCATTTCAGCAACACCATCTTCTTTGTCTGCACAAACTCTCCAGCCCCGACTCTATCGGGATCGTAGACTTGGATCTGGTAGAGATAGACTCCAGCACTGACTGGTTTGCCATGATCATTTGTCGCGTTCCATATTACTGATTTATATCCAGCGTCCTGTGTTTCTGATACCAGCGTGGTCACTTTTCTACCGAGCAGGTCGTAGATGGTGATTTGGACTTCTGATTGTTGAGGTAGCTCGTATTGGATTGTCGTGGTTGGGTTGAAGGGGTTGGGGTAATTTTCATGAAGAATAAATGTCCTTGGGGCTGTGTTATGATTATTGTCAGTAGCTAGAAAATGTACCACTTTTAAATAAATATCATCTATTATAAAAGGCGTATTAGCAGCAGGAGCTTGAGCAGTAATACGTATGAATAATGGTGTATTGAAATCGGAAAGACTTACCTCCTGCTCAACAAAATCACCGCTAACACCCGGGCCGCCAACAGACACAAGCGAATCCACCAACGTCCAATCCAACAAATGTAGAATCGATGAATCAAGGATATCGTAATTATTCCCTTGAACGTGATTGGGAGCGACTTCAACGTATGCTGTAATATTTTCCACGCTACAGGCAAAGCGAAAAGCAAGGCTTGCTTCTTGAAAAGGTGTAATATCCATCGTTTTCCCTGAAATAACTGTATCTGGTTGAACTTCAGAAATGGGAGCAATAATAATCCAGCCTGCATCGACCCCAACAAATTCCAGATTAAAGCCTGCCCAGCGACCATGACGAGGTGTGTACCAATGTGCAAAGTCCGGCCATTGATTCTGATCTAAATTATATGGGTAAACAGACTGAAATTGCCAAGTCTCCCAATCCCCTATTGCGAGTGAATCATTTATAAAAAATGTATGCGTATCGGAGACAGCCGTATTAGAAGCACTGGAACCATCTACGGCAACGACCCAGTATGCAATTTGGTCCCCCAGGATAAGATTGGACCAGGCCAATGTCGTTTCATAACTTTCCATTTCCGGTATCTGGTTCATCGCTTGATTTTGAATGCTGCCATTATTTACCTGGTAATTGAGGTTTACATCCAGAGGATATCGGTCAGTGGCGGTTATCTTCACTACTTCGCTGCCTGCTTGATAAATTGTATTTGGTAATTCAGTAAAGTTTTCCAGGACTGGAGGGATCTGATCTGGCCCAATTTCAAATTGTAGATAGCCCGTAGGCGCTCCCGGTGGATAATAAACTCCATTTCCTTCAATATCCTCAGAATAAAAGTAGTATTGAAACATGCCTGGAGAACCAGTGCCGATTACATCTGCACTAAATGTATTACCCGTACCACCAGTGGTCATTGGAACCACAGAAGCAAGACTGTCAACTCCGTAGTGTACAATTGCTGAGTTAGCATCTAGCACAAATCCCTCATTTGCATGGATATCCACATCCAAATGATATGGTCCAATAGCATCCTCAGTGGTTTCCGGCACACTATGGTTGCTGAATAACAACGGTGGACCTATTACATTAAAATCAGTATCATATGCCAACTGAACCCAGGGGGCCAACTGTCTTAATAGAGTAATGGAGCTTATGTTGTCTGTCCCCTGTGAAATTACAATGGCAGCTGCCACTTCCTGCGTATCACCAGGCGCCATGGAAAAGGGGCCGGCAGATACTAAAAACATACGATCACCGCTCTGGCGATAATTATAATCCACCCATCCATTATCAGTCACCGGATCACCATTAAAAACGAATGTAGACGCTTGTCCCGTAGCGGGATCAATGTAAGGCTGACCCGTCCACACATCGAGCCCATTCATATAATTATATGCTCCTTGCGCTGTTTCCGGGCTGGTATTAGGGCCATCATAGCCCCTTGAGTACATCGAAAAGGCACTCATGGGAATATTGATAAAATTAAGGATCGGATCACCGGATACCCAGGCTGTATCGCCAGAAGACGGTACAATTGGCGTCTGTACAAAGACATATCCCACAGCTGGTGAGGCGCTCCCATACTTATCATCCCCGTTGAAATCATTATAACAATAACCCAAATTTGATTCTGGGTCACAACCCACAAAATCATTATTAGCATCACCAATATCCGGATCGCTCCAAAAAGAAACATACATTGAGTCAAGCTGATTGCCACCAACGTTGACTATTTCCCACTTAATAAACATTACATCTTTCAAAGGTGAATCAGGTCCTTCACCAAATTGGGAAACGCGGACTTCAATTCCCAAAGGTTGTGTGTCCCACAAACCCCGATGCTGGGAAGAGTCACCATCGTTCATAACATACCAATGAAATAAGTCGCCACGAATATCAGGGTGATCGACATCAGGATCGTAAACGCCATCTCCGTCCGCGTCCACCCAGGGAGCGCCTTGATCGACCGGCCAGTTCTGCCAGTCTTTTGAGGTATTGTCCCCGGAATGGATGGAATAAATCCGAAATGCTTCTTCATCTTGATTTGAACCAAACGATCCTGGTACATATTCCATGCTATATTCCGAAGCCGCAGTTCGGATTTCTTCAACGCCATTGATTCTTCCTGCTGCAATCCAAAGTCCTGAGGCAAAAACCGCTGTTTTCCCGCTGCCTACGGGCCACTCAAGACCTGATTGTCCGGTGGCATTATGACTGACGATTTCTCCCCGGTTCCCGTGCCATGTGGAAATTTGATTCCCATCCCAGATCTTATATTCTCTAGAACGGATTGTATTCGATTCTTTATGATCTACCGGCAGAGCACCATAGGTTACTGAAAATATTAGAATGATAAATAATCCCAATCTCTTCATTTCAACAACACCATCCTCCTAGTTTGCACAAACTCGCCTGCTTTGATCTGGTATAAATAGACTCCGGCACTCACTGGTTTGCCTTTATCATTGGTTGCGTTCCAAATTACTGATTTAAATCCAGCATCCTGTGATTCAGATACCAGCGTGGTCACTTTTCTACCGAGCAGGTCGTAGATGGTGATATGGACATATGACCTGTAAGGGAGTTCGTATTGGATGGTAGTGGTTGGGTTGAAGGGGTTGGGATAATTTTGGAGGAGTCTGAAAGTATTAGGTATAATAGAATTTGGATTTGTGTTGAGTACTGTACTGTCGGAGTGTAAAACAATGTCATCAATGATCCATTCAGTAAACAGAGATTCACAATGAATCCTGAAGCGAAATTGAAAATGGTCTTGCGATGTATAGTCCGATAAGTCATAATGTATCCATCGAGGGTTGATTAATCCGGTAAAGGTCTGTTGGGGTGCCCAGATTTCACCGTCATCAGAAAATTCAATAACACCATAGTTTTTATCATCTCTAAAATATGCAGCCATGGGAATCGTAAGCCACACATCATCAAATCCGGTTAAATCCAATGAACGCGTATAGGTCATGGTATCTCCGGTGTCATCGTTGGAGCTTAAGCGGGACGCGATGACATTTTCCCAATTTACACCGCCATAGGTAAATCCACTTTGAAAATTACCATGATTGAACATATCCCAATTATCCACGTCTATATAATGTGCATCATTCCAGTATCCGATTGTATCCCGGTCACTAAAATCCAATTGTTTTATGACTGACAGTCCCTCATTCTGAGATTGACTTGAATCCTGGGCGGTAACCCAATAGAATATATGATCTGTTATATCTCCCACAGATTCTGAAATAAAACCGCACCAGGTTTTTTTCCAAGAACCCCAGCCGGCATATCCGATATATGAATATGACGAATCCATAACCATATTGACTGATACTACATTTCCTCCATTTACCTGCCAGTTCAATTGCGGTGGATGGATTCCAAAACGATCGTCCTCTATGGATAAAATATGTATTTTTTGTTGGGTTGGTAATTGGTAATGCACTGGTCTGGTATTTGATAATCCGGACAAAACTGGAGCAGTAGTATCCGGTCCAATTTGGAAGGAATTGTAATTAGGCGGAGAAGCCGAAGGCCATATCATTGTCGTACTTGTATTGGCAACAACTTTTATCCAATATCTGCATTCTGTTGTACCGGTGACATTTGAAAATTCAGGAATGGATGCTTCATAAATAGTATCATTCACCGCCAGCATATTCGTTGAATCCGTCACACCATTTACTTGGTAAAAGAGCCATGATGGTGCTGATGTCCAACCCGGATTAGGTTTAACAAGAAACTGCAAATTAAAGGGACCCATGGTTTCCGTGTTATGTGGAAGAATATGTTCCTGTATGGTTGCCGGTGCGCCAAGTTTGGTGAAATTTGACTCCCATGTATTCTTGACCCACTTTACATCCTCTTTGAGCGATGCGACGGATAAGATATCTGAAGCGCCCTGGGAAATAACGATCGCTTCAACTACTTCCTGGGTTTCTCCGGGGGCAAGTGCAAAGGGACCTGCAGACATTAAAAAACGACGATCTCCACTGGGCCACATATGGTAATCCATCCATCCTTCACCCGTCACAGGATCGCCAGTGAAAAGATAATGAGTTTCTTCATTAGTAATTGGGTTAAAGATGGGCTCACCATTCCATCTATATCCATTCATTATATTATAGATTTCCCGGGCATTCTCCGGATATGTTGGAAAATCGTCACCCCTTATAAATACCATAAATGCATGGACAGAGATATTAACATAATCATAAATGGAGTTACCTGATACCCAAGCAGTATCACCGGGGGAGGGTATAATGGGTGTTTGAAGCATAACATACCCAGCTGCCGGGGGATTAAGTCCATACCGCAAATCATCTTTGTCATTATAACAGTAAGCAAGGCCTAAAGTTGTATCAAAACCGGTGAAGTCATCATTTGCATCTCCAAGATCCGGATCACTCCATTTACCTACAAAAACGGAATCAAGGTATGTATCCCCTACGTTGGTAATGTTCCATTTAATAAATAATGTATTTTCAAGGGGATAAATATTATCGAATCCAAATACGGATGCACGAACTTCTACCCCCATGGGTTCTGACTTATAAAGAACATCGTGCTGTTGTTGTGATGTATCATTCATGACGTACCAATAAAACAGATCGCCTATGATATCCGGTTCATCAATGTTTGGATCATAAATTCCATCTCCATCATTATCAATCCATGGTGCACCTTGATCCACCGGCCATTCGATCCAATCTGTGCTGGCAGGTCCGTCATCAGCAGAAAGCATATAAATTCTGTTTCCGGAACTTTCAGGGTCGGAACCTGACATTCCAGGAAGAAATTCTGATCTATACTCGCACGCAGCTGTTCGATATTCTTCATTTCCGTTGGCAATACCGGAAGCCAACCAGATTCCGTCACTAAATATTGCTTGGATTCCAGAACCCTTTGGCCATTCTAATCCTGAATCGCCGGCCAAATGATGGGAAACAACTTTGCCATGGTTTCCCATTATAGTAGAAATATTATTTCCATCCCAAACTTGATGTTCTAAAGACCTGCTGATATGTGATGTAGCATGGCCATCAGGTAGAATACCATAGATTGCTGAAAGTGTTAAAACGAGAAATTGTACCAGTTTCTTCATTTCAACAAAACTTGTCCTTCGTAGCATTAGCGTAGAAGGACCATCTTCTTAGTCTGCACAAACTCTCCAGCCCCGACTCCATCGGGATCGTAGACTTGTATCTGGTATAAGTAGACACCAGCACTTACTGGTTTGCCGTTATCATTGGTTGCATTCCATATGACAGATTTAAGACCAGCATCCTGCGTTTCTGAAAGCAGGGTAATTACTTTTCTTCCTAGCAGATCGTAAATGGTGATTTGGACGTCTGATCGTTCAGGTAATTCATACTGGATGGTTGTTGTTGGGTTGAAAGGATTGGGGTGGTTTATTATATTATTGTTGACATTTATTTGAGTGTAGTTTTGTACAGCAGCCGTTGTGTTTTCTTGAAATTTACTGAGACCTTTATCTGTCGCAACCCATACTATCCCCTGATTATCAACAGATATACCTCTGACTTCGCCAGCCAATCCATCAATGTAATTCCATGTATACCAATTATTTCCATCGTATTTCGATAAACCACTACCAATCCAATAGTTATTCCAAATATCAACAGTTATTGCATGAACCAGTCCATTAGAATATTGAGTAAAACTTTTCCAAGTTCCATCAATATCTACAGTCTGAAAACCTCGATATGTGCCTAAGAGAACCACACCATTTTGATCTATAGCCAAACTTTCTAACCAATTGTCTCTCAGGGGTGAGTTTCCATTTCCAGTATAGTTCCCATAAGTATAATCACTTGTATAATATTCCCAATTTTGATTTTTGTATACAGCTATTCCATCATCGTGAAATCCGATCCATATACTCCCATCGGAATTGGAAGCCAAAGCTCGCGGTCTGGTACCTGGTAGACCGTTATTGGTAGTATATGAATTCCAAATTTGTCCATTATATACATTAACACCTCCGTTTACCGCAATCCAAATGTTACCATTTATATCTTCGGTTATATCGTAAACGACTCCACCAAGAATCCCATCGTCTTTATTAAATATTTCCCATTCGGATCCATCATATCTCCCAATATAATATCCATCAAAGCCACTCCATAAATTATTATTTGAGTCAATGAACAAAGACAAAACGGGTATACCGTGGATAGGAATCCATTCATCATTGATAAATAAATTTAGTCCTCTGGCTGTCCCAACCCATATACTATCAGTATTATTTGAGATTACAGCATTAATCTTCGAAGATAAAGGTTCATTGTTTGTTTTATAAGTACTCCACGTTAAAGAATCAGAATTAAACTTAACTATGCCATTACCACCAAAATAAACGCTATTTTCATCAATTGCTAAATCGTTGATAATATCTGTGATTAAACCACTATTTGCAGTTGTCAAATGTGTTACGCCATTTGAGTCAAGCTTTATAGCACCATTAAAAATTACTGTTCCAATTCCCCAGACTGTTCCGTCCGACGATATTTCAATATCTGAAATGTAGTTTGATGGTAATCCGCTTTCTATGGTATAACTATTCAATGTATCATTTATTACATCATATCGAACCAAGCCAATATTTCCTGGAACCATAGTGCCATTATGATCTAAATCAGCAGTCCCAATCCATATTATATCGGAAGTATCACCTTCTACAGAAATCGTTATCTGTGAAGGAAAGCCGGAAAGAGTATCGAATGTTGTCCATTCATCTTCATAAGAATTATACTTTAAGATCCCTGAACTTAGGCTGGTAAACCAACCAGTACCATAATGATCAAAAAAAATGTCCTGTGAAACGGCCCAGATTCCTTGACTTAGTAAATCTTCCCAAGAGTTACCATCATATTTATGAATATGTCCAAAATAATCACTTACCCAGATATTATTATTAGGATCCTGAGCAATACTAATCACCCCCTGCACGGGAAATGTTACCCATTCTATTCCATCATATTTTGATATTCCAAAAGTAGAGCCTACCCATAAATTATCATTATTATCTGTAAATATAGCTAATGAATTGTTGTCGACCAAACCAGAGGCATTCGTATATTTTTTGTATGAGTTATTTTTTAAATTCCATTTTACAACACCACCTATACACGCAGCCCATAAAATACTATCTCGAACTGTTATTTTTATCACAGTATTCCCGTTAAAATAATTTGTAAAAGTCTCTGACCCACTTGATGTCCTAGAAGGCATCATCTGCCGACTGTAGCCTGATAGACTGACTATTTCATCAGAATCAAATCGGTACTGAAATTGAGCTTGATCTTTTACTAGTTCAAAAACGTGACCGTCATTAGACTTCTTTGGAATGGATGGGTATTGTTCTTTCCCTTTATCTGCTTGAGCAAAAAGAATAGTTGTAAATAGTATGCTGGCTATGATTCGACTGAATCTCATTTCAACAGCACCATCTTTTTCGTGATTTGATTCCCGGGTGTTACCAACCGATAAAAATAGATTCCGCTTGGTAAATTGCCAGCATTCCAAATCACCTTATGCTCACCAGCTGCCATTTTACCATTCACCAGTCTGACCACTTCCTGCCCCATGATATTATAGATTGTCAGTTTTATTTCGGTCGGAGTATGGAGTTCATAGCGGATAGTTGTAATCGGGTTGAAAGGGTTGGGGTAATTTTGATGTAGAGTGAATGAACTGGGGATCGTATTATTCTCATTGTCTGTAGCCAGATAATGCACTACCTTTAAATAGATGTCATCTATAAAAAATGGTCTCGATGCAAAGGACGCATGAGCAGTTATACGTATGAAAAGCGGTGTGTTGAAACCCGAAAGGTTAATCTCCTGCTCAACAAAATCACCGCTAATACCTAAACCACCAATCGATACCAGCGAATCTACTAACGTCCAATCCAATAAATGTAGAATTGATGAATCAAGTATGTCGTAATAGTTTCCCTGAATATAATTAGACGCAACTTCAACATTAGCAGCAATATTCTCTTCACTACATGCAAAGCGAAAAGCAAGGCTTGTCTCCTGAAAAGGGGTAATATCCGTAGTTTTTCCTGAAATAACAGTATCGGGTTGACTTGAGACTATGGGAGCAATAATTGCCCAGCCTGCATCGACTCCGATATCCTCAAGATTAACGGCACTCCAACGGCCGTGATGGGGGCTGTACCAATGTGCAGAATCAAGCCATAGATTCTGATCTAAATTATAATGGTAAACAGACTGATATTGCCAAGTTTCCCAATCTCCAATCGCAAGCGAATCAATTATAGAAAATGTGTGTGTATCGGAAACAGCCGTATTTGAAGCGCTGGAACCATCTATGGCAACGACCCAGTAATCAATTTGGTCTCCTAACGTTCTATTATTCCAAGCCAATGTTATCTCGTAATGATCTGTATCTGGTGTTGGGTTCATTATTCAACTTTGAACGTTGCTATTATTCACCTGATAGTTCAAAGTAACATCCAGGGGAAAACGGTCGGTTGCTGTAACTTTCACCGTTTTGCTACCGACCGGGTAAATTGTATTCGCCACTTCAGTTAGGTTTTCCAGAACAGGTAGGGTCTGATCTGTACCAATTTCAAATTGCAAAAGACCTGTTGGCGCTCCAGGTGGATAATAAACACCGTTGCCATCACTATCCTCAGCATAAAAGTAGTACCTAAATAAACCTGCAGAACCAGTGCCGCTAACATCTGCATTAAATGTATTACCAGTGCCTCCTGTGGTCAGTAGCGCCACGGAAGAAATACTGTCAACTCCGTAGTGCACAGATACTGAGTTAGCATTCAACACAAATCCATCGTTTGAATGAATGTCTACCTCCAGATGGTAGGGTCCAATAGCATCCTCAGTGGTGACCGGCACACTGTGGTTACTGAATACCAATGGTGGACCTATCACATCAAAATCAGTATCATGAGCCATTTGAATCCAGGGAGCCAGCTGTCTTAGTAGGGTAATGGAGCTTATATTGTCTGTTCCCTGAGCAATTACTATAGCGGCTACAACTTCTTGTGTGTCACCCAGAGCCATGGAAAAGGGACCGGCTGTCATCAAAAACCGACGATCACCACTTGGGTAGTAATTATAATCCACCCATCCGTCACCAGTAACAGGATCACCATTAAAGATAAATGTAGACGTTTGCCCCGTAGTGGGATCGATGTATGGTTGTCCCGTCATTCCAATGAGTCCATTCATATAATTATACGCTTCTTGCGCTGTTTCCGGGTCGCCAAAAAGATCATCGCCTCTCATGAACATCGAAAAGGCATTCAGGGGAATATTGGTAAAATCGAGGATCGTATCACCGGAAACCCAGGCCGTATCACCAGGGGATGGTACAATAGGAGTCTGTAAAAAGGCGTATCCTGTCACAGGAGACGCAGTTCCATAAATATAATCCCCTTCGAAATCATTATAACTGTAGCCCAGATTTAATTCCGGGTCACAACCCACAAAATCATTATTTGCGTCACCAATATCCGGGTCGCTCCAAAAAGAGGCATAAATTGAGTCCAACTGATTACTGCTCGTATTTTCAATTTCCCACTTAATAAACAACACATCTTTCATTGGCGAATCAGAACCCATGCCAAATAGTGAAACACGGATTTCAATTCCCAGGGGTTGTGTGCTCCATAATGATGAGTGTGCTGAGGAATTACCATCATTCATTACATACCAGTGAAACAGGTCGCCTCTAATGTCGGGGCGGTCTACATTGGGATCGTAAACGCCATTTCCATCCACATCCACCCAGGGGGCGCCCTGGTCAACCGGCCAGTTCTGCCAGTCCGGGTTGGACGCATCGTCCCCCGAACGTATTGAATAGATATGAAATTCGGCATCATTCTGATTTGAACCGTATGTTCCAGGCACATATTCTCTCGAATACTCGGCCGCCGCCGTTCGGATTTCTTCAACGCTGTTTATTCTTCCTGCTGCTAACCAAAGTCCTGATGAAAATACAGCCGTTTTCCCGCTGCCGATGGGCCATTCTAATCCCGAATTTCCCGTTGCATTATGATCAACCACAGCGCCGTTATTACGATGATAAGTGGAAATTTGATTTCCATCCCAAAGAGCATATTCTAGTACTCGGATAGGACTATGGGGTTCATCCGGATTCTCCGCTTTTATTAAGGTGGATATAATTAATACTAATGATAAAACACGCTTCATGATTATTACTCCTCTATCATTTATGTTGGTTTCCCAATATACTTCAAATCGGCTACTTCAACAGCACCATCTTCTTGGTTTGCACAAACTTTCCTGTCCCGACTCCATCGGGATCGCAGACTCGAATCTGATATAAATAGACTCCTGCGCTTACAGGTTTGCCGTGGTCATTTGTTGCGTTCCATGTGACTGATTTAAAACCGGCTTCCTGTATTTTTGATACCAGTGTGGTTACTTTTCTGCCAAGGAGGTCGTAGATGGTGATCTGGACGTCTGATCGTTGGGGTAGTTCGTATTGGATGGTTGTGGTCGGGTTGAAAGGATTGGGATAATTTTGGTTGAAAGCAAATTTGTTAGGTATACTTTGATTATCAGTCACAGATGCTTCAACTTCATATTTTAACAAAGTATTATTTGCTCCACTTATAAAACCGACTGTATTATTCTCAACAAATTGTATGGAATACAGATTCTCCGTAATACCCAAATCAATTTGTGTCCAAATATTCCATGAACTATCTGAAACCCATAGATTGCCACCATGTCCAACAACCCAGCCGAGGTTATCGTTTATAAAATAAATGTCGCGAAACGATACACTATTAAAAATATTATAATTCCAATTACTACCACCATCACTTGTGATACCGATATGACCAGGGCTATATCCACCACCTCCAACTCGTAATCCATTCAATGAATCTTTAAAAAAAATCGAACTCGATTCATATGATTGATTAACCAAATACTCCCAAGTCAATCCACTGTTGGAAGAAAAAATAATAGATCCGGAATGCAAAAAAGGACCTGTACAGACCGCCCATGCATGGGAATCATCAAGAAAAAACATGTCGTAGATATAACCGGCAGAATAAGGAGTAACATGACGACCTATCCAAGAATTTCCGCCATCAAATGTTTCATAAATTGAATCACCGCTTGCAAAACCATGAAGATCCGTATCAAAAAATAAAGCATAGACCCTTGGAGCGTTATTTATAAGTCCCCAAGTATTCCCATAATCAATAGTGCGCAATATGAAAGGTTCATTTGAACTTGAGGTGTGCCCACAGATCCAACCATATCCATCATCTGTGAAATCAATATCGATAAAGAGTAAATGTGTCGTATCCATTACGACTTCCCAGTTATAACCACCATTTGTTGTTTTATATATTCTAGCGGCTGAAGGGTGATATTGGAAAGCCCACCCAGTATTTTGATCTACAAATTCTATATTTCTTAAAAGATGTTCACCAGGAGTATCAAAAGATGGATTTATGATTTCCCATGTTTGAGAAAACAGAATCGAAATAAAAAGGAGGCTTGCTATGATTTTCTTGAATCTCATTTCAAAAGCACCATCTTCTTGGTATCTCACAATTTCATAACCTTTCCAATAAACATGATGGTACCCATATGGTTTTCCCGAATGGCAAGAATAAAAGGGCGATCAGCAATAATGGAAGGCGGTGCGGAAGTGAGGCCAATGCCTACGCTGGTTACGGCAGCAGCCACAGCGCCTTCTTCATCCACAGTTAAGTATGTTTTATGCTTCACTTCGCTAATGTATATATTTCCGTTATCCAAGGGCATAATCCGGGAGAAATCTGCAGAATACGGATCAAAGGCAACGGACATACCTAGTGTTTTGAGAATATCATTTAGGGATTTTTCCCATGCCAGGTCAAATCGGGGTAGTCCGATATATACTTCACCCGAGTGAAGATTGTTCATATAATGGTTCCACTTGTCCAGCGTTAAGGAATCGGCAAATGTATTGATATCCTTGGGAATAATAACCGTAAATGAAAATAGAGAATCACCAAAGGGAATGTCCGCCATATAAAGATTTTCTTCCCAGCTGATATAATATGGTACTGTAATTTTATGTCCCATCATGGGAACTATTGTTTCCGTTCCGTCATAATTGTGGAAGGTTTTATCTTGAGTGTCCTCTTCATCAAATGGAATTCGCCAGCCTCCTTTGAAATACAGCGCATTGATCAGGTACATAATAATTTCATCTGGAATTTCATTCAAAATCGTTTCAATGATTCCGTTGGTGGCGGTATCTACCCAGTCGTTAATAATATTTACAGAATTAGGATCAGTAAAATCTAGTTCGCTCACTTCTGCATCGAAGTATGTCTGGTTTGTTTGAATGAAATCTTCATAAACGGGTAAACCTTCTCGATACCAGATTGAATTTGCAATGGACATAATGACTTCCGGGTCCATGGAGGTAAGGAGTTCGATAGCTGTTTGGTAAGATGAATTAATATCTTCTTCTTCCATTCCGACCAATGCAAGCGTTTGACGCATGTCATCATATGTTTCATTCGCGGCACCATTCAGGGTCATCCCCAAAGCCATGGAAATAGATAGGGGCGAAATCAGCACATTGCTGTCCGGGTCGGCTTCATGGAGGGCGTTAAACACGTTCATTCCAAATACATTCCCGGAATGGACAATTGCCTTTTCATTAGCGGTGGGTTCTCTTGGGGGCTGCCGTTCATCAGAACCCTTTTCCTCAAATAATGAACAAGAAAAAATGAAAATAGCAAAAACTGTAAAAAATGTTAACCGCTTCATAGTAACCTCCTGTTATCGGCGATTAAATAAAAGTTACGGAAAAAAACTAATTAATCAAAATGTCTGACTATGCCGAGCCACCCAGACCGGAGAAGTGCGAAATATCGATGCCAAATGATTTTGTGGCGATATCCCACATGAATTTTTCTTCTGTATGAAAAACAAAATCAAGATTCGTATGCTGTAAAAGCCAGTCTCCATTTTCAATTTCTGATTCCAGCTGGTGCTGTGTCCAACCGGCATGTCCCAACATCAGCTTATAATGATTAGGTCCTTTGTCGTCGGCAACGTCGTGAATAACCGTTTTATTGCTGGTAAGTGAAAAATCATCTCCGATTTTCATGGTTCCATCTGTCTCATAATCGGAAGAGTGTAGAACGATACCACGCTCAACCAAAACGGGCCCTCCAAAATAAACGGTGGGCACCAGCTTAAGAATGTCTTCTTCTTCTGGAAAAATACCCGAAAACAACTCTTTTAGTTCAGGCGTTTCAAACGGTTTATTTATTACAAACCCCAATGCGCCATCTTTATTGTGTTCACAGATAAAGACCACCGACCGACCGAAATATAGATCGTTCATGTGAGGCATAGAAATAATGATATGGTTTTTTAAGGATGACATGGATTAAATGTACCCTATTTGAAATATTGAAACAAGTTCATTGGTGGAGTGGTGAGTGGGATTTCACTACGCTCAATCGGTGAACGGTAACTGGTTATTAGTGGAGTAGTAACCGGGAATTGATGGAATGCTTTCTTACACATATTTCTCTTTTGTTACCACTAACCAGTTACCGTTCACCAATAACCAGAAAGCCAGTAAGATAAATGCAAATGCTTTTATGAAACAGGTGTAATAATTCGTAAATTCAAGGATGTCTTTTGAAATTGAATAATTGGGTCAAATGCAGTCAGAAAAAATTATTATTAAAGGTGCCCGCCAGCATAACCTAAAAAATATTGACCTGGAAATACCGCGAAATAAATTAGTAGTCATCACAGGTCTTTCCGGTTCCGGAAAATCCTCATTAGCTTTCGATACCATCTATGCGGAAGGTCAACGCCGGTATGTGGAAAGTTTATCCTCATACGCCAGACAGTTTTTAGGTCTAATGGAAAAACCGGATATGGATACTATTGAAGGATTATCTCCTGCCATATCTATAGAACAAAAATCCGCAATAAGGAACCCGCGATCAACTGTTGGCACCGTAACAGAAATACACGATTATTTTAGATTATTATTTGCACATATTGGTAAACCCTATTGCTGGGTATGCGGCCGCCCAATTCAAAAACAAACCGTTCAGCAGATAGTTGATACGGTCTGCAAATTTGAAGACAATACAAAGATATTTATTCTGGCGCCTGTTGTCCGAGGACGAAAAGGAGAACATAAAGGCGTCTTTGAAGAAATTAAAAAGGAAGGTTTTCTTCGGGCACGCGTAGATGGGAAAGTATACAGCATAGATGATAAAATTTCATTGGAGAAAAATAAAAAACACACCATAGAAGTCGTCGTGGATCGTTTAATCATTGAAGATGACTATAAAGACCGCCTGACTGAATCTATTGAGCTGGCCTTGAAAATTGGCAGCGGACTTGTGATTGTCCATGAGCTACCAAAGAAAGATCATTTATTCAGCGAACATTTTGCATGTCCCCATTGTGAAGTTTCTTTGGAAGAATTGTCTCCAAGAATGTTTTCGTTCAATTCTCCTTACGGCGCCTGCCCGCATTGTGATGGCTTGGGCTCTCACATGGAAATTGATCCTGAACTGATTGTGCCCGATAAAACAAAGTCTCTTATCCAGGGCGCAGTTGCTCCTTTAGGTATACAGCCCAGGGGAAACTGGTATGGAAGTATTCTTAAAAGTTTAGCAAAGCATTACAATTTCAATTTTACTACACCGTGGATAAAGCTGGATCCGAAGATACGTGAGATGCTGCTTTATGGAACAGGTAAAGAGAAATTGAAAATGACTTACTCATCTGATCGTTGGACCGGTACATATACTGGAGGCTGGGAGGGTACAGTTCACAATTTGATGCGCCGGTATAAACAAACGAAGTCCGGGCATATACGCAATTGGATAGAGCAATTTATGAGTATGCGGGCTTGCCCAGAATGTCAAGGTGCCCGGTTGAGGGTTGAAAGCCGATCCGTTTTAATTAATGGCAAGAGCTTGGGGGATGTATCTTCAATGTCTATTAGAGCCGCTCTTGGTTTTTTTGAAAATATTGATTTAACTAAGACAGAAAAACAAATCGCCGAGCAAATTCTTAAAGAAGTTACGAATAGATTAAAGTTTTTAGTAAATGTTGGCTTAAGCTATTTAACGTTGGAACGTTCAGCGACTACATTATCCGGAGGGGAAGCGCAGCGTATTCGATTAGCCACGCAAATCGGTTCTCAACTTGTAGGGGTCCTATATGTGCTGGATGAACCTTCAATCGGTTTGCACCCCAGAGATAACGCCCGTTTATTAAACACATTGCAAACATTGCGGGATCAGGGGAATACCATTTTGGTTGTAGAGCATGATCGGGAGACCATGTTATCCGCTGATGAAATCGTGGATCTGGGTCCCGGAGCGGGAGAACATGGCGGTGAAGTGATTTTTTCCGGAGAGCCGAAAGATATCTTGAAATGCAGAAATTCCATCACCGGCATGTACCTATCCGGGAAAAGGTCTATTCCAGTACCCAAACACCGCAGAAATGGAAATGGGAAAATGTTATCTGTCCGAGGGACTAGAGGAAATAATCTGAAAAAAATCGACATTGAATTTCCATTGGGAAAAATGATCGTTGTAACAGGTGTTTCTGGAAGCGGAAAGAGCACATTGGTGAACGAAACACTCTTCCCAATTCTTCATAAAGAACTCAATAATGCACGCGCATACCCGCTGCCCTATGATTTAGTTGACGGTCTGCAATATCTGGACAAAGTTGTTGAAATAGATCAAAAACCCATTGGGCGGACGCCACGCTCAAACCCGGCAACATATACTGGAGTCTTTACGTTTGTCCGTGATTTGTTTGCACAATTACCCGAATCAAAAATTCGAGGTTATAAGCCAGGCCGATTTTCTTTCAATGTAAAAGGAGGCCGATGTGAATCCTGCCAAGGGGACGGTATTATCAAAATTGAAATGAATTTTCTCCCGGATGTTTATATTACCTGCGAAGTCTGTAAAGGCGCTCGTTACAATCGTGAAACACTGGAAATTCGATATAAAGGAAAGAATATAGAAAATGTGCTGAGTATGTCTGTTGAGGAAGCGCTTACATTTTTTGAAAACATTCCATCCGTTAAGAAAAAATTAACCACCCTTAATGAAGTCGGCCTTGGATATATCAGGTTGGGACAGCAGGCCACAACATTGTCCGGCGGAGAAGCGCAAAGAGTCAAATTGGCAACAGAATTATCACGAGTCAGCAAAGACAGGACATTGTATATATTGGATGAGCCGACGACTGGCCTTCATTTTGAAGATGTAAAAATGTTATTAGGCGTCCTTCAGCGCTTGGTGGAGCGCGGGAACACGGTCATCGTGATTGAGCATAATTTAGATGTCATCAAATCGGCTGACTGGATCATCGATCTCGGCCCGGAAGGCGGCGATGAAGGCGGTGAGCTGATTTTTGCCGGTACACCCGAAGCATTAAGTAATGAGAAGTCTTCTTATACAGGAGCCTTTATTAAAAAAATCCTAAACAATCAGAAAAATGGAAAAATGAATTCAAAATGAAATCACCGCAAGAATTAAAACAGTATTACCCCTTTTGGGAAATCACCAAAGACCTGATTGATCAAAGCATTGATATTATGTTGAATTTGAGTCAAAGCGGCCACCCCGGCGGTTCCCGTTCAAAAGTTCATGGGATGGTAGCCACATTGTTATCCGGAGCCATGCGCTGGGATATTCGCGAAGCCGGAAAGCGTTTTGCCGATCGTTTTGTGTTGGTAGCCGGCCATGCGAATCCGGTTGTATATGCAACTTTAGCTGTATTAAATGAAGCTATGAGAATTAAATATAAACAAACGGGCGATGATAAATATCAACACAGAAAAGGGGAAGAATTTCAGCTCGTATGGGAGGATTTGCTGACCTTGCGCCGTAACGGCGGTTTGCCGGGACACGCGGAAATGGAAGGAAAAACATTATTTTTCAAATTTAATACAGGTCCAAGCGGACATGGCTCACCGGCGGCTGCCGGTGAAGCGTTAGCGTTAAAATTAGCTGGGGTTCCGGATATAAAAGTTTTTGCCTTTGAAGGTGAGGGCGGGTTTACCGCAGGCGCCTCTCACGAAACAATGAATTCAGCCTGGGGACTCGGCCTTGGAAATCTTGTATATTTCTTAGATTGGAACGATTACGGAATTGATAATAGATCGTTTAGCTCGATCATGTATGGAACGCCACAAGATTGGTTTGGATCTCACGGATGGCATGTGGAAGGCACCCTGGACGGAGAAGATTGGGAATTATTAACAGAAGCGTATTACAGGCTTTTGGTAGAAAATGCAAAACCAGACCAACCTAAAGTTTTATATGCAAAAGTGCGAAAAGGACGCGGATATTATAAATATGACCATGCCAGCCATGGCGCAGCTCATAAACGTAATTCTGATTTATTCTGGAAAACGAAAAAAGACTTTGCCCAAAAATACAATGTGGATTATGAAGGGTTTGGCAACGAAGCGCACGGTACATTGGAAGCCCAAGAGGATCAAGCAACATCATATTACAATACCGTGTTTTCAGTATTGAAAAATAATCAGAAACTGGTGGATTATTTAGCCGAAACATTGGTGGCAATTGGAGACAGCGTTACGGACAATCATGATTCATGTCGTGTCACCGATGGGAATCCATGTAATGATAAATCCATATTTAACCTAAAGGAATTGCC